>DASWFT010000687.1:0-12397 GCA_036394075.1 Streptosporangiaceae bacterium
ATGCCGGCCCACCCGCAGGTTGTCCCGCTGCGCGATGTCGTGCGTGAGCACCACCCTCGATCCGGCCCCGATCCGGGAAAGAACAGTCAGCAATACGCCCCGTTCCAGCGACTGCGCTTCGTCCACGATCACGAACGAGTCGTGCAGCGAACGGCCGCGGATGTGGGTCAGCGGCAGCACCTCGAACATGTCGCGGGCCAGGACCTCGTCGATCACGTCCTGGGAAGTCACCGCGGACAGCGTGTCGTAGACCGCCTGGGCCCACGGGTTCATCTTGTCGGCCTCGGATCCCGGCAGGTAGCCGAGTTCCTGGCCACCCACGGCGTACAGCGGGCGGAACACCACCACCTTGCGGTGCTGGTGACGTTCCATCACCGCCTCCAGGCCGGCGCAGAGGGCGAGCGCCGACTTCCCGGTGCCCGCGCGGCCGCCGAGCGAGACAATCCCCAGATCCGGGTCGAGCAGCAGATCGAGGGCCACCCGCTGCTCGGCGCTCCGGCCACGCAGGCCGAACGCCTCACGATCGCCGCGGACCAGCCGCACCGACTTGTCGGGAAGCACGCGGCCGAGCGCGCTGCACCCGCCGTGCCCGCCGTGCGCGCCCGCGGCTAGCACCAGGCCGGTGTGGCAGGGCAGTTCACGCGCGGCCAGGCAGTCGAGCTTCCCCGTGTCGTACAGTTCCGTGATCTCATCGGCGCTGACATCCAGTTCGGCCATGCCGGTCCAGCCGGAGTCGGCCGGAAGCTCGGCCCGGTACTCCTGGGCGGTCAGGCCGATCGACGCGGCCTTCACCCGCAGCGGCAGGTCCTTGCTGACCAGCACCACATCGTTGCCCTCGGCCGCCAGGCTGCGCGCCACCGACAGGATCCGCGTGTCGTTGTCACCGAGCCGGAACCCGGGGGGCAGCACCTGGGGGTCGGCGTGATTCAGCTCGACGCAGACCGTCCCGCCCTCGTCCCCGACCGGCAGTTCCGCATCGAGCCTCCCGTACTCGATCCGCAGGTCATCCAGGTACCTCAGGGCCTGCCGGGCGAAAAAGCCAAGCTCGGGGTGGTGCCGCTTGGCCTCCAGTTCGGTGATCACGACGATCGGCAGGACAACGCGATGCTCGGCGAACCTGCCGATGGCGGCCGGGTCGGCAAGCAGGACGCTGGTGTCCAGCACGTAGGTGCGGCGGGCGTCGGGACGCTCCGGGCTGTCGCTGACAGTGTCGGTGCTGGCGCTGCTGGGCCGCGTGTAGCGGCGGGCAGAAGAACTGGCCACTCGTTCTCCCCTGGGCGCCTGGGGTGGCGCCGTGGTCGGACACAGAAGTGTCTCCAGGACCGGGACCGGCCCACGAAAGGCCGTACCCCGGCCCTTCGCTCGTCTCGCCTGCGTGCCAGGACACGGAGCTCGAGAATGTCGAGGGCCCTCCCGGCGGGCGGCTAGGCACCGCCCGTCACCCCCGACGGTACCCGTGATCGGGCATTCCCCGGAAGACCCACGCCTCAGCAGCCTCAGGCCTCAGCAGCCTCAGCAGCGTCGTCAGCGTCAGTCAGCGGCCTGAGGCAGCAGCAACCTCAGGCACCAGCCTCGGGCAGCGTCAGGAGCCGAACCTGCGGTGCCGTGCCGCGTACGAGCGGAGTGCGCGCAGGAAGTCCACCCGGCGGAAGGCGGGCCAGTAGGCGTCACAGAAGTAGAACTCCGAGTGGGCGCTCTGCCAGAGCAGGAATCCGCCCAGCCGCTGCTCCCCGGACGTCCTGATAACCAGGTCAGGATCGGGCTGGCCGGCTGTGTAGAGGTGATCGGCGATGTGCTCGATGTCGAGGATCTCGGCGAGTTCCTCGATGCTGGTCCCCTTGGTGGCGTGGTCGTGCAGCAGCGAGCGGACCGCGTCCGCGATCTCCTGCCTGCCCCCGTAGCCGACCGCCACGTTGACCATCAGCCCGGGGTGGCCGGCGGTGGCCTCCCCCGCGTCCTTGAGCACCTGCGCTGTTTCCGCGGGCAGCAGGTCCAGGGCTCCCACCGGGTTGACGTTCCAGCCCTGCGTGACGAGGCCCTGGACGGTGCCCTCGATGATCCGGAGGAGGGTCGCGAGCTCGGCCGGCGGACGGGCCAGGTTGTCGGTGGAGAGCAGCCAGAGCGTGACCACTTCGACTCCGGCCTGACGGCACCAGCCGAGCAGTTCGAAGATGTGATCCGCGCCTTTCTGGTGGCCGTCGCTGACATCAGCGAGGCCCGCCGAGCGCGCCCACCTGCGGTTGCCGTCGAGGATTACCCCGACGTGCCTGGGAATCGTGCGCGGGGAGAGGGACGCCTCCAGCCTGTGCTCATACAGCCGGTAGACGAGATCGCGAAACCCCATCTGCACCCTTCCTCAGCTGTTATTCCGCAGCAGGCTCGCCCGGCCCAGCCAGCGGGCCGCCGAGAGATCCTGCTCCCGCCCGGCGGGCGTGGTATGAGCGGCTGGCGATCCTGCCACAGCCGGATCACCTCTCAGCACCGTATCCAAGAATCTCACCAGTTCGGGCTGAGGTCGCGACGGTCCGCCGGACTGGCTCGCCACGACTACTAAATGTAATCACATGTATACACGACGTTAGTCCGTCGTTCAGCCGCTCGGCACGGGGGGCGCCGCAGCCACGTGCCACGCGCCGGGCCCGCCCGCCTGACCGGCGAGCGGGCCCGGCACAGCCGGGCAGCAGCTCAGCCGATCGCCTTCACGATGGCCTCGTCAAGCCCGGCGAAGGAGCCGAGGTATTCCTTGCGCTCACGCTTCAGCCGGGCGACCATCGCGTCGTAGTCCCCAAGGCGCCCCTGGCGCTCGTAGAGCCTGCGGGGCTGGATGATCTCGGCATCGTCGACGCCGGGCACGGACACGGCGATCTCGTACCCGAAGTCGGGGTCCTCCGTCCACGCGATGGTGTCCTCGACGATCGCCTGCACGATCGCTGAGGAGAACGGGATGGTGACCTTCTTCGAGCCAGGGTGATCGTCCCCGCCGCCTACCCGGCCGGTGTTGAGCACATACACCTTGAGTTCGCGGCTGTCCAGCAGTTCCAGCATCCGGTTGCCCATGTCGGCCATGTCGCGCGGGAAGAACGGGTTGGTCCCGGGGACGCGCAGGAACTTGCCCTCCTCGTCCTTGCCTCCGGCCGAGGTGCCGGTGGTCTCACCGAGCATGAAGTAGGCGGCGGCCTGGGCGCGGTCCAGGCGGGCCACGCCGGGGACGATGTTCTCGTTCCGGTTCAGGATGAGCAGGAACTCAGCCGGCGGCACCTGGTCGGCGGGCCAGGGGTCCACGTAGGAGAACGGCCAGGTGGTGCGGCCGTTCTTGGTGTAGGAGGTATCGAAGAAGTCCACCGCGCCGTTGGCGTCCACCGACACGTTCTCGAGGTAGGCGTCCGGCTTGGTGGTGGCGTAATAGATCGCGGGCTCGAACTTGGGGTCAAGCCCGAACGTCTTGGCGAAGCACCCGTTCTCGGTCGCGTAGACCCGGCCGCCGGGCATCAGCGCGACGAAGTCATCCTGGGCGGGCTTGCTGCCCAACTGCGTGGTGAACGTCGTCGTGGTCTTGCCCGTTCCGGAGAGGCCCACGATGAGAACGGTGGTGGGCTGCCCGTCCACCGGGATCACCTTGCAGCCGGCGTGCAGCGCCAGGCCGCCGCGGTTGAACACGATGTTGTTCCACATCCGCAGGCCGCCCTTCTTGGACTCACCGAAGTAGTCCGAGTTGAGCACGCGGGTGATGTTGCTCTTCAGGTCCACCACAATGACCCGGTCATCGGGGTAGCCGGGCGCGGGGAGGTTGGGCGTGTAGATGACCGTCGTATCCGGTTCCCAGGTAGCGGGGTCGTAGTCCGCCTCCACCGGGTAGTAGAGCTGCTGCTGCATGCCGGCCACGTTTGCGTTGGCCGCCTCCATGATCAACCTCGCCCTGGTGCGGAACGCTGGGTCGGAGCCGATGTAGCCGTCCACGACTACCAGGTGGCTGCCGGCCATGTAAGCGTCCTGCGCCGCCGCCAGCCGGTCAGATTCCGCGCGCGTGATCGTTTTTTTGGTCGCATTGGTCGAGTCCTCCACGAGGTAGGTCGACCGGGTGCTGCGGGAGTCCACGCGAGCTTTCACTGCCACATTGCCGAACTCAGTGACCGATGAGTTCGGCATTTTCTCCGCCAGCTCGCGGAGACGCTCTGCGGTCGGATTCCACTCCACCGCCGCCGCGTTTACCTGATGCGCCACGATCGCTCCTCCTCTTAGGCGCGCCTAACGCACGCTTCGCCCGGGTTCACCCGCCATGACACACAGGCATCTGCGCTCAGTACATGCGGGATTTGGGGAGTGTACCCCGGCATGGCCGGATTAAATGTGGCCCGCCTCGGCGTTCTGCGAATCCTCGGTTGAGGCGGCCGGGAACAAGCCAGGAAGGTGATCCGGGCGATGGCCAGAGTACCCGCTGGCAGGGCCCGGGCGAGCGCGAATTCCCGCTCTCGAAGGCAGGCGGGAAAGCCCGGCCCGGGCCGAGGAACCGAAGAGGCGGAGCTTTCCCCCGGAATGGTTTAGACCTTTGGTATAAACCCTTTATCCGTTTATTTCCGCGCTGGTCACGCCTGGGGGCCCACGGCCCGGACCTCCTCGACCCGGCGCAGCGCTTCCCTCAGCTGAGCCAGCCAGGTGTCCTCATGCTCCCCGACCAGCCGGACGCACCAGGCCAGTGCATCACTGCGGCTGCGGGCCACCCCGGCGTCCACGAGGGTGTCGAGCACCCGGCGCTCAGACTGGCGGAGCCGGGTCATCACCGGTACTGACACTGTGGTGAACATCACCTTCCGGTCGCCGCAGATGACGCCCCATGACACCTTCCGGCCGAATCTGAGTTCCGCCTCCCGGGCGATCTCGACCCGGTGCTCACGGGTCTCCTCACGGAACTTGCGGGCACGGCCGTCCGCGGCCGCCGCGCGCTCTGCCTCGGCCGTGTCCGGCCCGGTTCCCGGGTCCTCGAGATGACCGACCACCGTGATCTCTTCCCGGTCCAGCCGCACGTCCGGCGCCTCGGCGAACCAGCCATCAGGCATGCGGCCGACGAACCAGGCGCGCAGTTGCTCGGTCGGGCTGCCCGCTTCTTCTTTGGCAGTGCTCATGTAATAAAGATTACGCACTTGCCTCCCGACAGCAAGCACCGCCAAACCACAGATTCGCCCGCCGACGATCCCGTAAACGAGCCAGGCCACCGCGGCAGCAATCCGGGCTGGGTCAGCTCATCGGGGACCCGGCCACGGCGGCGGCGATCGCCGGTGACACCCGGACCACACCGGCGAACTCGCTGCCCATGGCGACCGGCACGACCTGGACGTTCTCGCCCGGTTGCGGCGCCTGGATCATCCAGCCCCGGCCCAGGTAGATGGTGACGTGCGAGATGTAATTGGGCGCGGTCGGGTCGGTGTGGTAGAAGAGCAGGTCGCCGGGCTGGGCCTGGCTGAGCGAGATCGCCGGCCCGGTACGCGCCTGATCCGCGGCGACCCGCGGCATCACGACGCCCGCCTGGGCGAAGGACCACTTCACCAGGCCAGAGCAGTCAAATGACGTCGGCCCGGCCGCCCCCCAGACGTAAGGCATGCCGAGCCTGCTCACGGCGGCATTCAGCATGGCGGTGAGCTGAACGCTGGTGAGCCCGGTGCCGGAAGCCGGCCCAGTCCCGGAGGCTGGCGCTGAGGCAGTGCCGGAAGGTGGCGCTGACGCACTCCCGGCGGCCGCCCCCGCCACGCCCGGACGGGCAGTAGTAGACGCCACCAGCGGTTCGACCAGGGTCCCCTTCGGCACAACCGACTTGATGTGCGCGACCAGCGTCGCCATCGTGGCGTGCGGCGCGCTGACCACGAGCGCGTTGCCGGCCGGGAAGCCGAGCGAACGGGCCACCGCGGTGGAGACAACCGCGTCCACGCCGCCGATGCCCACGGTGCCGAACCCGCCGACGCGCAGGGATTCCACCTTCCGCCCGGCCACGCGCACCGTGCCACCAAGCGGCAGCTTGTCCAGGCGGCCCATGGTGTAGGAGACGGCGATGCCGCCGTCCGCGACGCTCTGCCAGAGCGCACCGGATGCGGCCGTGGGACGCTCGGCAAAGACCCGGAACGTGGTCGGGTCCACCCCGAGCATCGCCACGAACTTCCCGTTGACCTGGATCCGGGCGGCATCCACCAACCCGGCCGCCACCACACCCGGTACCCGCCGTACGGCGGCGTCACTGCGCGCGGCCAGCGACTGGCGCGAGATCACCAGCACGTCCGCGTGCAGCAGCTTGCCCAGCGGCTTAGCACCGGGCGGCTGCGCAGGCAAGGACCCCCCGGGGGCGGGCAGCATCATCGTGGCCGAACTGTCCAGGACCGAGCCATGCCCCGCGGGGGTGGCGCCCCGTTGGGCAGCCCGGCCCGCCGACGAGGGCCAGGCGGCGCCCATGGCGAGAAGGGCGAGCGCCGCGCAGCCCACAGGTGCCGCACGGCGCATCCAGGCGCGCGCCGGGGCCAACGCTGGCGCCCGAGATGTCACGCAGGCCTCTATACCCACACCCAGCCCCTTATACCGGATAACCCAATGCTTCCCGCAGCGCGGCTGGCTCGGTGACCGGGACCAGGCAGGTGAAGTCCCGGCACACATAGGCGGCCGGTGAACCGTTCACCAGGCTCCGGCCCGCAAGCAGCGGAATGCTCGCCACACTAGCCAGCATCCCATCAACCGGACCACTGCCGGCCAGCCCGCCATCGACTGGACTTCTGCTGGGCAGCGGCCCTCCATCAGCCGGACCACTGCCGGCCAGCCCTCCATCAACTGGACTTCTGCTGGTCAGCGGCCCTCCATCAGCCGGACCACCCCTGGTCTGCCTGCCATCGCCGAGCGCGATCACTGCCCCGGGCGGCGCCGCCCGCAGGGCGGTCACATGCAACGCGCCGGTCCGGGCGTCCCCAGGCGGCCCGACCACGGCGATCTCGGCCGGACCCGAGATGATCGCCTCGGCCACCGCCAGGCCCCAGCCCGCGGCGCGCGGGAACCGGGTCGCGATCGGCGGGAGCACTCCGAGGGCAGCCACCGCCGCCTCCCGGTGCCGCGCTGACCCGGTCAGTGCCGCATAACTGAGCAGCGCGCCGGCGGCCGCGAAGGCGCCGGACGGGGCAGGGCCGTCCGCCGGGTCGGCGGGCCGGTAAACCAGCGGCTCGCCGTCGTCCGCGGTGTCGTAGAAACCGCCGGCCCCATCGGCGAACCGGTCCAGCACCACGTCCAGCAATTCCCCGGCCAGATCCACCCAGCCATGGTCCCCGGTCACCCCGGAAAGAGCCAGGAAGCCCTCGGCCACGCACGCGTAGTCCTCAAGCACACCAGCGCTGGGCCCGGCAACGCCATCCCGCGAGGTCCGGGCGATCCGGCCCCCGCTCAGCTGCACCCCGGCCAGCAAGCCGGCCGCATCCTGGGCTGCAGTCACGAATCCGGGCTCCTCAAGCAGCAATCCCACTTCGGCGAGCGCCGCGATGGCCAGTCCGTTCCATGCGGCTACTACTTTGTCATCACGTGCGGGAGCTACCCGCTGGTTCCGTTTGGCCAGAAGAATTTCTCTAACGCGCGCAAAGCGCCCGGTGTCGTCGGGTTCGGCTAGCAGTCGCAGCACCGAGCGCCCGCCCTCGAACGTGCCGGCCTCGGTGACGCCGAACACCTCCGCCGCGTACTGCCCGTCGGGCGCGGCGAGCGCGTCGGTCAGTTCCGCGGGGGTCCAGGTGTAGAAGAGCCCCTCCTCGCCGTCGCTGTCGGCATCCAGCGCCGAGGCGAAGCCGCCGTCGGCCGTGCCCAGATCCCTGATCATCCAGGCGCAGGTCTCCCGCGCCACCCGGCGGGCCAGCGGCGAGCCGGTGCGCCGCCACAGGTGCGCGTATACCCGGGCGAGCAGGGCGTTGTCGTAGAGCATCTTCTCGAAATGTGGCACCACCCACCCCGCGTCCACCGAGTAGCGCGCGAATCCCCCGCCTAGCTGGTCGTACATGCCGCCGCTGGCCATCGCACCGGCGGTGAAGGCGGCCATCGCCAGCGCCGGCTCGCCGGCCTCCGGGACCCGCTCGGAGTGCCGGAGCAGGAACTCCAGCACCATCGAGGGCGGGAACTTCGGCGCTCCCCCGAAGCCGCCGCGCACCGCGTCGTAGTCGGTGGCCAGCCCGGTAACGGCCTGATCGCACGCATCCCGCAGGCCCGCCGCGTCCGGCGGGTCGGCCGCCCCGCCCCACGGCGCCGCGCGCTCGGCCAGCGCGGCGGCGATCCGCTGGGCCTGATCGGTGACGTTGCCGCGATCCTCCCGCCAGGCCTTCGCCACCCCCGCGACCAGGCGCTGGAACTGCTCGCGCGGGAAATAGGTCCCGCAGAAGAAAGGCTCGCGGTCCGGTGTCATGAAGACCGTCATGGGCCAGCCGCCCTGACCGGTCATCGCCTGCGTCGCGGTCATGTACACGGCGTCCACATCGGGGCGCTCCTCGCGGTCTACCTTGATCGCGACGAGGTTCTCGTTCATCATGGCCGCGGTCGGTGTGTCCTCGAAGGACTCGTGCGCCATCACATGGCACCAATGACAAGCCGAATAACCCACAGATAGCAGAACGGGAACGTCGCGCGCCCGTGCCTCCGTGAAGGCGGCGTCGCCCCAGGGCCACCAGTCCACCGGGTTGCCGGCGTGCTGCAGAAGGTAGGGGCTGGTGGCGTCCTTTAGTCGCTGTGCCATACCTCCATCTTGACCGAAGGCGCCTGGGACACGTGCGTGAGCGCCCAGGCTCGGGGCGGGGAAGCACCTTCGGGCGACTGCTAATGTGCGGGTGTGATGACCCCGGCGCCCGCGAAGCCCCCGCTGAGCGGCACGCGGGTACGCGGCACTCGCCAGGCGGAGGCTCTTTCCGGGGCGCTCGACGGCCTGCCCGGTTTCTGCAGCGCCCAGCAGATCCATGCCGAGCTGCGCCGCCGGGGCGAGCACATCGGTCTCACCACCGTTTACCGGCACCTTCAGGTCCTGAGCGAGGACGGCCGGGTCGACACCATCCGGGACGCCAGCGGTGAGACGCTCTACCGCCGGTGCGCCAGCCACGTGCACCACCACCACTTGACCTGCCGCCAATGCGGGCGCAGCGTCGAGGTCGAGGGACGCGTCGTGGAGCGCTGGGCCGAGCAGGTCGCTGCCGAGGCTGGCTTCACCGCGGTGGACCACACAGTCGAGATGTTCGGCCTATGCCCGAACTGCGGGACGTCCTGATCGGGCCAGCGGCACCCGGTCCGAGGCGATGCGTGCGGCACACTGAGCGGCATGCTGCGCTTGCTGACCATCGGCTACGTCAGCCCCCCGGCCTGAGATACGTAGCCGGGCGCTTAGCCGGGGTCGGCGATAAGCACGTGCAGGGTGCGCGGGCCATGCACGCCCTCGACCCGGACCAGTTCGATGTCGCTCGTGGCCGAGGGGCCAGAGATCAGCGTGTGCGGCCGGACCGGATCCAGCCTGGCGAAGGCACCGGGGAGGTCGGCCGCCACTTGGTCATGCGTGACCACGACAAGGTGGAAGTCAGGCACCAAGGTGATCGCGCGGCGGCCCTGGCCCGGGCCGTGGTCCAGCACGATGGTCCCGGTCTCGGCGATCGCGACGGCGCACCCGGTCACCACGCCCGCGGCAGCGTTAAGGACTGCGGTGGCCAGTGGCGGATCGTCGACGATGAGCGCGGCACCCGGGCACTCCTCGGCGCACCGGGTCAGCCAGTCCGCCGGAAGCCCCCGCGGAACGACAAACTGCGCCCTAGGAGCGCCATCTCCCGTCCCAGCAGTCACAACGGCCTCGTCCGCCTCTACAGCCCCCTCCTCGGCCCCCAGAGCCACGTTCGATGCGGCCCGCTCGGCGAGTATCCGGGCGACTGCGTCAGGCAGTATGCTGGCCGGAACCCGCTCGACCACCGCCCGATAGTCGGCGGCCCGCTCGGCGAAGAGGGCGACGATGTCGTGGGCATCGGGCTCGTGATGGGCGGCCAGGTACTCGCGTGGCAAAGCGGCGTACTCCGCATCGGCGCGTCGTTCCCGGTCAGCGTCCCCGGCCCCGGCTCCCGGTCCGCTCCCGGCTCTCGGTCCGCTGCCGGCTCCCGGCCCGGCCCCGGCTCCCGGCCCGGCCCCGGCTCCCGGCCCGTCCCCGGCTGCGTCCGGCGAGCCGACAGGCCCGGCCGCGCCGTCCTGGATCGCCGCGCGGACCCGGCGCAGCACCTGCTCCCGGGAACCCCGACCCATCATTGGCTGGTCGGTCATTCCTTGTCTCCCCTGGTCCTGGCCCACCAGGCGCGGAACGACTCGGGCGGCGGCGCCGGCGCGTCCCGGGTCTGCGTCCACGCGCTGAGCGGCGGCGGCAGCCGCCGGATCCAGCCGCGGCGGCCCACGAACCTCCGGCTACCCGACGCCACACGCTGCGCCACGCCTAGCCGCCGAGGGGATCGCAAGGTCCATGCGGCAGCACCCATGGCTATACGTTCGGGGCGAGGAAAACCGTGTCGTTTCGCATCGACCGCTTTCCCGCGCAGGTAGATCAGCGCCTCGGGGATGTTGATCGCCACCGGGCAGACGTCGTAGCAGGCGCCGCACAGGCTGGAGGCGTACGGCAGCGAAGCGTCGATCGGCGAGGTGACACCGCGAAGCAGCGGGGTGAGAATCGCGCCGATCGGCCCCGGGTAGGGCGAGCCGTAGGCGTGCCCGCCGGTCCGCTCGTACACCGGGCACACATTCAGGCAGGCCGAGCAGCGGATGCAGCGCAGCGCCTGGCGGCCGGTGGCATCCGCGAGCGCGCCGGTCCGGCCGTTGTCGAGCAGCACGAGATGGAACGCCTGCGGGCCGTCGCCGGGGGTCACGCCGGTCCACGTCGAGGTATAGGGGTTCATCCGCTCCGCGGTGGACGAGCGGGGCAGCAGCGCGAGGAACACCTCCAGGTCACGCCAGGACGGCAACACCTTCTCGATGCCCACCACGGAGATCAGCGTCTCGGGCAGCGTCAGGCACATCCGGCCGTTGCCCTCGGATTCGACGACGACCAGCGTGCCGGTGTCGGCGATGGCGAAGTTCGCCCCCGAGATCCCGTCCGTCGCCTGCAGGAACGCTCGCCTCAGGTAAGACCGGGCCGCCGCGGCGAGGTCCGACGGCTGGTCGGTGAGATCGGCCGGTGCACCTGGCATGTCCCGGAGGAAGATGTCCTTGATCTCGGCGCGGTTGCGGTGAATGGCCGGCACCAGGATGTGGCTGGGCCGGTCCCCATCCAGCTGGACGATGAGCTCGGCCAGGTCAGTCTCGAGCGCGTGGATGTGCTCGGCGGCCAGCGCCTCGTTGAGGCCGGTCTCCTGGGTGACCATGGACTTCACCTTGACCACCTGGTCGGCTCCCGCGGCCTGCACCAGGGAAACCACGATGGCGTTCGCCTCTTCGGCATCGGCCGCCCAGTGCACCTGGCCGCCCGCGCTGACCACCCGCTCCTCCAGGCGGGTCAGGTAGACGTCCAGGTTGGCCAGGGTGTGATCCTTGATCGCCTTGGCCGCGGCGCGCAACTCCGGCCAGTCGGTAAGCTCAGCGACGGCCGCCGCCCGCTTCACCCGGATGGCGCCGGTGGCGTGGGCCAGGTTGCGGCGCAACTGGGAGTCCTGCAGGGCCGCGGCGGCGGCCTCGGGAAAGGCCGGCATGCCGAGGTAGGTCGGCATGCTCATGCGCGCCCTCCCGCTCGCCGCCCGGCGTCGACGGCATCGGTGCTGGCCAGGATCTCGGCCAGATGCATGGTGGCGACCCCCGTCCGCTGGCGGGCCAGCGCCCCGCCGACGTGCATGAGGCACGAGCTGTCGGAGGAGCAGAGCACCTCGGCACCGGTCTGCAGCACGGCGGCGACCTTGTCCGCGCACATCGCCGCCGACACGTCCGGGTTCTTCAGCGAGAACGTGCCGCCGAAACCGCAGCAGGTCTCGTCGTCCGGCAGATCGACCAGGTCGATCCCGCGCACGGCGCGGAGCAGCCGCAGCGGCGCGTCGCCGACCCGCATCATCCGCAGCGAGTGACAGCTGGGGTGATAGGTCACCCGGTGCGGGAAGTACGCGCCCACGTCGGTAACCCCCAACACGTTTACGAGCAGCCCCGACAGCTCGTGCACCCGGGGCGCGATCCGCTCGGCCTCCCGGGCGAGTGCGCGGTCACCGGTGCTGGCCGCGAGCGCCGGGTGATACTCGCGCACCATGGCCGCGCAGGACGCCGAGGGCGTGACAATCGCATCGAATTTCCCGAACGCTTCAGTAAAGCCGGCCACCATGGGCACCGCCTCACGCCGGTATCCGGAATTCAGATGCATCTGCCCGCAGCATGACTGGTCCATCGGGAAGGCCACGTCGTGGCCCAGCCG
>DASWFT010000688.1:0-3272 GCA_036394075.1 Streptosporangiaceae bacterium
GGGAACCCCCATAGTTCCCGGCCGCACGCCAGCGCCGCGTCGTTGTCGACGTAGATGAACGGGCAGAAGGTGTACGGCTCGCCCTCGAAGCTGACCCGGATCAGCATGATCGTCTCGTTGTAGACGCCCAGCGTCGAGAACGGGTAGTGGACTACCCAGGCGATACACACCGGCGGGTCTTCCAGGGGCGCCACACCCGGCGGAAGCAGCTCGGCAATCCGCGCCGGGTCGGCCTCGTACAAGGCGATGATCGCCTTCGCGCCTCGGTAGAGGTAAGGCGGCTTCGGGTAGAAGCCACCGGCCACCGGGAGGGCATAACCCTCGGTCAGTATGTCCATGACGCCTCCGTCCTGGTCGTTGCCGTTTCCGTGCCGGCCACGCATTGCGTGAACATGATCAACTCCTCGCTCTCGCCGGGGTTCCGAGCAGCAGCGGGTAGGCCCGGCGCTCCAGCCGGCCGGACAGGTCGAGGTGGACGAACTTCTCCTCGGTGTACTCGTCCAGCGCGTGCGGACCGAGTTCGCGGCCCAGCCCGCTCTGCTTGAACCCACCGAAGGGGTAGGCGGCGCTGACCATGTGCCAGTCGTTGACCCATACGGTGCCGGCCTCAAGCTGGCCGGCAACGTCAAGGGCGCGCTGGTTGTCCGTGCTCCAGACACCGGCGGAGAGCCCGTACTCGGTGTCATTGGCGATCCGGATCGCCTCCTCGACGGTCTCGCAACGGATCACCGCCAGGACCGGGCCGAAGATCTCCTCGCGCGCGATGGTCATGCCGTTGCCCACGTCAGTGAAGATCGTCGGCTCGACCCAGAAGCCGCGTTCGAACTGCGGTCCGGTCGGCACGCCCCCGCCGTAAGCCAGAGTGGCGCCTTCGTCCTGGCCGGTTTGGATGTACCGGAGGATGCGGTCGCGGGCTTCCGCCGAGATGACAGGTCCGAAGTCGGTGGCGAGGTCCAGTGGATTCCCGATCGAGATTGTCCTGGTGCGTTCGATCAGGCGCTCGACGAACTTGTCGTGCACGCTGCTTAGCACGATGACCCGGGTGCCCGCCTCACAGGCCTGGCCCTGGTTCATCAGGCCACCGAACAGCGTGCCGTCCACCGCGACGTCCAGGTCGGCGTCATCGAGCACGATATTGGGGCCCTTGCCGCCAAGCTCGAGGGTCAGGCGTTTCACATTGCCCGCGGCTTGCCGCATGATCTCGCGCCCGACGGCGGTGGAACCGGTGAAAGCGATCTTCCGGACGTCCGGATGGCTGGCGAGCCGGGCCCCGACGACGGGGCCCTCACCGGTCACGACATTCAGCACGCCGGCCGGCAGCCCGCACTCCTGCGCCACTTTGGCCAACTCCAGCAGCGTCAGCGGGGTGCGCTCATCGGGTTTGACAACGATGGTGTTGCCCGCGGCCAGAGCGGGGCCGATCTTCCAGACGGCCAGCAGCAGCGGGAAGTTCCACGGCACGATGGCTGCGCACACGCCAATCGGCTCACGGCGCACGATGCCGCTGGCCAATGTCGGGATCCTCAGCCGTGGTCCGGGACGCTCGAAGTCGTACCCGCGGGCCAGTTCGGCGAAGTACTGCAGGTGGGCGATCGAGAAGCCGAGGTGGAACGCGCCCGCCTGGCGCAACGTCGTGCCATTTTCCAGCACCTGGAGGGCTGCCAGTTCATCCATTCGTTCGGTGAGCCGCCGTGCTATCGCATCGAGCACCGCGGCCCGCTGCGCCGGTGGCGTCCGGCGCCATCGGCCCCCCTCATGCGCTGCTTTAGCCGCGGCGACCGCCCGGTCGGCATGCTCGCGGCCGCCCTTGGCCACGCTGGCCACGAGTTCCTCGGTGGCGGGGCTGCGGATCTCAAAGCGGTCAGCGGTGTCGACCCAGTCCCCGTCGATGAGCATCGGGTAGCGCCGGACGGTGTCCATCCCGGCCCCTTTCGCTGTGATCAGAAGCTCGCTTGGAGCCTGACGATGACCACGACCCGCGGAAGCTCGCGCGGTAACGCTTCGTGCCATCGGCCTGTGATCTGCGACACTACGGAGCCGTGATCGGGGGACAAACGTGCTGGCAACACGAGGTTCCGCCGCTCTCTTGGGCGCGCGGCACAACCGCCGATCAGGCCTGCGGCCGGCTCGCTGCGGTCATGGCCGGATCCTCTCTGTCGCCTCACTCACCAGAATGGATGTTGCCTGGACGTTCTGGGCCTGGTTGTGCGCTGGAACCAACGCTGCGTCGCTTAGTCGGTGCGCGGGGACATCGACGGCCGGGCCCATTGCCCGGACGATGAAGTTCGCCCTCGGCGTTCGCGTGGGCTGGGGTTCCCTCCGCCGAAGGAGGATGCAATGGTGAACCTGGCATCGAATCTCGTGGACACGGCGGATGTCCACGCTGGCCGCGTGGCTGTGCGTATGGGTGAGACCGGGACAACGTACCGGGAACTCGACCAGGCGAGCGCCCGGGTCGCCGGGCTGCTCCGCGAACGCGGCGTGAACCCCGGCGACCGGATCGCGATCATGCTGCCCAACGTGGCCGAATTCGCGGTTGTCTACTATGGCGTGCTCCGCGCCGGCGGGGTGGTCGTCCCGATGAACCCGCTGCTGAAGGTGCGGGAGGTCGCTTATTACCTCGGCGACTCCGGGGCCAGGCTGATCGTCGCCTGGCATACGGTCGCGGCCGACGCGCGCGGCGGTGCGCAGCGGGCGGATGCGGAGGCGGTCATGGTGGACCCGGCCACCTTCGCGGATCTGGTGGCCTCGGCGGCCCCTGATCACCGGGTCGCCGATCGCGATGACGAGGACACCGCGGTGATCCTGTATACCTCGGGCACGACCGGCCAGCCGAAAGGCGCCGAGCTCACCCAGGCCAACCTGGCCCGCAATACCGAGGTGGTGTGCACCGATGTGATGGATCTCGGTCCCGGCGACGTGATCTTCGGCGGCCTCCCGCTGTTCCATTCGTTCGGGCAGACCTGCACCCTCAACGCCGCCGTGGCGTCGGGGGCGTGCCTGACCCTGCTCCCGCGGTTCGACGCGGGTCAGGCGCTGCAGATCCTGGCCGGGCACCGTGTGACCGTCTTCGCGGGTGTGCCGACGATGTACGGAGCGTTGCTCGCCCACCCGGACAGGGCGGCGCACGACGTGTCCGCGCTCCGGCTCTGCATGTCCGGCGGCGCGGCGATGCCGGTCGAGGTGCTGCGCGGCTTCGAGGAGGCGTTCGGCTGCCTGGTGCTGGAAGGCTATGGCCTGTCGGAGACCTCACCGGTGGCCTCGTTCAACCA
>DASWFT010000689.1:0-3087 GCA_036394075.1 Streptosporangiaceae bacterium
CGCTCGTAACTCCGCGACCACCACCGAGCCGATCCCTGTCACCGTCATATCCATCGCCGTCTCCTTCCACAGACGCAGGGGATACGACGGACGATAACTCCGATCGTTAAGCCGGGTAATCTGTCAGCAGGCACGGCCTGAGCAGGCCATTCTCAGGTTCTCCGGCCTAACATCAACCTCGGCATAATCGGAGTGAAAAATAGCATTCTCAGCGCAGGCCGCGGTAGCCGGCGTCCATCTCGGCCTGCACGTGGGGGAACTGTTCCAGCAGGTTGTCGATGCCGTCGGTTTGCAGTGCGGTCTGGTCGTGCACCCGGCCCGGACGGAACGCCCCGTCCCAGACGGTGCGTCCCTGACCGTCGCTGACCTTGGTGAACTTGATGGTGTTCTGCTTCTTCTTGCCGGACACGAACGCCCGCCGCCCGGGCCAGCCTGCCTTCGGGCGGCGGACCTGGATCTCGCTGCCGTCCAGGCGCAGCTTGATCCCGCAGGCGGCGGCGTAGGCGAATACGTCGGCCAGGGTGTGCAGCCGCCGGCCGACCGGGGTGGCATAGCCGCGGCCAGCCAGCAGTGGGCGGACCTGGCGCACCGCCCGGGTGATGGTGGAGCGGTCCACCCCGTACATCACCGCCAGCGCGGCGTGCGGGATCTGCAGCCGCAGCACCGCCAGGGTGACCAGCACCCGGTCGGTGAACACCAGGTCGTGGCGGCGGCCAGCGCCCTCGGCGCGCTGCCGGTCCCGGCCGCGGCGGCCGCGCAGGTCCGATTCCCGGCGGGCCTGCCAGGGCCCAGCCAGCTCGGCGACGACCCGGCCCAGGTGGCGACGGGAGATCCCGATGAAGGCAGAATGGCTCAAGGCCGCGCGAGCCCATGATCGCTTCGACACCGGTTCATGATCTTGCGCGGCCCTTCGTCATGGGCGGACCGACACGCCGAGATGATCAAACCTCATCCATGATCGCGCGCACCAAGTCGTTAGCACGGCGCGGGAAGGATGGCGCGCCACGGCTCTGTTTGCCCGAACTTGGAGCCTGGCGGGGGCGGGCTGACGCCCCAGCCGGTGATGACCGTCCCGTCCTCGGAGACGTCGGTGGCGGTCTGCAGGACCCATCCGCTGGGGATCTTCGCCCCCTTCAGCGCCGTCTGAAGGTCCAGCATGCCGCATCTGGCCGTCCAGACGAAGGCGTGAGCGGAGCCGGACGAGGTGGTGGTGAGCGAGGTGCCGACCACCACGCTGCCGTCCTGACTGGTCGCAGTGGCGCGGCTGAGCCCGCCGCCGAGACTGCCCAGATTGACCATCCCGGTGGAAGCGGTCCACCGGAAGGCAAGGTAGGGGCTGCCGACCTGCATCTCTCCAACGATCACCGTGCCGTCGGCGGAGATGCCACTCGCATCGCTGTTGCGATTGAAGACGGCATCGATGTCCTGGCAGTTACCTGCCGGCGTCGAGCGGTAGGCGTTCGTGGCTTGCTGCCCGAACATGTCGAGACCACCCGCCCCAGAGCCCGCCGCCACCGAGCCGTCCGCCGACAGATCAACCATGCGGAGCGGAGCTTGAAGCGCACTGCACGTCCCGCCTCCAAAGCTTCCGGTCTGCCCGGAGGTCTTCCACCAGACGTTGCCGCCGGCGACCATCGTTCCGTCGTCGGTGACCGAATCGGCCTCGTTGCCCAACGTGCCCGCCTGGAGCAACGGCAGCGCGACCATCCCCTGCGCCGCCGTCCACCGGTACGCCCGGGGGGTCCCACTCGCGTCAACGGACTGCCCCACCACAACCGAGCCGTCGAACGAGGCGGCCCGTGCGTCGCTACTGCCGCCTCCCAGGTCGCCGAGGACCCGATACCCGCCCGCGGCGGTCCACCGGAACGCCTCGGTTTTGCCCGAGGAGACACACCCGGCGCCGGCGATCACGCTGCCGTCCCCGGAGATGCCCAGGGCTTGCGTGCCGCAGGAGGAACCCGGCATCTGGCCCAGTCCCTGGAAACTAGCCCTGCTTGCTCCGCTGGGCGGTTTCGACGTCCCGAACGCGGACGACGCCCCCATTAACGAGCCGAAACCGGCGACAACGGCAACGAACACGACGAGACCTAGTGGCCGTGTGGGGGTCAGAAAGCGATTCACCAGCACACCTCCTTGGCGAGCCGGGCGGTACCGCGTGAGCGCCGCCGCGGTGATCCCGATGCGGCAGAAGACGCTGCTTCGCCCGCCTCTCTTCTTGTACACGTGCCGGGAATGGAAACGGTTCGTGCCGCAAGCCGAAGGAACTCTCATCTCCAGCCGCTTGGGTGACGCTGCACGGCCGCAAGCCCCTAGCAAGCACTAGCGGCCCCTGCACCGCTGGATCGGGCGGCGCGAGGACCTGCCCGAGACCATCCGGGCGATCGGCTCGCTGGTGTCCGACCGCGGCGCCGCCTGGTAACGCGCCGCTACCACCCGATCACATGAGCACCCTGAGAGAGGACGCCCCGAACCTAATTGCGCACCACGTCGTAAGCAAAGACGACACGGCCGCGCAGGCCAGGATAGAGGATGTCGCGGCGTGCGCCGCGCGGGTTGACGCCCAGGTCAGGGGGGTCCTGGGCAGCGTGCTGGCACAGCGCCGCAGCGCTGAGGTGGCCTTCGGGTACGTGAGGGCCCTGTCACCCGGGGTACGGGCGAACTGCTGGAGCCTGGCGGAGGCAGCCGGGCATGAGGGCTGGGGCCGGATGCAGGCCCTGCTCAGGTCGTACGCGTGGGACTGGAAGGACCTGCGCGCTGAGCTGCCGGCGCTGGCCGCGGCGTGGCTGCCGGACCACGAGGATGACCTGATCGGCCCGGGCATCGCGATCGACGAGACCGCGCACCTGAAGAAAGGTGACGCCACCGCGTGCGTGGCGCCGCAGCACGCCGGGTGCACCGGCAAGGTGGAGAACTGCGTGACCACGGTGTTTTCCGCCTATGTCACCGCCGCCGGGCATGCCTGGGCCGACTTCGATGTCTACATGCCGAACCGGTGGGCGGAGGACCTGCCCCGGCGGCGCGCCGCCGGGATCCCTGATGACCTGGAGCTCACCACGAAGCCGCAGCTCGCGATCGGCCAGCTGAGGC
>DASWFT010000690.1:0-1645 GCA_036394075.1 Streptosporangiaceae bacterium
TACCGCCGCTGACACGCCACCAGCCTACCGCAGATTAAACAATTACGCACAATCCGGGCGAGAGAGACCCGCACCTCAGGCCATATGCGGCTTACCTACTGCCGGAGATCTGGGGCCAGGGCGCCGGCATTCTCACTGAGCGATAGCAGGTGATTACAGTCCGGGATCGATAACGGCGCGCCTGGCAGTGATGATCACGATCGTGTGTAGGCGGGCGTGCCGGCTGGGAAGTGAGCACGGGGCCCGCTAGGTCAGGTGGCTGTCACGTTCCGCCTGTCCCGGGAGGCCCCGATGCCTGGTCAGTCTGCCATGCCCGCTGCCGATGATTCCACTGCCGCTGTTCATGTCATGTCCGCCCGGCTCGGCGGCGTCCGGGCCGGCGGGCAGCTGCCTGCGCTGGCGGAGTTCCTGGCCGCCGTGCCCGATCACCGGCGGACGCAGGGCCGGCGGCACAGCCTGGCGACCATCCTGGGCCTTGCCTGCGCTGCCGTCGCGGCGGGAGCCAAGTCCCTGGTCGCGATCGCCGAGTGGGCCGCCGCCGCGCCCGCAGCGGTGCTGGACTGCTTCGCGGTGCGCCGCGACCCGTGCGGCGGTGCGCAGGTGGTGCCGAGCGAGACCACGATCCGCCGGGCCCTGTCCGGCACCGACGCCTGCGCACTGGATGAGCGGCTGGCCGCGTGGCTGCTGGCGCGCGACAGCGCCGGCCTGGCCGGTGATGCGGTGGCGGTGGACGGCAAGACGGTGCGCGGCGCCGTCCAGGCCGACGGCCGGGCGGTGCACCTGCTCGCGGCCATGACCGGTGCCGGCGCGGTCATCGCCCAGCGTGAGGTCGGCCACAAGACCAACGAAATCACCCAGGTCAAGCCCTTGCTAGACGACCTTGACCTAGCCGGGGCGGTCATCACGCTGGACGCACTGCACGCCCAGCGCGAGACCGCCCGCTACCTAGTGGAAGACAAGCACGCCGACTACATCTTCACCGCCGTCAAGGACAACCAGCCGAAGCTATTCGATGCTCTGGACGCCCTGCCCTGGCGTGACGTCCCGGTCCAGCACACGATGAGCGACCGGGGGCACGGGCGCGAGGAGACCCGCACCATCCAGGTCCTGCCCGCCCCGGCCGGGATCTTCCCGCACGCCGGCCAGGCATTCCTGATCGAACGGCACGTCCGTAACCTCGACGGCAGCCCGCGTTCGGCGATAGCCGCGCTCGGCATCACCAGCCTGGTCCCCGGCCGGGCCGGGCCGGAGCGCATCGCGCTGCACGTCCGCGGCCACTGGGGTATCGAGAACAAGCTCCACTGGGTCCGCGACGTCACCTATGGCGAAGACGGCTCGCGAGTCCGCACCGGCAGCGCTCCCCAGGTCATGGCCAGCCTGCGCAACCTCACCATCGCTGCACTACGCAGAAACGGCTGGGCCAACATCGCCTCCGGGCTGCGCTGGGCAGGCCGGAACTACAACAACTCACTGTCACTACTCAACATCGAAACGTGAGAA
Organism: Streptosporangiaceae bacterium; assembly: GCA_036394075.1. Lineage (GTDB taxonomy): Bacteria > Actinomycetota > Actinomycetes > Streptosporangiales > Streptosporangiaceae > JAWWPY01. The sequence continues at coordinate 1,501 of DASWFT010000690.1, forward strand.
CGCCGAACCCCTGGCCACCGCGCGCCATGTGTGAATTGGGTGAACTCGCCGAAGAATGCAAATCCCGTCAGCTTGTCGACCGTCCCTACCAGCACTGACGGCAGGTATCTGTAGACTTCCTCGTCGCTCATATAGATGGGGAGCG
>DASWFT010000691.1:0-9632 GCA_036394075.1 Streptosporangiaceae bacterium
CCGGGCATGGTGTCAGCCATCGTCAGTGCTCCGCTGGGGTGGGTGGCTGGTGGTGCGGGGCGATTCTGCGGGCGGCGGTGGCTGGCGCGGTGCCCTTTCCCTGGCCGGCGGGGTGCGGCGGGTCGGCCGAGGGCAGGTCGAGCCGCGCCCAGGCGACCCAGCCGGTGACGGGGTCGCCGTCGATGCCGGAGTCGGCGGCCAGGGCGCGGACGATGTCGAGGCCGTGCGGGCGGCCGTCGGCGTGGGCGTGCTGGTGCCACCGGCCGCCGTTATCTTCCACCTCGACCCACAGGTAGTCGCCGGGGTGGACTTCGGCCCGGACGGTGAACGTGCCACCTGCCTTCCTGGAGTCGCTGTGCAGCACCGCGTTGGCAGCTAATTCCGATACGCAGAGAACGGCGTCGTCGGCCGCCGGGCAACCTTCCAGCGCGGCGCAGAGGAACGCGCGGGCCTCACCGACCTGATCGGGGCGAGCCGGGAACGAGCGCGTGAAGGCGCGCGGCGGCACGGGCTTCGCAGGACTTGCCGGCCATGTCGCGCGGGCTGTCATTCGCGTCTCCTTTTCCGTCTTCGGTGTGCTGGGATCTCGCAGAACAGCCTGTCGCGGCGGGGATACGCTTGACCAGAATGGGCGCGGGCACATCGAGATCGTGGAGTGGTCGCGTGCGCTTGTTGGTGATGCAGACGATGGAATCCCACAGGTGTGAGGACGTGTGAGTTATGGTCGCCAGCCGGAATCTCGATCACGGCGCACTGAGCCTGTTTGCCGAGGAGCTTCGGCGGGCGCGGGCCAGGACCGGACTTTCACAGGAGCAGTTAGGCGACGAGATCGGGTACAGCGGCTCCCTGGTCGGGATGGTCGAGACGGGGCGGCGGCCACCGAGCCTGGATTTCGCGGAGCGCTGCGATACGGCCCTGGACACAGGTGGCCTGCTGGCGCGGGTGCATCAGCACGTCGTCGCGCGGGAGAACTACGAGTCGTGGTTCCGCGAGTGGGTGGAGATCGAGCGAGAGACCACGTCACTGCGCACATGGGAGCCGATGATCGTGCCCGGCTTGCTGCAGACGGCCGAATACGCGTGGGAGGTACTGCGGGCGGGTCGGCCCGACGACACCGATGAGCGGATCGAGCAGCACGTAAGCGCGCGGATGGAGCGGCAGGCCGTCTTGGCCAGGGAGAACGCGCCATTTCTGTGGGCCGTGGTGGACGAGGCGGCGCTTCGCCGGCCGGTGGGAGAGGCGAAGGTGATGCGCGGGCAGATGGCGCGGCTGATTGAGGCGGCACGCAATCCGAGGATCAAGATCCTTGTCGTTCCGCTGTCTGTGGGTGCGCATGCCGGCCTGGCGGGTCATTTCGTCATTGCCGGGTTCGATGACGCGCCCGATATCGTGTACCTGGAGACGGCGGCCCGGGGGCAGATAAGCGATCGGCCGGAGATCGTGAAGGCGTGTACGCTGGCGTTCGATACGTTGCGGGCTGAGGCTCTTCCGCCCAAGGCGTCGCTTGAACTGATCTCGAAGGTGATGGAGACATGGACCTGAGCCGCGCTGAGTGGCGCAAGTCGTCGCGGAGTGCAGGCAATGGCGGTGACTGCGTGGAGGTTGCCCGCAATCTGCCCGGTGCCGTGGCTGTGCGTGATTCGAAGGACCCGGAGGGGCCGAAACTGGTCTTCACCCCGGATGAGTGGCGTGCGTTCGCCGCTGGGGTGACGGCAGGCGAGTTCGACCTGTCCTAATCTGCGCTTAGGGCTGAGCTGAGGGCCGATCTGCGCTGAGGCCGGGTCGCCAGGCTGAGGGGGCATCGTTGTGTCTGCGGTGCCCTTTGTTGCTTCTCCATCTGACTACGCGTAGCTCCCGTTGAGCGTTCGTACCGATTCCGCTCGCTAGCAAGCCATGGGCCATGGACGGCCGCCTGAGCCTTCTTCGACCTGAGCGACCGCCGGCCGGGGCGTCCTCGCCGGGGCGTGCCTGGGGAGCGGTGGATGTGGTTCACATCCACCGCTCCCACGGTGCGCCTGCTTAGCGTGCGTCGGCTGGCGCCGGCCCGAAGTGGTCGAGCACGAGGTCGCCGACGTGGCGGCCGAGTTGCTGGCCGGCCACGAGGTCGATCATGGTGTGCTGCCCGGCGAAAAGCCGGCTGAGCGTTGCCTCGTTGGCGGCCGCCTGGAAGCTGCCGAAGGCCCGGGTCACGCCGGGAGCTCCGTCCGAGCTGACGGTCAGCTGCTGGTGGTCACCGTAGAAGGCGCTGAGAACGGTTGCCGCCGCCTGGCTGATGGTCGCGTGGGCGCCGGGGTAGGACGGGTCGGCCGCGGTGACCGCGAGCGGGTTCCAGTTGGGGTCGCCCACGATGCCGGGGTTGCCGGCCGTGTTGCCCAGCCGGATCGCGGTGATCGGGCGCCATACAAGGTAGTGGTACTTCGCGTCGTACAAGCCGATGGTGGCGTCGGCCAGGGCAAGATCGAGATTCGCGAACACGGTGACCGTCTGCTCCAGGTTGGCGTGCCGGGACACGGCGAGCTTTTGGGCGATCTCATTCCATACGTTCCAGATCGGCGCCGCGCCCCAGAACTTCGCCAGCGCTGTTTCGTCAGCGGTGCGGGTCGTGCTGGAGTCTTGGCCCAGGCTCTTGACCTGGTTCAGCGCGTGGGCGTAGGCGACGCTCGTGATCGGCGGCGGTGGGGCCGGACGGAACTGACGCCCGTTATCCAGAACGAACGGCGTTATCGAGCCCCAGTTGGTGAACACCGGTGCCGGGAAATTGGGCGGAGTCGGCCGGTAGTCGCCCGGCTGGTTCCCGGCGACAAACGGCGGCGGGGTGGCCGCTGATCCGTCGGACGACCGGATGCCGACCAGCCGTTCGGCGACGATATCTCCGACCTCAATGCCCTGCTGCTTGCCTTGGCTATCGGGGATGGCCGCGAGTTCACCGGCGAGCAACTGGTCGAGCCCGCTCTTCAGCGGCGGGTAGAGGGCGGTCAGCACGTCGTGCGCGGCCTGGTCGGCGGCGGCGTCCGGCCGGGCGCCGCGCGGCGCCCGCACCGAGAACAGGTACGGAGGGGCCGCGTGCGTGATCGAGGTCACCGCGTCGTACTCGGCCGCTTGCAAGAGCGCGAAGCTGCGGGTGGGATGCACAGTCGGGGGCTGAGCCCCCGGAGTGCCGAGGATGGTTATCAGTTCACGGTTCCAGTCGACAGCCGACTGTCCCGACCCGGGCGTGAAGGTAACCGGTGACCGGGGACCGGGCCCGGACCGGGCCGTTGCCGCCAGCGTCGGAACAGCCACTCCGGCGACAACGGCTGCCATGGCCATGAGGACAAGGGCCTTTCCTGTCTTGCGCATGCGTGGGACTCCTCTGGACTGGGGTCGGCTGGCGGCAACGGCCGGCTCGAGACCCAGGCCATGTTGGCCCGGGCTATCTACTATCACGTGTAGTACCTGGTGGGTGTTCACCGTCCGTGGGGGTCGGCGGCCGACCGGAATGCACTGAGCCAGCTCAAGACAGGCTGGAAGGAGTTCTCACAGCTCCGGCACATGCATGACCGGCCACAGCCGTGGCGACTCTCTGGTCGGCTGGCCACCGGGTGTCTGCCCGTGGCCTACCTGTACCCGCCCGCGAGCCGCTGAGCCGGTCGGTCGGCCTGGGAGGGTCTGCTCGGGCTGGGCTGAGATCAGGCGTCCCGCAGCCTGGCTACCAGGGCGTCTGACTGCTCCAGGGTCAGCGTTCCGATGACGCCCGCCATAGGTAGTACCCGGCTCCCGCCGGCCAGGAAGATCACCTGATCGGTCAGGCAGGCGCGCAGATCGGGATGCCGCTCGGCTATCGCGATCTGCGTACGCAGCATTTCCTCCTGCTTGGCGGCGAGGGTCGCCCGCACCGGCTGGTCGTACGTACGCTGCATGCGGCGGCTAATCGCCCGGCCGAGGAACCGCGAGGCCGCGGCGTGCTCTGAGGCACGGCCCCTTTATCCAGCTCCCTGGCCAGAACACAGGCCGAACGCCCCGCCCAGAGCCCACGCTGCGGGCCGGGCCGCCGATCGAGCCGGGGGGTCGGCTAGGGATCTCATAGACGCGAACACACCCACCCAGGCGGAGAATGCCGGTATGGCCAATCCACCCGGACCCAGGCACGCGGATCATCCGCTGGCAGCGGAGCACATTACCTGTCCCTGATCTCCCAACCGGCGCGGTGACCCGCGTGATCATCGCCGCGGCTCAGGCCACCGGCTGATACCTGAGTAGCGACTCAGGTCCACAGCCTTACTACCGAGAGGACGAGAAACGCCATGGCGGACATCACCGATTACGAAGCACAGCAGATCAAGGAAGCCAATGCTTCTAAGCTCACTCCGGTCGTGTTCATCCACGGGCTCTGGCTGCTGCCGTCCAGCTGGGATCGCTGGCGGACGGTGTTCGAGGGGGCAGGCTATGTCACCCTCGCGCCGGGCTGGCCTGATGATCCCAACACCGTCGAGGATGCGAACAGGCACCCCGAGGTCTTCGCGCACAAGAGTGTCGGGCAGATCGCCGACCACTTCGGCGACGTGATCGGCAGGCTCAAGAAGAAGCCGGCCCTCATCGGGCACTCCTTCGGTGGTCTGCTCACCCAGATCCTGGCCGGCCGCGGCGTCGCTGCCGCTTCGGTGGCCATCGATCCCGCGCCGTTCCGCGGTGTCCTGCCGCTCCCGGTCTCCGCCCTCAAGTCGGCCGCCCCGGTGATCGGTAACCCCGCCAACCGCGGCCGCGCCATCCCGCTCACCTACGACCAGTTCCGGTTTGCCTTCGCCAACGCCGTCACCGAAACCGAGGCGCATGAGCTGTACGCCACCTTCGCCGTGCCGGCCTCGGGTGTCCCGCTGTTCCAGGCGGCCACCGCCAACTTCAACCCGTGGACCGAGGCGAAAGTCGACACCAAGAACCCCGACCGCGGGCCGCTGCTCATCGCCGACGGTGAGATGGACAACACCGTCCCGTGGGCCATCGCCAACGCCTCCTACAAGAGGCAAAAGCGCAACCCTGGCGTCACCGAGATCGTCAAGATCCCCGGCCGCGGGCATTCCCTCACCATCGACCACGGGTGGCGGGAAGTCGCCGACACCGCGCTGGTCTTCATCCAGAAGCACGCCCAGCCCTGACCCCGCCCACCACGCCACCAGTCCGGCAACCGAAGCAGGACAGGCCTGGCAGAACCCACGACCGGTCGCATGGCCGATGACGACGGTCGGTTCCTCGTCGAGCACCTGGGCCCGCCCCGGCAGCCAATGCGCGCACTACGGACCGCGCTGAGGAGAAAGGCCTTGGAGCAGGTTCTTGTTGTAGGTCAGCACCGTGATCTGGCCCAGGTGGTAGACGTGCGCAGGCGGCCCGAAGATGGCCCGCATGTCGGCAACGGTGCCGATGAAGTCCGTGACGGGATGCTGGGCCGGGCCGAGCACGAGGAAGGTCGCGTCGTGCCGCCGCGGGTCATACCAGGACGCCTGCGACTCCCGCCGGTAGCGCACCAGCGCGTGGCCGTTGAACTGCACCTGCCTGACCTGGGTGCGCGTCCCGCTGCCCAGGGTGATGCTGGCGGATTGCCAGTAGCCGCCCAGGCCATACCTGAGGTGGTGCGTGACCAGCCAGTCGGCGACCTGCTGGTTCTCGGCGGGGAGGGCTGGCTGGGTCACGCCTGAGGCCAGGGTGAGCAGGTAACCCGCGAGGACCGCGGACAGCGCGGGCAGCATTCTGGCCGCGATGAGTCGGCTTGCGAGCAGGCGGCCGGCCAGCACCGCGGCGAACGGCAGTACCGCCGCCATCTCACGGGAACTCTGGGCGTCGATGTCGAGGGTGCTGAGCGTGTAGGCCGCTACGTTGATGAGCACGGCGGCGGTCAGCACCGCCACCACCAGGTCGCCCAGATCGCCGGAGCCACGGGCGCGAAAGTACAGCCGGATCCCGAGCCAGATCGCCCAGGTGGCCAGGCCCAGCCCGACCACGTGCAGCATCGCGCCCAGAGCGGTGAAGCCCAGGTGCAGGCCGAGGAAGTCAGCGCCGAACAGCAGCAGCACACCCTCGAACGTGGTGGACGCGTGCTGAACCAGCTGTGTTCCGCTCGCCAGAGTGCTCTGCACAGGCGCCACCGCGAAGCCGTGATGACTGCGGATGACCGCCAGCGCCAGCGAGGCAACCGGGATCGCCGCGGCCGCCGCCGCCGCCAGCGACAGCTCGAACCAGGCCGACGCCACCGGCTGCCGATTCATCACGACGCGCCGGTAGACCCACACGCCGCAGGTCACGGCCAGCGGCGCGATGCCCGCGTACAACGTCACCGCGTCGCCCACCAGCACCCAGGCCAGCATGGCGCCCACCACCGGCGGCACCCACCACCGCCGGCCTCCCCGGTCCAGCACCAGCCAGGTCGCCAGCAGCGGCACCGCCGTGCCGATATGCCCCGGTGACGACTCCAGCACATAGACCCCGTTGCCCACTTGCGGAACCAGCATGATCCCCACCGTGATCAGCATCCGGGCCAGCGCCTCGCGGCCCGTCGCGCGCCCCTTGGCCAGCAGGGCTCCGAGGATGACGACCAGGGTGTAGCTCATGGCCGCGCCCACGTGGATGACATCAGCGTGCCGCCCGAGAACGCTCACGATCAGCATGTACTGCGGCAGTTCGGTGGTGTAGAAGGAGGCGTCCGAGAGCGACCAGCCGTGCAGCAGCAGGTTGCCGTGCAGCATGTCCCAGGCCTGCAAGACATTCCCGGCCCCATCGGAGTTCGCCGCCACCGTCCACGACTGCCGCAGGTAGACCAGGAACAGCAGCACGCCGGCCAGCGCGACGGCGACGGGCAGTACCCACCGGTGGCGGGCCGGAGGACGTTCCGCTTGAACGGCCGCGCTATCGCCGTGCACGTCATCGCCGGCCGGATGTCGCGGCATCTCGCGCTCAGTCACTGGTGAGCGCTCTGTCACCGGTGAGCGCTCTGTCACCGGCGTGGGGGCTGTCAGCGGCGAGGGGTCGGTCAGCGGCGAGGGGTCTGTCACCGGAACGCGTCCCTTCCCGCGGTGAGCACCGAGTACCGGAGCCGGGCTATCACCGGCACGCCGGGCTCCGGTCTATAGGGCAGGCGATGCAGCTGGTAGGTGACGCCGGAGGCTTCCTGCCGTGGCCCGCAGATGAACCGGCTGGTTACCGCGAATACATAGAAATACGGCCCGGTCAGGCACATGCGCACGCCGGACCGCTCCGCTTGCGCCACCAGCCCGTCGGCGTCGAACGACGTGCGGGGGGCGACCTGCAGGACGACCAGGCGCCCGGGTGAGCGGGCGGTGAGCGCGGCCACCGCGGAGGCCAGCGCGGGTTCGTTGTCGTGCACGTCGGCCCGCAGGCCCGGCGCCAGCGCCCCGCCGCCGAGGGCGAGCAGGAGCGCGCCCGCCAGGACCGCCCGAGTGACCGCCCGGGCGTGCAACGCGGCGGTCAGCCCGGTCACCACCACCAGAAGGGCCAGCAGCGGCACCGACCAGTAGAAAAACCCGATGTAGTGGGAGGGCAGGTCGTCGATGCCGCGCGCGGCGTAGTACAGCAGGGCCGCTGTGGTGACGGCCATGATCCCCAGGGCAGCCAGCAGGAACCGGCGCAGGCCGGCGGCAGCTGCCGGGAAGGGGGCCGTGGCCGCCACCACGACCGCCGCCGCGACCAGGCCGGCCATGACCAGCACGCCCAGCCAGGACGGCCCGGGCCACCAGTACCACAGCAGGTACCGGAGCGCCCCGGTCGCTGGGTGGCCACCGGCCCGCGGCGATCTGGCGTAGCTCCAGTACTTGCCGAACTCCCCGGGCCAGTGCAAGACGAGGTCGGCCGCGATCGGCAGCGCGAACACGGCGCTGACCGCCGCCGCCGGAATCCACTGCGACCGGCGCTGGCGGAAAAACCGGCGCACCGCGGCCCACGGCGCGCGCCGGGCCGGCCACAGCGCCCCGACGGCCGCCGCCGCGACGATCACCGGCACGAAGAACAGGAACTCGACATGGCCATGGATCAGCAGCCAGCCGGTGGCGGCCACGAGCCACAGGTGCGCCGTCCGGCCCGCCGCCACCGACGCGCAGGCCACGAGGAACGCCAGGAAAGTCGGCACATACACATCCGGCATCCAGTTGGAGGCGAGGATCTCTGGGTTCAGCGGCGCGGGCACCGCGAAGCTCAGCGCCGCGGCGAAGCCAACGATCACCGCTGCCGCCGCGACCGCGGCCCACGCCGACCCCACCCAGCTACTCGCAACCCATGCCACCGTCGCGACCAGGGCGCTATTCAGCAGCAAGATCGCGATCAGCTGCCCGTTCCACACCGTCGGCACCAGGTGGGTCAGGTCATGAAACAGCCACTGCCCGGCCGCCATCAGATACAGGTAAGCCGGCCCCGGGTGAAAGAACTCCTCCCGCGAGTAGTTCCCGTGCAGCAGCGTGAAATGCTCCGCCTGTACCACCAAGATCGAATTGGCGGCTGGGTCGGCGGATTCAGTGAGCCGGGTGGTGAACAGGAACCTGCTCCGCACCAGCAGGAAACCGGCCATGGCCGCGAACGTCCCCAGCCACACCCAGCGCCGGGCCCCCTGGGCCGCCGGGCCACGCGCCACCGGCGCTGCCCGGGTCGGGGCAGCGCCGTCCTTGATGATCACCAGCAGTCTCCCCACTACCCCCCGCGTGCTCCCGCAGCCAGGTACACCTGCCCGCGAGAGCGTAGCTCTAGTCAACCTCCTCATTCCCCAACGTTTGTGGGGATTTTGGATTAGCCCGGCATCGCCGATTCGCCTGGCGCGCCCGCAGACGTGCCGGGTCACGGGCCAGCGGCCCCGGCCCGCCAGGATCCTGCGGGTGAAGACTGCCCTGGATGATCCTGCGGAACCCCGGTCAGCGCATCTGGGGCAGGTACTTGATCGTCAGGCCCAGGCCCGGTGGGCCCGGGCAAACAACCGGAGCCTGGTGTCGAGGCCCCGGTCTGAGACGATCACCTGGAGGTGGCGCGGGCCTATGAAGATGATCTTATCGACGATCCCGATGCCATGGGCCAGCGCGGCCCGGTCCTTGCGGCTCGTGCCGGTGGCTATGACGGTGCCGGCCGTCAGGAGGGGGTTGAACGTGCTCTTGATGATGCCGAGGTCGCGGTTGAGCACGGCGTCGAAGAACGACGCCTCCCAGTTCACCAAGCCCGAGTTACTGCTCACGATGAGAGCGGGCTTGCCATCGCCCAGCAGGCGAGCCCGGTCGAGCGCCTGCAGCGCGGGCCCGACGCGCGATCTGACTTTGCCCGACCACCAGGCGTAGGCCCAGGTTTTGCTGTACTCGGGCGTGCCACTGCCGTGGGCGGCTGGGATGCCCCACGGGAGCCCGGTAGTGAACGTGATGGCGATCAGGCCGGCGGCCAGACCCGGCAGCAGGTCAGTGCGCCATCGAGGCTGCCGCGCGGCGGATTCCGCGCTCCGGGCCGGCCTCAGCAGCAGCCCGGCTGCGCCAAAGCCGACCAGGCAGATGACGTACACGCCGATCAGGGCCTTGTCGAAGTAGTAGTTCGGGGAAAGACCGCCCGGGGTCCGGCTCTCATAGATCCCAAGGATGGCGACGGCCGCGGCCGCCAGTCCGACGGTCGCAACGACCGCTCGC
>DASWFT010000692.1:0-20129 GCA_036394075.1 Streptosporangiaceae bacterium
GACCCGGTCGCGCCCGCGCCCCATTGCCGTGCGGCCGATACCGCCCCCTCGACCACCTGGGGGTCCTGGCCCAGCCCCAGGTAGTCATTGGAGGCCAGGTCGATGATGCCGTCGGGTCCAGGACCACGGGGCCGCAGCGAACGTCCCAGGCCCGCCGCGTCCCGGGCGGCGGCGGCCGCCCGGAGCGGGAGCAGCGGATCGCGGACGTCGCGCATGGGGGAATACTGCCAGCCAGGCGACAGGGGCGCGGGCAGCGGCCCCGGCCGGGCCTCGTATGGGCCGCCGGTGTGAGGTTCATGGGCCGCCGGTGTGAGGTTCATGGGCCGCCGACGAGCGGTCCGGTGGGCTGGGTGGGTGATGATGACAGGGTGCCCACTCTGACCAACTTGGCCCGCCGCCACACCGCACTCACCGCGGCCGACCTTGACTGGCTGCAGTCTCTGGTGTCTGACTGGCAGCTGCTCGCCGACCTGTCCTTCGCGGACCTCGTGTTGTGGGCGCCGCTGCAAGACGGGTCCGGCTGGGTGGTACTCGCCCAGATGCGGCCTACCACCGGGCCGACTACTTTCCACGACGACGTGGTCGGCTCGTTCGCGAGCACGGGGGCCCGGCCGTTTCTGGATGCGGCCCGGCAGGAGCAGCGGATCTGCCGGGAAGGTGATCCGGAGTGGACCAGGGGAGTGCCGGTCCGCCGGGAGTCCATCCCGGTGACGCGCGAGGGCAATGTCATCGCGGTGATCGAGCGGAGCACCAACCTCAGTTCCGCCCGGACGCCCAGCCGGCTCGAGCTGACCTACCTCAAGGGTGCCGACGACCTCGCCCAGATGGTGGCGTCGGGCATGTTCCCCTGGCCCGGCCAGCAACCGGCGCTGGTCCGGTCGCCGCGGGTGGGCGACGGGCTGCTCCGTCTTGGGCGCTCGGGGAAGGTCAGCTACGCGAGCCCCAATGCCCTGTCCGCCTACCGCAGGCTCGGCCTGACCGCTGACCTGGTGGGGGCGGACCTCGGGCCGGTCACCGCGCGGCTGTGCGCGCCCGACAAGCCCACCGACGATGCGCTCATGGCGACGGCCAGCGGGCGTGCGCCGCGCGAGACTGAGGTGGAGGGGAACGGCTCGGTCGTCCAGTTGCGCGCCATCCCGCTGGTTGTGAACGGGCTCCGGACCGGTGCGCTCATCCTGGTACGCGACGTGACCGAGCTGCGCCACCGCGAGCGGGAACTGATGACCAAGGACGCCACGATCAGGGAGATCCACCACCGGGTGAAGAACAACCTCCAGACCGTCGCCGCTCTGCTCCGGCTGCAGGCGCGGCGGCTGGACGCCCCCGAGGCGCGGGCGGCGCTGGAGGAAGCAGTGCGCCGGGTTGGGTCGATCGCGACCGTGCACGAGACGCTCTCCCACACGCCCGAGGAGATCGTGGACTTCGATGACATCGCCGACCGGGTGGCCGCTATGACGGCGGAGGTATCAGCGTCCGAGGCCCAGGTGAAGCCCGTAGTCCTGGGGCGGTTCGGGGCGCTGCCCTCCGCGGTGGCGACACCGCTGGCATTGGTGCTCGCCGAATTGCTGCAGAATGCGCTCCAGCATGGACTGGCGCAGTCTCTTGCCGGGGGGGCGGCGGGAAACCTCGAAGTGATGGTGTCGAGGCATCGTTCGCGCCTCGTGGTCCGCGTCTGTGACAATGGCGTGGGATTGCCGGAGGATTTCGACCTCGACTCCGCCACCAGCCTTGGCCTGCAGATCGTCCGCACGCTGGTCGTCGCCGAACTGGGTGGCCGCCTTGAGGTCAAGCCGCGGGCCGGTGGTGGCACAGAGGCGGTCGTCGACCTCCCGCTGGAGGCTCCAGCGGTAGCGTAGTCGCGCGAGCACTGCGTCTGCGGCTAGGGCGCCGCAGCGGGCCTGTTACAACCTCGCTGCCGTTAGCCGACGCGGTCCCGTAGGGCTGTTGCAGCGGTCGCGGGGGGCCCGTTACAGCAGTCCCGGAGGGCCCGTTACAGCAGTCCCGGAGGGCCCGTTGCAGCAGTCCCGGAGGGCCCGTTGCAGCGGTCGCGGGGGACCCGTTACAGCAGTCCCGGAGGGCCCGTTACCTGCCGTCAGCCAACGGCAGCCCCGGGATGGGCCTGTTAGAGCCCTGCTGCCGCCATCGGCGGCAGCCCCGGATGGGTCAGGCGTGGGCGCGAGCCCGGATCCTGGTGGTACGCCGCTTCAGCGCGCGCCGCTCGTCCTCGCTCATGCCGCCCCAGACGCCGGCGTCCTGGCCACTTTCGATCGCCCACTGCAGGCAAGGCTCAATTACCGGGCAACGTCGGCATACCTGCCGGGCTTCCTCGATCTGGAGCAGCGCGGGCCCGGTATTGCCGATCGGGAAGAATAGTTCCGGGTCCACGTCACGGCAGGCGGCGTGATGGCGCCAGTCCATGCGGTCCACTCCTCCTTCAGACCGAGCCGCAGCCCGGATTCGCAGGCCCGGCTCGTGCTTGTGAATGATTTCACGAGCTAGGCCATATGTCGGGACCTGTACCAGTCCCGGGGTATACGCAAACACTGATAACAGAGCCTGGCCCCTGCTGGGCTCCCGGTCCGAGCTTCTGGATCACGGCAGCTACACCAAGACCCGCTTGGTGACGGCGCGCTACATCCGCGCCGCTTACCCGAACCGGGTTCAAGCCTGTCAAGCTGACGGATCAAACGCAAGGGGCTTAGGCAAAGGTTCGGGCGGATTTCAGTGTCAGATGGATCACATTATGTCCCGTTCCGGGTGTGTCAGACAATGACCCTCAAGGCATGTGGAACGGCGCGAAACTGGACCGCCTCGTGCTCACCCACGTACTCGCCGTCTACCTGCAGCGCCATAGGTCGCCGGGAGCGCAGCGTGAACGCCGGCTCATCGTGCAGGCTGAGCACGTGCCTGCCATTTGGCGGCTGGTCGCGGACGGCGAACATCTGGCGCACCGCGTTCAGCATGCCAACCGTGCCCGCCTGCCTGAGGGCGAACAGGTCGAGGCCGGTATCGAAGCCGGCGGCCGGGCTCGGGTTGACCGGGCGCCGGCCCAGGTAGGTCCACGGTGCGGTGTTGGAAACGATACCGAGGAACACGTCGGTCGCCGGCTGTCCAGTTCGCTCCAGGGTGAGGGCGGGCCTGCGGCGGTCGGTGCCACAGTAAAACTGGCGCACCGTCGTCCGCACGTACAGCGTGGGCGTGGCCACCCGGCCGCGGGCGCGCAAGCCTTCGATCGCGCGCACCACCTCGGCGTCGAATCCGAGGCCGGCATTGACGATGAAGTACCGGTCCCCGGCCAGGCCCAGGCCGATGGCGCGGTGGCGCCCGGTGCGCAGCGCGTCAATGATCTGTCCTGTCGCGTCGACCGGGTCGGCCGGCAGCCCGAGGGCGCGGGTGAACACGTTGGCGTTACCGCCGGGCAGGGGAGCCAGGGCCGGCAGCTGGCCGTTGGCTTCCCCTCCGGCCGGGCGTGCGCGGACGATCCCGTTCACCGTCTCGTTGACCGTGCCGTCACCGCCCAGCGTGAACAGCACGCCGTGGCCGTCCGCAACAGCGGCCGCCGCGAGGGTGGCGGCATGGCCCCGGTACCGTGTCTCCACGACCTCCAGGTCCGCCTGGGACGCCAGCGCATGCGCGATGACGTCTCTGCGCAGCTGGGTTGTGGAGCTGGCGCGGGGGTTAACGATCAAAAGTGCACGCACGCGCTCAGGGTAGCGATGTGAGAAGGAAGGCAGAAATGCCGCATAGTCCGCCCAGCCTGCGCGGCGCGGCCGGGGTGCAGGCAGCAGAGGCGGCGATGGTATGCGCGGCCACCGTGCTGGCCGGGATCGACACCGCGACCGGGCAGTCCTACCAGCTGGCGAGCGGGATCGCGCTGACCGTGATTGGGCTGGGAACGGCCGCGATGCTGGCCGTGGTAGCGGCCGGGCTAGCCCGGGCCCGCCGATGGAGCCGCACGCCTGCGCTGCTTACCCAGCTCTTCACCGGCATCGTCGGCTTCTACCTGCTTCAGGGACACCGGTACGTATGGGGGGTGCCGGCCCTGGTCCTGGCGGCTGCCGGTTTGGCCGCAGTGCTGGCCCCGCCGAGCCTGCGGGCCCTGGCCGCCGAACGATCCTCGTCCCCCGGTCCGCCACCCCAGTCACGCCGTTAGTCCTCAGCCAGTCCCAGCGGTAGTCCTCAGCCAGTCCCAGCGGTAGTCCTCAGCAAGTCTCCGACGAGTCCTCAGTCGAGTTCCTGGTTAGTCCTCGGCGGTCAGCCCGTCCCTGAGCTGGGCGAGCGTCCGGGCGAGCAGGCGGGACACGTGCATTTGTGAGATGCCCAGCTCGCTGGCGATCTGGGATTGCGTCATGTTGCCGAAGAAACGCAGCAGAAGGATCCGCTTCTCCCGGCTGGGAAGCTGCTCCAGCAGTGGTTTGAGGGACTCCCGGTATTCCACGCCTTCCAGGGCTTCGTCCAGCATCCCAAGCGACTCGGCGACCGCTGGCGCGTCGTCGTCGCCCGAGTCCGGGGCGTCCAGCGACACGGTGGAGTAGGCATTGGCGGACTCCAAGCCCTCGAGTACCTCCTCCTCGGTCATCTGCAGGTGGGCGGCGATCTCCGCGACCGTCGGCGCACGGCCCTCGCGCTGTGCGAGGTCGCCGATGGCCTTGGTCAGCGCGAGCTTCAGCTCCTGTAGCCGCCTTGGAACCCGGACAGCCCATCCCTTGTCCCGGAAATGACGCTTGATTTCGCCCACGATGGTGGGTGTCGCATAAGTGGAGAATTCGACCCCGCGTTCCAGGTCAAAACGGTCGATCGACTTGATCAGGCCGATCGTCGCCACCTGGGTAAGGTCGTCGAGCCATTCCCCACGGTTGCGGAATCTCCGGGCCAGGTACTCCACCAGCGGCAGGTGAAGCTCCACGAGCTCGCCACGGATGCGCAGCCGCTCCGGATCGCCTGCCGGCAGGCCCGCCAGTGTCTCGAACAGCTCTCTGGCGCGCCCCCGGTCCTGCACGGCATGCTGAATCCTCGCCGTGACCGGGACGACCCCCTCGTCGGGCTGGGCCTCGATCTCGCTGGTTACCCGGACGCCGATTTCCTCGGGTTCCCGAGAAGTGACGTGCCCGGCAATCCGGACCTCGATTTCTTCGGTCACAAGGACCTCGATGGCTCGCGGCTCTTCCCCAGCATCACCGTGACCTTGCCCCCGGGTCCTACCCACGCGTCCACCGTGCCCGCCAGCGCCGACAGGACCGTCCAGGCGAACGTGTCACGGGACGGTGGCTGGGCCCGCTGGCTGAGCACGGACACGGCGATGGTCATGCTGTCCTCGCCGAGGGTGAAGTCACAGGTCAGGCTGGCGCCCGGCGCTGCCTGGCTGAGCAGCATGCCGCACGCTTCGTCTACGGCGATGCGCAGATCCTCGATCTCGTCCAGCGTGAAATCAAGCCGTGCGGCCAGGCCGGCGGTCGCCGTGCGCAGCACGGATAGATATGCACCCTCGGCGGGCATGCGAATCGTCACCTGATCCTTGGCCTCGCGCTCGGACGGGTGCCCACCGCCGTGCGCTGCCGCTGGCACGCCCGCAGCCGCCGGTGCGGTCGTCTTTTCGGTCACGTCTGCCCTCCATTGCCGTCTGCCGCCCTGCGCGGCTCGCGGCCATCATCGCCTTGCCATGCAACCTACCGCCCGCGGCGCGCCACGCCGACGCAACGCCCCGCATCCGGGCCTCGAAATCGCATCTGACCTGGGCCGGAGCATCAATTGCGGCGATCGTAGGCCGGAGGCCGCGCGGTTCTCGTCCGCGCGGCCTCCGGCATACGTGATCGCTCCTGCTCTCCTTGAGACGTCAGCCCTGCTTCGTCTCCCAGAAGATCTTGTTGATCTCGTCGATCTTGGCCAGCAACGCGTCGGCCGTGGCCACATCGGTGCTGCTCTTCGTGCCGCCGCCACCGCCGGCCAGCTTGGTAGCCTCGTTGAACAACTGGTTCAGCTGCGGGTACTTCTCGAAGTGCGGCGGCTTGAAGTAGTCCGTCCACAGCACCCACAGATGGTGCTTCACGAGTTCGGACCGCTGCTCCTTGATCAGCAGAGCGCGGGTCCGGAATGCCGGGTCGTCGTTGTCGTGGTACTTCTGGATGATCGCCTTGACGGACTCGGCCTCGATCCGGGCCTGGGCTGGATCATAGACGCCGCAGGGCAGGTCGCAGTGAGCGTGCGCGATGGCCCTCGGCTCGAGGAGACGTGCGAACAGCCTCATCGATCCCCTTCTCTCATGTCGGATCATGGGTACCGGAGTCCGACACTACCCCCGTCGGTGTTGGGGAACCCGGGAGGGATGCATGCGCTGGCCGTTGTGGCGGGTGGCGGTGGTCGAGCGGTCCATGGAGCCGGGTCTGCGGCCCGGCGACTGGCTACTTGTCCGCCGGACGACCCGGCCGGCTCGCCGGGGGCAAAGCCGGCCAGGCCGGCGCACGCGGATCCGGCTTGGCCGGACGGCCCGGATCCACCTTGGCGGGACGGCCCGGATCCGCCTTGGCGGGACGGCCCGGATCCGGCCGGGCCAGGTGGTGATCGCCAGGCACCCTGATCGGCCAGACATGCTGCTGGTGAAGCGCGCGGTGAGGCAGGAGAGCGGCGGCTGGTGGCTGGATTCCGACAATCCCAACGCGGGCGCCGTGGACAGCCGGCGCTTCGGCCCAGTTCCGCCGGAGCTGATCGAGGGCCTGGTGCTGCTGCGCTATCGCCGTGCCCGGCGGGCCAGCCGATGAATGCCCTGAGGCCCCATCCCGGCTGCCGGGATGGGGCCTCAGGGCTGGGCGTATTGCCCCGGCCGATATTCGGATCGGCTATGCGGTGCCTGGACCTGAGGCTATCTCTCCGCCGGCTCAACCCCCGACTGCATCGAGACGAGCTTCTCCATCTCATCCCTGGGCAGCTTGGTGGCCATAGCCCAGTAGTAGATCACAAGGCTGAACACCGCGACGATCGCCATGTCCCACCAGAATCCAATCCTGCCGGTGTTGACCGGCGCCGCAACGGCACCGCCGCTGTACTGGCCCTGCCAGGAGATGATGCCCATGCCGATCAGGTAGACCGGCAGCCACTGCGCGGACTTCCAGTCCAGCGGCGGCCGGTGCCTGTCGAATGCCATGGCGAAGCCGATCAGCACGTAGCCGATGACAAGCACGATGCCGAGCTTCCAGATCACCTCGAAGCCCGACCAGTAGATGATCAGGTTGGCGATGATGAACGCGAGCGGCGCCATCACAGTCGCGCCCGGCATCCGGTACGGCCGGGACGCCTCGGGGACCTGCCCGCGGAACGCGCCCAGGGACAGCGGAGCACCTGCATACATCAGCACCGAGGCCGAGGTGACCAGGCCGACCAGCGAGTGCCAGCTCGGGAATGGCAGCAGGAAGAACAGCCCCGCCACGAACGCGAGGATCAGGCTGACCCAGGGCACGCCCCGGCTGTCGGTCCTGGAGAAGATCTGCGGGAAGTACCGGTTCCTGGCCAGGCCGTAGCCGACCCGTGAAGTCGAGGTCACGTAGATGAGGCCGGTGCCGGACGGGGAGATGAATGCGTCGATCCGCAGGATGGTCGCGAGCCAGCCGAGCCCGACCAGGCCCGCGAGGCCGGCGAACGGCCCGGTGAGGATGTTGGCGTTGCTGATGTGGGCGAACCCATGGGTCAGCTGGCTCGCCGGCAGCGCGCCGATGAACGCGACCTGCAGCAGTACGTAGATGGCGACGCCGATCAGGACCGCGCCGAAGATCGCCCGCGGCAAGTTCCGCTGCGGATTCTTGATCTCGCCGGCCAGCTGGTCGGCCTGCTCGAAGCCCAGATAGGAGAAAATGATGCCCGCCGAGGGGATCGCGCCGAACAGGGCCTTGATGCCATACGGCATGAAGCCGCCGCCCGCGCCGAAGTTACTGCCATGGAACTTGAACAGCAGCACGATGATCGCGAGGACCGGGATCGCGACCTTCCACCACGTGATCGCGCTGTTGACCTTGGAGAACGCCCGCATGGCGAGGAAGTTGACCGCGGTGAAGATCGCCATGAGGACGACCGTTAGCCCGAAGCCCAGTCCCGTGATCCTTCCCGTGGACGTGTTGTAGAACTGGTGGTAGTAGGACAGGTACGTGAACACCGCGTAGCACTCGATCGGCGCCACTGTGATCGCCTGCACCCAGGAGAAGAAGCCGAACGAGATGCCTGCGATACTGCCGTACGCGAAGTGCGGGAACCTGGCGGTGCCGCCGGCCACCGGGTACATCGCCCCGAGTTCGGCGTGGACGAGGGCGAGGATGATGACCGCGACCCCGCCGATGACCCAGCCCAGGATCGCCGCGGTCCCTGCGGCCTGCGCGGCGAAGAGCGAGGCGAACAGCCAGCCGGAGCCGATGATGGAGGTCTCGGACGCCCACATGCCGCCGATGAGCCCCATCTCCCGTTTGAGGCCAACGTCCGCCGGTCTGGTAAGCGTATCGACAGACTCAGTTGCCATGATCGAACCTTCTTCCGGGTCCGCATACGTGGGCCATACGCCCGTGAGTAGGGCTCATGTTAATGATCGACAACGGGCCTGAGAAGAACTCGTTTGGCGTCATTTCGATAACGTGGGTCACAGTCAGGTGCGCCGGGCGGCACGCTCCGCAGCCACAGCAAGCTCCGCCGCCGGAGTCAAGGGGAGCCAAACACGTCTCTGCCCACCTGCGCTAACCGGCGCCGAGGACGTTCCCTAAGGTCCCGGCGCGCGTCCACGCGCGGGAGGTTCGGCCCATGCGGGGCGGCGGTTCGGCTCACGGCGGGGGCAGGCTCGGCTCATGGCGGGAATAAGTTCGGCTCGTGGCGGGGGCAGGGTTCGACCGGTGCGGGAGACGGAGGTTGGACCCGTGCGAGTGCAGGGTTCGGCCCGTGCCGGGGGCGCAGGTTGGGCCTGCGGCGGTGGCTCGGGGCGACGGCGGGTTCAGCCTGCGGCGGTGGTCGCGCGCCGGGCGTCGTGGTTGCGTCGGCGGCCGGGGAAGGCCGTGACGTTTGCCCTGACCTTGGCTGCGCAACGGTCGGAGCAGAAACGCCTGGATCGGTTGGTGCTGGCGTCGATGAAGACGCCCTGGCAGGCTGCGCCCGCACAGGTTCCGAGCCGCTCGGGGCCCATCTGAGTGACGATCCCGGCCAGGCCGATGACGGCGCGGGCGGCATATTTGTCCGCCGTGGAGCCACTCTCGGCGAGGTGCAAATGCCACGATTGGCCGTCATGCTGGGCGATTTCGGGATGGAACGGATACCGGGTGAGGAGGGCGTTAAGGCGGTCGACCACCTCGTCACCCTTTCCTCCCGCGGCGGCAGTGAAGATCAGCCGCAGCTCCGCCTTGAATTGCGTCAGGGCCTCGAGGTCGCCCGGTGTCACATGGGAGTTGAGCTGGGGCAGTCCCGCCGTGAAGGCGCGGTAGCCGTCGACGGAAACAAGCCCGTCACGGTGTCCGTGATCGGGGGAGTCCGTGTTTACCAAGCTCACCGCCAGCTCGGCATAGGAGGTAAAGTCCACTCCAGTCCTTTGAGTGCCTGGGGTTGTCAGGGGGGCCGCTTCCCGCCCCGAGTATGGCACAGACCAGGGGGCCCGGCCTTATGTTCTCTGTGGTCCCTCAGCGAACCCTCAGCCGCGCTGCAGCGGCACCCGGCTGTCCTCCTGTCGTGGTCGCGGCGGCGGCCGCACACCGCCCGCGGCGTCGGCGGTGCGGTGGGCGCTCGTAACCCCTGCTGACCGCTGGGCGCGACGCGCAGCGCTAGTGTGCGGGCCATGTTCGCTGTCACCGCCGCACGCATCGATGCCGAGAATCCGCTGGCTGCCCTGGAACTTGGCGACCACCCTGAACCATCGCCTGAGCCAGGCTGGACCACCGTCACGGTCCGGGCCGCCTCGCTCAATCACCACGACGTGTGGACGCTTCGTGGTGTCGGGATCTCGCCGGACCGCCTTCCGATCGTGCTCGGCTGTGACGCCGCCGGGGTGGACGAGAACGGCAACGAGGTCGTTGTGCACGCCGTCATTGGCGACCCAAGCGTGGCCGGCGGGGACGAGACCCTCGATCCCCGGCGGTCGCTTCTGTCCGAACGCTACGACGGGGCGTTCGCCGAGCGACTGGCCGTGCCCCGTCGGAACCTGGTGCCGAAGCCCGCGGCCCTGTCCTTCGAAGAGGCGGCATGCCTGCCGACGGCCTACCTGACTGCGTACCGAATGCTGTTCGACCGGTCCGGCCTCGAGCCCGGAGCGACCGTGCTCGTGCAGGGCGCCAGCGGGGGTGTAGCCACGGCCTTGATCTTGCTGGGCCGCGCCGCTGGGTACCGGGTCTGGGTGACAAGCAGGACCGAGGCCAAACGAGACCGCGCCCTGGAACTCGGCGCCGACCAGGCATTCGCGGATGGCGCCCGGCTGCCGGAACGGGTCGATGCGGTCATGGAGACCGTCGGCCAGGCGACATGGGCCCACTCGCTGCGGGCCCTCAGGCCGGGAGGCCGCATCGTGATCTGCGGCGCGACCAGTGGCGCGGTGCCACCCGCAGATCTGAACCGCGTGTTCTTCCTGCAATTGTCGGTCGTCGGCTCGACCATGGGGACACGCGACCAACTTGGCCGCCTGCTGCGTTTCTGTGAGCAGACCGGGGTGCGCCCGAAGATCGACCGGATCCTGCCGATGAGGGAGGCTGCCGCCGGATTCGCCGCGCTGATCTCCGGCGACGTCTTCGGCAAGATCGTCTTCACCGTGTAACGCAGCGTCCCGCTGGGATGCCGTCCTGCCGCGTCCCGCCGCGGCCACGGGCCCCTTTTCATGATCACTAAAGATTCCCGGCCGTAGGGCGCGCAGAGGAACAACACGCCGGCTTGACGCCCCAGGCGCCCAGGCCACGGCCCGAATTCGTGAATATGAACAACGCTTTGTTCCGAGGCGGGCCCTATGGCGGCAATGCTTCGTGATCATGGAAGGCGTCGTCCAGGGGTAGACACCGCTGGGCGGTATGTCCGATGTTGGGGTTGTAGTCGGTTTAGTCGTCGTGACGGTGTTCGGCCGAGCCTTCGTCGCTCGGTGCCCTGGGGGTACCTTCGCCGAAGACCTCACCCTTGATCCGGTCGAGAGCGTCGTCCAGGATCGCCCGAAGGTCGCCCAGGGCGTCTTCGCTCACGGCCTGCGCGTGCCAGGCGGCTGTGCGCAGTTCCCTGGTGAAGCGCCGCGCCAGCCGCTCCAGGTCCCGGTAGGTGCCGGGGTTGGCCCAGCCGGATGACCCTGGGGGACCGGGCCAGCCACGCCGGCCCGGCCAGTCCGCCCACGCCTGCCAGTCTTGCCAGCTACCCCAGCCATGCTCGCCCTCAGCTGTGGGATCGTGGCGGCCGCGGCCCCGCTTGGCGCCTCCGCGGGCCTGCCGAGCGCCTTCCCGGGCCCCCGCAGTGGCCTGCCTGGCGTCGTCACGGGCTTCCCGGGGTCGCTCCCTGTCGTGGGCCGCGTGGGCTTGCTCCCTGGCGTCGTCACGGGCGGCGTGGGCCTGCTCCCTAGCGTCGTCACGGTCGGCGTGGGCCCGGCCACGAGCCTGCGGCTGGTTCTCCCCGTACATCTCCCGTGCCGCCCAGGTCAGCTCCTCGCGCAGGCTGCGGACGGTCTCCCGGACGTCCTCGGTGACTTCGCGGGCGATGTCACGTACTGATGCCGTCAGCTCATCTTCCAGTTCGGTCAGGTCGTCGGACCGGTTCCGGAGTTCCTCCCGGCCCTTCTCGGTGATCCGGTACACCTTCCTGCCCTCGGACTCGCCGTGGGTAACCAGCCCTTCCTCCTCGAGCCTGGCCAGCCGTGGGTAGATCGTGCCGGGCGATGGCGAGTAGACGCCCATGAACCGGTCCTGGAGCAGCCGTATGACCTCGTAGCCGTGCCGTGGAGACTCGTCAAGGAGCTTGAGCAGGTAGAGGCGGAGCCTCCCATGGCGGAATACCGGGCTCATCGGATCTCACCCTCGGAGTCGGTGCCCTGGTCCCCGGAGGCTGTTGGGTGGTCCCTGGGGTCCACGGCCTGGCCCCAGGAGTCTGTGCCCTGGTCCCCCGAGCCTGTTGGGCGGTCCTGGGAGTCTGTGCCCTGGTCCCCGGAGCCTGTTGGGCGGTCCTGGGAGTCAGTGCCCTGGTCCCCGGAGTCTGCGGCCCGGCCTCCGGAGCCGGTGCCCTCGCCCGCTGCGGCGTCTTCTCGAGCCGATCCAGCGTGACCGCGCTGGAGCAACGTGACCTGGCCTGACATCGTGGTGACAGACAAGCGGCCAGCGTAGTCACCCGCGCCGAGGGTCCCGGTTAGTGCGTTGGCGCCGGGTCCGTGGGAAGAGTGCAGGCCGCTGAACTCACTGAGCACCCGGCCAGTGGTGGACCGCAGGTCGACTCGGGTGCTGGTCTCCGCGGGGAGCCGGATCGCCACCGCTCCCGAGACTGTGGCGACACGCAGGCCACCGCCGTGGTCCAGGTCGATGTCCGCGGTGATCCGCCCGCTCACTGTTTTTGCTTCCAGGTGGTGCACGGTGCCATCGGCCACAGTCAGATCCCCGGAAACCGAGTTGAATCCGATGCGGCCGTCGATTCCCTGGGCCTCGACGTCGCCCGAGACCGTCTTCGCATCTACCGTGCCTGTCACGCCATCCAGCGTGATGTTTCCTGAGACGCTCTTAACGGATGTCTTCGCGGAGATTCCGGACACGATGGCGCTGGCGCCCACGACCCCGAGCTGGGTTGGGCAGCCCTTCGGCACCGTGATCGTGATGGCGGCCGAGTGCCGCTGCGGGCGGAGCCAGCCCAGAATTCCCTCCCAGGTCAGGTCCTCGTAACTGACGGTCAGGACGCCGGCCTCGTGGCTCACCAGCAGAGGCTGGCCGGACACGTTGGCGATGTCGAGGCAAGGGCGCTCGTCGGTGCTGAGCACGGCGACGGAGCCCGAGATCACCCGGACCCGCAGTGCGGCTATGCCGTCGAAGTCGAGAGTTGTCGGAGCGTCGATGGTCCAGCGCGTCATCTCGGGCATTCCTTTCTCCTGGGCCTCGGAGAATCTCCGGGGCCCCGGCACCCGGAGCGTCTCTCCGAGGCCCCGGCGTCCCGGGCGTCCGGCGGTCCCGTCCGGGATAGCTGAGCGCC
Source organism: Streptosporangiaceae bacterium (assembly GCA_036394075.1). Classification (GTDB taxonomy): domain Bacteria; phylum Actinomycetota; class Actinomycetes; order Streptosporangiales; family Streptosporangiaceae; genus JAWWPY01. The sequence goes on from DASWFT010000692.1 coordinate 13,144, forward strand.
TGGGGAGCCGACCTGCTGTGAGCTGCTAGACATAAGATATGTCGCGTTTCCAAGAAGTCAAGATGTATCGCGAATAGCTAACCGAGGCCGGTCGCCCCGGCCCTCGGCCCGCGCATGCCGGTCAATGCGGCATCGTGCGGGTCCTGACCCGCACGATGCCACATTCGACCGTTCTACGTGCGGGCCGACGGGCACCGGGAGGTCGGCTGCGGGGCCGGGGTTGGTTATGGGTCGGGTGGGCCCTGGCCGTGGGTTGGGTACGTGGGTTGGGACAGCGGTGGGTCGGGTGGCTGTGGTTGGGGGTGGTGGCTCTACTCCTTGTACTCGTCGTCGGCCTCGTCGTCGTCAAGGCGCGCGAGCCAGGTCGCCAGTCGGTCCACCGCCGACTCGGACTCTGGGTTCAGGTCGACGAATTCGCGGAGCCGCTGCGCCAGCCAGCCCAGGGTGACCTGGTCTTCCGGGCGCCGGTGCTCGAGTTCCTCGATGCCGCGGTCGGTGAAGTACAACTGACACACCCTAGCCTTGGCCCAGTGCCTGTTCGATGACCAGGCGATGCTCGGCCGCGTGGGCGTTGGCGGAGCCGGCGGCCGGCGCTGAACTCGCGGGGAGCGTGATGGGCCGGACGTGGCGACCGAGGATGTCCGGGAGATGGAGGGCCATGGTCGGCCAAGCGCCCATATTGGCGGGCTCCTCCTGGACCCAGACAACCTCTTCCGCGCCCGGGTACCGGGCGAGTTCGGCCTGCAGTTCCGTGGCCGCCAGCGGGTAAAGCCGCTCGACCCGGACGATCGCGTGGTCAGCCAGGCCGCCTGCGGCCCGCTTGGCGGCGAGGTCGTAGTAGACCTTGCCTGAGCACAGCAGCACCCGGCCGACGGCGGCCGGATCGAGATTCCCCCGGTCGCCGACCACCGGTTGGAAGGATCCCTGGGCGAAGTCGGCGACCGATGAGGTGGCCTGCTTCAGCCGGAGCATCGACTTGGGCGTGAAGACGATCAGCGGCGCGCGCCGCCCGGACAGGGCTTGCCAGCGGAGCAGGTGGCAGTAGTTCGCTGGCGTGGTCGGCATCGCCACGGTCATGTTGTCCTGCGCGCACAGCCCGAGGAAGCGCTCGATCCGCGCGGAGGAGTGGTCCGGACCCTGTCCCTCGTAGCCATGTGGGAGCAACAGCACCACGCTGGAGCGCTGGCCCCACTTCTGCTCGCCGGAGCTGATGAACTCATCCATGATCGTCTGCGCGCCGTTGGCGAAGTCACCGAACTGGGCTTCCCAGCAGACCAGCGCGTCGGGCCGGGCGACCGAGTAGCCGTACTCGAATCCCACGGCGGCGAACTCTGACAGCAGCGAGTCGTACGCGTAGAACTTGGCGCTGCCCGAGTTGAACTGCCGCAGGGGGGTGTACTCCTCCCCGGTGTGCCGGTCCACCAGGACCGCATGCCGCTGGCCGAACGTGCCGCGCCTGGTGTCCTGGCCGACCAGCCTGACCGCGTGCCCGTCCATGAGCACCGACCCGAAGGCGAGAAGCTCGCCGGTCGCCCAGTCGATCGCATCGTCGGCGACCATCGTGGCCCGGCGCTGCAGCAGCGGCACCAGCCGCGGATGCGGGGTGAAGCTGTCGGGGAGGTTCAGCTGCGAATCCACGATCCGCTTGATGGCCTCCTCCGGGACCTGGGTCGGCGTGCTCTCGTGGTCGATCGGCTCCGGCACCACCGCCTGGGGCCTGACCACCGCGCCTGGCTCGGCGGGACGCTTGGACGCCTCCCGCGTCTCGGTGAAGGCACGTTCAAGCTGCTGCTGGTAGTCCCGCAGCGCATGCTCCGCCTCTTCCAGGGTGATGTCGCCCCGGCCGATCAGCGATTCCGTGTACAGCTTCCTCGTTGACCGCTTGGCATCGATGATGTCGTACATCAGCGGCTGGGTGAACGAAGGGTTGTCGGCCTCGTTGTGGCCCCGCCTCCGGTAGCAGATCAAGTCGATGACGACGTCTTTCCTGAATTCCTGCCGGTACTCGAAGGCGAGCTTGCCGACCCGCACCACCGCCTCGGGATCGTCACCGTTGACATGGAATATCGGTGCCTGGATCATCCGGGCGATGTCGGTGGAGTACACGCTGGACCGGGAGTATTCCGGCGCGGTGGTGAAGCCGACCTGGTTGTTCACCACGATGTGCACGGTCCCGCCGGTCCGGTACCCGCGCAGCTGGGACAGGTTCAGCGTCTCGGCCACCACGCCCTGGCCGGCGAACGCGGCGTCTCCATGTAGGAGCACGGGCAGCACGGTGAACCCGGGCTCGCCCATGTCGATGACGTCCTGCTTCGCCCGGACAACCCCTTCCAGCACGGGATCGACCGCCTCCAGGTGGCTGGGGTTGGCGACCAGCGACGTGGGGATGGTGGAGCCGTCACTGGTGGTGAACACGCCATCCGCGCCCAGGTGGTACCTCACATCGCCGGACCCGTGCGCGCTGCGCGGGTCCAGGTTCCCCTCGAATTCGCCGAATATCTGCGCGTACGACTTGCCGATGATGTTGGCGAGCACATTCAGCCTGCCGCGGTGCGCCATGCCGACGATGGCCTCGTCGAGATGCGCAGCCGCCGCCTCGGTGAGTACCGCGTCGAGCAGCGGGATCAGCGACTCCGCCCCCTCGAGCGAGAACCTTTGCTGCCCGACGAATTTCGTCTGCAGGAACATCTCGAAGGCCTCGGCGATGTTCAGCCTGGACAGGATCTGCATCTGCTCGTCATGGTCGGCCCTGCCGTGCGGCCGCTCCACCCGGGCCTGAATCCAGCCCCGCTCGTCCGGGTTCTGCATGTGCATGTACTCCACGCCGACGGTGCGGCAGTAGGAGTCGCGGAGCACGCCGAGGATCTCGCGGAGCTTCATCAGCGGTTTCCCGCCGAAGCCGCCGGTCGGGAACTCGCGTTCGAGATCCCACAGGGTCAGGCCGTGCTGGTTGATGTCCAGGTCGGGATGCTTGCGCTGCCGGTACTCCAGCGGATCGGTGTCGGCGAGCAGGTGGCCACGGACCCGGTAGGCATGGATGAGCTCGTGCACTCGGGCTGACTTGGTGATGTCGTCCTCGTGCCCGGCCTGGATGTCCTTCACCCAGCGGACCGGTTCGTAGGGAATCCGCAACGACTCGAAGACCATGTCGTAGAAGCCGTCCCCGCCGAGCAGCAGCGAGTGGATGCGGCGCAGGAAGTCCCCGGACTGGGCGCCCTGGATGATCCGGTGATCGTAGGTGGACGTGAGCGTGACGGTCTTGCTGATGGCCAGCCTGGTCATCGTCTCGTCGGCCGCGCCCTGATAGGCGGCCGGGTACTCCATCGCGCCCACGCCCACGATGCAGCCCTGCCCGGCCATTAGCCGCGGCACCGAGTGCTCGGTGCCGATCGTGCCCGGGTTCGTCAGGCTGATGGTGGTGCCCGCGAAGTCCTCGACGGTCAGCCGGCCGGTACGCGCCCGGCGGACCACGTCCTCGTAAGCCATCCAGAACCGGCGGAAATCCATCGACTCTGCTGACTTGATGCTGGGCACGAGCAGCTGCCGTGACCCGTCGCGCGCGGTCACGTCGATCGCCAGGCCCAGGTTGACATGTTCAGGCGAGACAATGGCGGGCTTGCCGTCCAGTTCGGTGTAGGAGTCGTTCATCTCCGGCACCGAGGTCAGGGCCTTCACCATGGCGTACCCGATGAGGTGCGTGAAGGAGACCTTCCCGCCCCGGCCGCGGCCCAGGTGATTGTTGATCACGATGCGGTTGTCGATGAGCAGCTTGGCGGGAACGGATCGCACGCTTGTCGCGGTCGGCACGGTCAGGCTGGCGGCCATGTTGATCGCGGTGCGCGCGGCCGCGCCGCGCAGGCGCACCTCCGTCGCGCCGCCAGGAACCTGGGCCTCCTTGGTGGCACCCGCCGGCTGCGCGCCCGGCGGTTGAACGCCTGACGGTTGAACGCCCGGCGGCTGCGTACCCGGCGCCTGCGCGCCCGGCTGCGCGCCCGGCGGCCCGCCGCCCCGGGCGTTAGGGTCCGCCGATCGATCGGCCGGCGCCTCAAGGGCGGCCTGCCGGGGCCCCGCCGGCGAGCTGGTCCGCAGCGCGTCGGCCGGCCGCGGGGCGGGCGCGGCGGGCGGCGGCCCGCCTGGCTTCGCTGGCGCGGCGCCAGGCCGCGCCGGGCTCACCACACTGCCGGAGGCTTCGACGCGGGACGCGCTCCCCTTCGGGGGCTGGTAGTCGGCGAAGAAGTTCCACCAGGCCATGTCCACCGAGCCGGGATCGGCCAAGTATCTCTGGTAGAGCTCATCCACCAGCCATTCGTTCGGCCCGAAATCTTTGCTCGCGGGTGAGGCGTCGGACGGATGGTCGGGAGCAGCCCCTTCGCCGGAGTGGTGCTCTGCCTCGGTGAGATCCACGCCTGCGCGCGGTGACTCAGAAGACACGGCGGACATCGCCCTCTTCCAACCTTGATTAACTGTTCAACTGCCCGGCTACCAGGCTACCGCCGGAGCTGGGCCCGAAGCCCGGGCCCATAAGGTCATGCTCGCGCGGAAAGGCGCTCTCTGTCCTGCGGTGAGAGCCAGTTCACATACGGGCCCTTGGGCACGATCCGGGTGGGGTTGATCCAGTCCTGGGTCTGGTAATAGTGGCGCTTGATCTGATCGAAATCGGTCGTGTCCCCGAAGCCAGGCAGCACGAACAGGTCGCGCGCGTAGCCCCACAGGCTCGGGTAGTCGATGAGCCGGTGCAGATTGCACTTGTAGAGCGTGTGGTAGACAGCGTCGAACCTGGCCAGGGTGGGATACAGCCGCACGTCAGCCTCGGTGATCTGGCTGCCGAACAGAAACCGGCGGCGGCCCAGCCGCTCCTCCAGCGCACTCAGCGTGGTGAACAGGGCGTCGAACGCCTCCTCGTAGGCGGCCTGGCCGGCGGCCAGGCCTGCCTTGTACACGCCGTTGCCGACCGTGTGGTAGATCAGCGTGTTCAGCGCGTCGATCTCGGTGCGCAGGCCGACCGGGTAGAGATCGGGCGCCCCCTGCCGGTGGAAGGCGCGGAACTCGGTCTCGAACATGATGGTGATCTGCGGGAAGTCGTTGGTGACGATCCGCCGGGTGCGGATGTCCCACAGGAAGGGCACCGTGAACCGGCCCTGGTAGGCCGGGTCGGTGACCTTGTACAGCTCGGAAAGGTATCGCGCGCCGGTCACCGGATCGCGCCCCCCGGTGCTAGCCGGGAACCGCCCCCCACGCTCATCACTGAGTGCATCTGTCAGGCTGATACCGATGATCCGTTCCAGGCCGAGCAGCCTGCGCACGATGAGCGCGCGCTGGGCCCACGGGTCGGCCAGCGACGCGTAGAGCTGGTAGCGCCCCGGTTCCGCAAGGTACCCACTCGATCCATCGGCCGTGATCCGCGCGGTGAACGCGTTCGGCTGCCGGACGAATCCGCCGCCGGGGGAGATCTCAGAGCCCGTGTGGGGAGTAGCTCGCATCACCCTCCCCTTCCACGCCAATCGCAGCGGACAAAGGATTTCCAGCAGATCATGGCAGGTCGGCTGGCCTCAGGGTAGGCGCGCCCGCCAGGCGGCGAGCCTGTCGGGCGGCGAGCCCACCAGGTGGTGAGCCACCAGGCGGTGTGCAGCCCGCCGGGCGGTTAGCCCACCAGGCGGCGGCGCGCCCGGTGGTCGGTCCGCCCTAGCATCGCACTGAGACACCGCCAATAGCGGCGAGTCACCATCAACAGCGCGCAACAGCGGAAAAGGCGGCTGGGTGAGCCCCATCGCAACTGACCTATGCGGCCATTGTGCGCCGGGTCGGTGCCGGAGTCGCCATCGCGGTCGCGGCGGCGGTGCTGGCCGGGGTGATGATCTGGGTCGTGCGGCGGCAGCGCCGCACCCTCGCCCTCGCGGCAGGTTGAAGGCTATCTGCACTCAGTGATGAAAATCACTCCTGCGGTGCTGGTTTCCTCTCCCGCCGCTGATTGGCTCACTCGGCCGGACCGGCCTCCGCGTTTAGCATGGGTGACCGGGAGGTGGCGGACAGTGCGCGAATTCGGCGAACTTGAGACCGCGATCATGGATGTTATGTGGGACGGCGACAAGCCCTATGTGGTCCGTGAGGTCCGTGAGCACATGCGCTACCGGCGCCCTGTCGCTTACACGACCGTCATGACGGTCATGAACATCCTCCACGGCAAGGGCGTCCTCTGCCGTGAGAAGCACGGGCGGGCGTGGCGGTACTGGCCCACTGAGACCAGGGAGGAGCACGACGCCCGGCTGATGGCGGAGGTTCTGCGGTCGGGCGGGAACGAGGGCGTCACGATGCGGCGGTTCCTGGAGCGGGTCAGCGACGAGGAGATGGAAAGCCTCCTCACCGCCGTCATGGACGCTAGTTCGGCCCGCGTGGCGGTGCCCCTGGGCGTGCCCTGATCCCTGGGCGTGTTCTGGGCGTTCCATGGTGTCCTGGCCGTTTCGCAGGGGCGCCGCAGGTCGTCAGTTTCCCATGGCGGCGCCGGTCGTCAGCTTCGCAGGGACGCCGCGGGTCGTCAGTCCGCCAGCACCACCGCGGACGGGCCGAACACGTCGTCCCTGCGGTGCTCCAGGCACGGCAGCAGGGCCCTGACCCGGGCGGTCAGCGCAGGGTCCACCTCGGCGACCGCTACCCCCGGGTCTGGCCCGAGATCGACCCTGACGGTGCCCATCGGATCGACGAGCATGCTGCGGCCGATCCCGGTTGGTGCCCGGGTCGGCGGCGAGGACGGGTCGGGAACCTGGCCCGCGGCGGCGACCCACACAGTGTTCTCGATCGCCCGCGCACGCACCAGCGTCACCCAGTGCTCCTCCTTGAACAGGCCCGCGGCCCAGGCGGCCGGCACCACCAGCAACTCGGCGCCCCGGTCCACGAGCGTACGGGCGCCGAGTTGCTGGTGGTGCCGGCCGCCTGGGCCGCGGGCCTGTTCAAGGAGGAGCACTGGGTGACGCTGGTGCGTGCGCGGGCGA
>DASWFT010000693.1:0-7038 GCA_036394075.1 Streptosporangiaceae bacterium
TGCCGCTCTACGAGCAGACCCTCGTAGGCTGCGAACGGGTCCTGGGCCCCGACCACCCCAGCACCCTGATGTCACGCGGCAACCTGGCGCACGCATATCACGCGGCCCTGCGGCTGGCCGACGCGATCGCCGTGCTCGAGCGCACCGTGGCCGACTGCGAACGCGTGCTGGGTCCCGACCACCCCATGACCCAGACGATGCGGGAGAGCCTGGCCGCCATGAGCCAGGGCTAGGGCGATCCCTCCGACTGGTCCCTATGCCTCATCGTGGCGTTTCTTGATCTCCGCGACCAGCGCCGGGATGACCTCGTTCAGGTCGCCGATGACCGCGTAGTCGGCGCGGGAGATGATCGGCGCGCCGGGGTCGGTGTTGATGGCGACGATGTGCTTGGCGCCCATGCAGCCGGCCATGTGCTGGATCGCTCCGCTGATCCCGCAGGCCAGGTACAGCTCGGGGGTGATGCGGGTACCGGTCTGGCCGACCTGCTGGGTGTGCGGCCGCCAGCCCTGGCTGGTCACCACCCGCGACACCCCGACCGCCGCGCCGAGCAGGCCGGCCAGTTCCTCCAGCGGCGCGAAGCCCTCGGGCCCGCCGACCCCGCGCCCGCCCCCGATCACCACCCGCGCGGTGGCCAGCGAGATCCCAGTGCCGCGAGTAGCCGACTCAGCCGCACAGACCCGCAGGTCGGCAGCCTCCGGCTGCGGCTCGACGACGTGCACGCTGGTGGCAGCGACCGGCGCCGCAGCCGAGGTGGCGGCGGGCTCCTCGGCCGCAGGGACCGCGACCGCGTCGACGGCCACCGTGAGCAGCGCCACATCGGCATCCAGCGTGGCGTCCTCCAGCAGGCTGCCCGCCCAGCGGTGACGGACGAGGCGGCACCCGCCGTCGGCCTCCGCGGCGGCCGAGACGCAGTTCGCGGCCATCGGCAGCCCGGTGAGGGCGGCCAGGTGCGCCATCAGCTCATTTCCCCGGTCGCTGCCCGCCGCGACTACCGCCGTCGCGGATACGTCCGTGACCAGGCCGGACAGCGCCCGCGCCCATGCCACCGGCGCATATCCGGCCAGCAGCGGCGAGTCGATCGCGTATGCGTCTGGTACGCCGTAACCGGCGAGTTCCCCGGCCGGCACGGCCGCGGCGGGCCCGAACAGCACCCCGGCCAGCCCGGTGCCTGAAGACCGCGCGAGCGCATTACTGAAGGCCAGCACCCGCAGCGAGGAGTCGGCGAGGCCGTCCCCATCGCGTTCGAGCAGGCCGAGCACCGTCACGGCGGCATCCTGGTCACGACAGAACTCCCAGTTCCTCCAGCAGGCGCATCAGCGCAGGTGCCGCCTCCGCGCCGGACCCGAGGACCTGCGCCTGATGCTGCTCCTGCGCGGGCACCCGGAGCCGGTCCTTGCGCAGCCCTTCGCTGTGCCACTCCGGGCGCAGCGTGTCGATGGCCGCCCGCTTGGCCCGCAGGCGCCCGGGCAGCGAAGGGTAGCGCGGCAGGTTGATGCCCTCCTTGACGCTGACGACCGCGGGCAGCGGGATGTCGAAGACCTCCTCGCTCCCCCGGTACTCACGCCGGGCGCGAGCGCCGTCCCCGGTGATCTCGAGGTTCTTGATGCCGGTGACGCACGGCAGCCCGAGCGCGTGCGCGACCCGCACACCCACCTGGTAGTCCCCGGTGTCGGCCGCCTCGTTCCCGAACAGCAGCAGGCCGTAGGGCCCATCCGGGCCCTCCGCTCGGCGGCGGGCCGCGTCCGCGATCGCGGCCGCGGTGGCGATCGGCCCCCACTCGCGGCCATCGGTCTCCAGCAGCAGCGCGCGCCCCGCGCCGAGCGCGAGCATGTCCCGCAACTGCTGCATCGCCTCGGCCGGCCCCAGGGTGAGGACCGTGACGCTGCCGCCGAGCCGCTCGGTGATCTGCACCGCCTCCTCGACCGCGCATTCCTCGTGCGGGCTGACAGTGAAGCCGGACATGCGGGTGTCCACATCCTGCCCGTCCGGGGTCACGGCGATCCGGCCGCCGACCATCGGCACCCGCTTGACGCAGACCAGGATGTCCACGCCGGTCAGCTCCGGACCCGCTGGTTCTCCGGGTCGAACAGCGGCGTGGCGCCCGCCACCGCGACCGTCACCGGGTACTGCTCGCCCAGGTACTCCACGGCGAGGTGGTTGCCCTCGCGGGCCTGCCCGGCGGGCAGGTACGCCATCAGCAGGTGCCGGCTCACCGAGGGCCCGGACCCGGCGCTGGTCACGTACGAGGGCCGTCCCCGGGAGTCCACGAGCACTTCTGCGTCCGGCCCAAGCACCGGCTCACCGCCCAGCATGTAACGGAGCTGTCCCGAGGCCGACTGGTGGTCGTCCACGGTCAGCGTGCACAGCACCGCGACCGGCGGTGACTCCCGCTGCTCCAGGTAAGCAGCCTTCCCGGTGAACGGGTGCTCCTTCACCTTGGGCCGGGCCATGCCGGCCTCGACCAGGGTGTAGTCGGCGGTCAGCTCGTTGCCGTAGGCGCGGTACCCCTTCTCCAGCCGGCCCGTGGTCCCGTAGACGCCGATGCCGACCGGCACCAGGCCGTGCGGGACACCCGCGTCCCACAGGGTGTCCCAGACCCTGGCCCCCTGCTCCATGGGCACGTGCAGTTCCCAGCCCAACTCGCCCACGTAGGAGATGCGGGACGCCAGCACCGTCACCCCGCCGATCTCGATCTCCCGGCAGCTACCGAAACCGAAGCCCGCATGCGACACGTCGTCGCTGGTCACCTCCTGCAGCACGGTCCTGGCCCGGGGCCCCCAGAGGCCGAGCGTCGATTGCGCCGACGTCAGGTCGGCCAGGGCCGCGCTGCCGTCGGCCGGCAGGTGGCGGGCGAACCACTTCATGTCCGCCATGCCGGTGGCCCCGCCCGTCACCACGCGGAACCGCTGCGGCCCGAGCCGCATGATCGTGAGGTCGGCCTTGAAGCCGCCGCGCTCGTCGAGCAGCGAGGTGTAGACGACGCGGCCGGCCCGCACATCCATCTGGGCCACGGCCGCCGACTGCACCGCCTCCAGGGCCCCGGGCCCGGTGATGTCGAAGACCGCGAACGCGGAGAGGTCCACCAGCCCGCACGCGTCGCGCAGGGCGAGATGCTCGGCGTTGATGATGGGCGACCACCACCGGGCCTCCCACTCAGCGTCGCGGGGCATCAGCTTCCCCGCATACCGCTCCAGGAGGCCCTCGTTCGAGGCGTACCACTGCGGGCGTTCCCACCCGGCGGTCTCGATGAACACCGCGCCCAGGTCGCGCTCGCGCCGGTAGACCGGGCTGAGCCGGACCGGCCGACCGGACGCCCACTGCTCGGCCGGGTGGACGATCCCGTACATCTTGTTGAAGCCCTCCCGGGCCCGCGCCCGGACGTGCTCGCCGGTGCGCTGGTGCGGGTAGAACCGGGAGACGTCGGCTTCGTGGATGTCGATCTCCGGGACCTGGCCGCTCATCCATTCGGCCACCGCCCGCCCGACGCCCGGCCCCTCCTTGATCCAGCTCGCCGCGACCGACCACAGCCCGGCCACCTCCGGCGTCTCGCCGAGCACCGGGTGACCGTCCGGCGTCATGGAGATAAGACCATTGATGGCATAACGGATGCCTGCCCGCTCATCCCCCAGCAGATCCGGCATCAACTCCAGCGCCTGGAGCAACTGCGGGTCGAAGTCATCCTGGGTGAACGGCATCTCGGTGGGCGACAGGACCGATTCCTCGATGGACGGGATGTCGTCCGGGCTGACCACGATCGGCCGGTGCGCATACGAGCCGACCTCCATGTCGCCGCCGTGCTGGCGCTCGTACATGTTGGTGTCCACGTCCCGGACGATCGGGTACGCGATCTCCCCGACGGTGCCCTCGAACAAGGCGATGGGCCCGACGCTGATCATCTGGTGCACGACCGGGGTGAGCGGGATCCGGGCGCCTGCCATGGCGGCGATGCGGGGGCTCCACACCCCGCAGCAGATCGCGCAGACCCCGGTCTGGATGTCTCCCTGGGTGGTGCGCACCGCCCGGACCCGGCGGCCACCGCCCGGCCCATCCCCGGTGTCGATGCCGAGCACCTCCGCGCCGGCCAGCACCCGCAGCGCGCCCGCCTGCTGGGCCTGCTCGCGCATCACGGTCCCGGCGCGCAGCGAGTCCACCACGCCCACGGTCGGGAAGTGCGCCCCGCCGAGGATGACCGACTCATCCAGGTAGGGAACGAGCTTGCCGACCTCGGCCGGCGACAGCAGCCGCGCCGGGATGTCCCACGCCCTGGCCGCCGTGCACCGCCTGCGCAGTTCGTGCATCCGTTCCTGGGTGCGCGCGACCTCGATGCCACCGCTCTCGGTGAAGACGCCGAGCGCCTGGTACTGCTCGGTGCTGTCGCGGGTCAGTTCCATCATCATCTTCGAGTACTCGATCGGGAAGATGAAGTTGGAGGCGTGGCCGGTCGAGCCGCCTGGGTTGGGCATCGGGCCCTTGTCCACCAGGACGAGATCGCGCCAGCCGAGCCGCATCAGGTGACAGGCCAGGCTGTTGCCGACGATTCCCGCGCCGATGATGACGGCGCTGGCCCGGGCCGCCGGAGTGTCAGTCAACAGGCCTGCTCAACCGGGATCGCTCCACCGGCCTACTCAACCAGGATCCTTCCACCGGCCTGCTCAACCGGGATCGCTCCACAGGCCTACTCAACCGGGATCTCCTTGTTGATGAGTGACAGGTCGATGCCCTGCCTGCGGCGCACGATCCTGGCCACCACGTATATGACGATGGCCAGCACGTACATCGCGCCCATGTAGTACAGCGAGTCGCGGTTGTTCACCCCGTAGCTGGCGTTCGTGAGCCACTCGTACAGATTGAAGCCGAGCAGCCCGATCGTGACCCAGCCGGCGACAGGGACGATCTGCACGCCGAAGATCCTGATCCTGCTCGCCGGTGATGCTCGCCAGAGATCTTTCTTGAGGAACGGCAGGAGCACCACGGCGATCGCGCTGAACAGGAACGTCACGGCGATCACCAGCGTCGCGTCGAATGTGTAGGTCACAAAGGTCGAGTTGTAGGCATACACGGCGCTCAGGCCCACGGCCGGCAGCAGCATCAGGATGAGTGAGTAGAACGGCACCTTCCGCTTCTCCGACACCTCGGCGGCCCGGTCCGGCAGCACCCGGTCGAAGGCCGCAGCGAAGATGACCCGGGTCGAGGACAGGAACAGGGTTCCCACCCAGCCGAAGAACCACAGGCTCATCACCAGGATCAGGGCGACCTGGAACGCTGTGTTATGCACCAGCCAGGCTGCGAACAGGACTGGATACGGCCAGATGGGCAGGACCGTGCTGACGTGAGGAGTCAGCACGAAGACCTGATAGTTCAGCTGGTTTGAGTTCTGGTAGAAGGCCCAGCCGATGGTCTTGTCGATCAGCAGCAGGAAGATCACAGTCAGGGCGACCGTAATCCACAGGCCGCCGAACATGCCCGTGAACACCCGCTTGAAGTCGCTCGCGCCGCGGATCTCGCCGTAGAGCGTGGCGCCCCAGTTCGGCCACAGGATGAAGAACATCATCACCGGCACCAGGAGCATGGTCGGCCCGAGCGGGCCGAAGCCGATTGACGGGGCGTGGTAGCCGATCTTGGCGGCCGTGGCCTGCGTGGCGCCGTATGCGTTGTTAAGGCCGAAAAGCTTGTGCGTCTCGAGGTTGAATGAGTTGACGAAGTTCGCGTGCGAGTTGACGAGCAGCAGCACCACGATGACGCCGAACCCGACCAGCCCGCCGTAGATGCACCACTTCTGGATCCTGGCGTATCCCGCCATCCCGATCGACACCAGGATGCCGGCCAGCGCGATGGTGATCATCGAAACCAGGAAGATCCCGTTGTGCGTGCCGAACCATGCGGCTCCGCCCGTTGGCCAGGTCCACTTGAGGGTCGCCCACAGCGGCTCGAAGAACTGGACGGCGAGGATATTGCCGTAGATCGGCGCCCACAGCCAGAGGATGAACCACCACCCGGTGGCGGCCATCACGAAGCCGATGCCACTGCCGAGGATCCGGGTCTGCCAGACGTAGTCACCGCCAGCCCGCGGGATCGTGACGATGAGCCCGGCATAGGCGATCACCAGGAACGACACCCAGACCCCTGAGATCAGCACCGACGTAATCAGCTGTCCCTTGGGAAATGCCGGGGCGGCGAAGGCGAACTCGTAGATCGCCAGCGTGACGAAGTTGGTCGCCAGGACCGCGTAGATCATCGAGTCTCGGACCGACCAGCCCCGGACCAGTCCAGTCGCGTTGCGGAGGAATAGTGTCGGCGTTTCGCCGCCGACGGTTCCAGCAGCCATGCTCGCCTCCCAGTGGTAAAGGCTCAGCCGTTCACGAGTACCTAGCCATTACGAGTACCTAGCCATTCACGAGCAGGTACTTGCCGACCTTCCCTTTTTTCGGGTTCAGTTCCAGCAGGGCACCCTGCAGGACGCCGTCGCCGTAAACGCTACCGGGATTGATCGCCAGCGTCCGGCCCATCTTCTTGACTCCGCGGCTCTCGTGGATGTGGCCGTGGACCGACAACATGGGCTGATATTCCAGAATGGCGTCGCGGACCGCGATCGAGCCGACCGGCTTCATCACCGCTCCCCCGTGGATCGGCCGCAGCGTGTCGTCCAGGGCGGGTGCCTCGTCCAGCCCGGTCCCGTACGGCGGGGCGTGGAAGTTGAAGATCGTTCGCTCCATGTCCGGCACCTTGCTGGCCACCGCGTCGATCTTCTGGCGCAGGTCGGCCTCCGGCGCCTCGCGGAAGGTGTCCCACGGGGTCGGGTTGGTCCAGCCCATGGAGACCAGGTGGAAGCCATCGAGTTCGATGGCCTTCCCCTCGGCGAAGCTGACGCACGGCGACGACTCGATGACCTCGTCGATCGCAAAGAAGTCGTCGTTCCCGCCGTTCAGGATGCAGGGGATCGCGCCGCCCTTGAGCTTCCCGTCCGCCATGTCGAGCCACCGGTCGAGGGACCGGAGCATCTCGACGCTGAACCGGCGGTCGACCGCCCCCTCCTCCTCA
>DASWFT010000694.1:0-6819 GCA_036394075.1 Streptosporangiaceae bacterium
CGATCGGGCCGATGTTATCCAGGCCGAGGAAGCCGCCCTCGAACAGGTTGTTACCCTCCGCGTCCTCCCGGTTGACCCACCAGGTGAAGTTGACCAGCAGCTTGTCGAAGACCCGGCTCAGGAAATCGACGTCGCGCCCGCCGTCGATGGCGAACACCTCGAGCGCGGCCCACGCCTGCACCGGGGGGTTCACGTCGCCGAAGTCCCACTCGTAGGCGGGCAGCGCCCCGCTGGGGTGCTGGAACCATTCCCGGCACAGCAGGATCAGCTGGTACTTCGCGAATGCGGGATCTACGTGAGCGAGCGCGACGCAATGGAAGGCAAGGTCCCAGGCGGCGAACCAGGGGTACTCCCACTTGTCCGGCATCGACATGATGTCGAACGCGTTGAAGTTGCGCCATCTGGAGTTGCGCCCGGTCAGCCGCCCCGGCGGCGGGGTCGGCTGGGTCGGGTCGCCGTCGAGCCAGCGACCCACGTCGTAGGCGTACAGCTGCTTGCTCCACAGCATCCCCGCGAAGGCCTGCCGCATGACCATCGCCTCGTCCGCCGTCGCCGCCGCGGGAGTCAGCTCGCCGTAGAACTCATCGGCCTCAGCCCGCCGCAGCGCGATGACCTGGTCGAAGTCGCTGCCGAGCGGGTCGGCCGCCTCCGCCGTCTCGCCCGGCACCGGGCGCAGCCGGAGCCGCAGTTCGGCCGTCTCGCCGGGCGCGACCATCACCTGGTACCAGAACGCGGCTTTCGTGCCCCGGTCAGCCGGGTTGACGGTGGGCGCGCCGCTGATCACGTGATCGTTGATGCCGTCCTTGGGGTATGGCGTGGTCGGCGCCGCGCCGTAGAGCCGGCCCACGTTGGTCTCGTTCTCGCAGAACAGCGCCGTGGGCGCAGCGCCGGTCGGGCCGCCGCCGGCCAGCAATTCCAGGGTCCCGAGGAACGGGTGCTCGATCGTCATCGACGCCGGGCCGGCCGCCTCGATGACCGGCTTGGCCGTGCCGACGTCCCAGGACCAGGTGTTGCGGAACCAGGCGGTCGGCAGCACATGCAGCGTCTCGGCCTCCGGCCCCGCATTGGTCACGGTGATCGCCATCAGCAGGTCGGCCGGATCGTCCTTGGCGTAGTGCACCTCGATGATCCAGTAGCGGTCGGCGTCAAAGATCCCGGTGTCGAGCAGTTCGTATTCGGGATCAAGTTTGCCGCGGGAGCCGTTCTGCTCAATAAGATCTTCATACGGGAAGCCGGCCTGCGGATAGTGATACCGCCACCGGTTCCACGCGTGGCTGGGCAGCGCGTCGAGATACCACCAGTACTCCTTGACATCCTCGCCATGATTGCCCTGGGCACCGGTCAGCCCGAAGGCACGCTCCTTCAGGATTGGGTCGCGGCCGTTCCACAGCGCCAGCCCCAGGCACAGCCGCTGCTCTACATCGCAGAAGCCGGCCAGGCCATCCTCACCCCAGCGGTAGGCGCGCGACCTGGCGTGGTCGTGCGGCAGGTAACCCCACGCCTCGCCGTCCGGGCTGTAGTCCTCCCGGACCGTCCCCCACTGGCGCTCGCTGACGTACGGCCCCCAGCGGTACCACTCGCCGGCCTGGCGCAGCCCGTCCTCCAGCCGCCCGAACCCGGCTACCCGCTCGCGCTCAGCACCCACTGCCGTCCCCTCCGCCTCGACGCACGACAACTTCTTTCTATTGTGCCGACTGTGTGATCGGCCGCCTGTATGACCGTGTGAGCCGGCGCCTGTGCCGACGGTGATCCGGCGCCTGTGCCGAGGTGATCCGCCGCCTGTGCCGACGGTGATCCGCCGCCGATCGCGGCGTGAACATTCACGGTTCGGCGCCTCTGCCTTTCTATAGGCCCGGGCCGGGCCAGTTCATCACCTTGGACGGGTGATGATTCCCGCCGCACCCTCCGTCACATTAAAGGAGCGTGCACGCCGGCTGGATCGAGTATCGCCTCGGCCTGAGATCCAGTACCGGTTATTGCACGTGAACGGTTGGTAAACGAATGGCCGACTCGGCGTTATGAAAGACTAGCGTGACGACAAACCAGATCCTCATTGGCGTCGGCCTGATTCTCGTGCTTGCGGTCGGCTCGCAGGTGCTGGCCAGCCAGTTGCGCATTCCCGCGCTCATCGTCCTGCTGCCGGTGGGCTTCGCGGCGGGCGCGCTGACCATGGACGTCAATCCTGAGCGATTGCTCGGGCCCGCCTTTGAGCCCCTGGTGTCCTTGTCAGTGGCGGTGATCCTCTATGACGCCGGGCTGGGCCTCGATCTGCGGAAGCTCAAGGGGCACACCCGCCGGGTCGTGGTCAGGCTGATCGCCGGTGGTGTGCTGATCACCTGGGCGTTCGGAGCGTTCCTGGCGGGGCCACTGCTCGACATGTCACGAGGGGCAGCCGTGATGCTCGGGGTGATCCTCGTTGTCTCGGGGCCAACAGTCGTCGGCCCGTTGCTCAGTTTTGTCCGGCCGACGGAGCGGCTGCAGCGCGTCCTCGTCTGGGAGGGGTCGCTCATCGACCCGGTCGGCGGCATTCTGGGTGCGCTGGTGTTTCATGCCGTCATCGCGAGCACCCACAAGGGCCTTGGCAGCCAACTGGCGCAATTCGCGGTCAGCATCGCGGTCGGCGTGGCCGGAGGCGTCGCCGGCACGGCAGGGCTCTGGCTACTGCTCCGCAAGCTGCGGCTCGGCGAGGTGCTCGGCACCACGGCGCAGCTTGCCTCCGTGATAGCCGTGGCGGCCGCGTGCGACGTTGTCCGCGCGGACACCGGGCTCATCGCCGCGATTTTCATGGGGCTGGCGGTCGCGAATCAGCGGGGTTTCGATGTTGCCGCCCGACGGCCGTTCTTCGAGATACTGGTGCAGCTGATTCTCTGTATCTTGTTCATCTCGATCTCGGCCACGGTGACCCCGCACTCGCTCCGGCACGTGCTGCTGCCTGCTCTCGGCCTGGCCGCTGTGCTCATTGTTGCCGCCCGGCCAATCGCGGCGTTCGCGTCCACGCTCAGAACGGACCTGGCCCGGGGCGAGCGCGCCTTCATCGGGTGGATGGCCCCGCGTGGCATCGTCGCCGCCGCCACCGCCTCCACGTTCGGGGCGGGCCTGGCCGCCAAGGGGATCGGCGGGGCGTCAGCGATCCTGCCGGCCACGTTCGTCGTGATCGTCGCGACGGTGACGTTGTACGGCGTCACCGCCGCGCCAGTGGCCAGGCGGCTGGGCGTCACGCGCCCGGCGCGGACGCGGCCGCTCCTCGTGGGCGGCGACCCGTGGGTGATCGACCTCGGGCGAGCGCTGCAGTCCTTGGGTCTTGAGGTGCTGATGTGGGCGGGCCTTGATGGGCAGCGTGCGCGGATCAGGCAGGCCGGACTCGAGCTGGCACCGGGTGAGCTGCTCGCCGCCGCCACCGGCGGCGGCGCGCGGCTCGAGGGAATCACGGCGGTGCTCCTGCTGACAGACGAAGACGACTTCAACGCGCTCGCTTCGGCCCTGCTGCAAGGCAACGTCGAAGATCGGGTCTACCGGCTCGCGCCGCCGCTGCGCGGCAACGGCGTGGTTGCTCCCTACACTGGCGCCGAGATCCTGTTCGGGGCCGGTATGACCAGGTCAGCGGTGAGCCGCCGATATCAGGATGGGGCACGGATCGAGGCGCGGCGCGCTGACGGCGAGCTGCCCGCCGGGCATGACGTCCTGTTTCTGCTGCGCGCGGACGGCCAGCTCGCCGCGGTCACGGAGGCGAGCAGGCCAGCGCCGCAGGCCGGCGACACCATCGTGTCATTGGGTCCGGCGCCCGCCGGACCCCGGACCAGCGGGAATGCCGGTGCCGTAGCCACCGGCGATACGGCCGCGCCCGCGGCCGCAGACGAGGTTGTCGAGCCCCCGGCCGGACTGGAGCGACCATGACTCTTCACGTACGCATGGTCAGCCCGCCCGACCTGACTGAGCTCCTCGCCGATGTGCTCATCGCCGATTCCGGCGTGTCCAACGTGGTGGTGCTGACCGGATCCGCACGACGACCGGACGGCGACGCTGTGCACTTCGACGTGCTTCCCCGCTCCGCCAACTCCGTGCTTGGGCAACTACGTACCCTCCAAGGGGACCACGGCAGCTCCATCGTCATCGAGAACGTGGACGCGGCCATCGGGGAAGGGGTGGACCCGGCAGCCAAGCAAAGGCTTGTCCAGCGGGACATCGCCCCCATATGGGATGTCGTCGAAGCCAAGATCCGCTCAGATGCCGTCTACGCTCCCAGCTTCTACATCCTCCTGGCTATAGCCGGGTTGATCGGTGCTGTCGGCATCCTGACCAATTCGCAGATACTCATCGTTGGCGCCATGGTCGTCGGGCCAGAATACAACGCGATCATGGGCGTCGCGCTGGGCATCGACAAGCGCGACAGGCGCGCGATACTCCAGGGGAACGCTGCCCTTCTCGCCGGGTTCTCGGCCGCGATCATCGTGACCTTGCTCTTCAGCCTGGCGATCCGCTGGACAGGTCACACTCCTAAGGCATTCTCGCTGGGCCTGCGGCCGGTCTCGAGCCTGATCGACAAGCCGAACCTGTTTTCTCTCGTTGTCGCCGTCCTCGCCGGAATCGTCGGCGTCGTCTCGCTGACCGAGTCGCGGGCAAGCACCCTCATCGGCGTCTTCATCTCGGTCACGACCATTCCGGCCGCCGCCGACGTAGCCCTGTCGATCGCGTACGCCAGCTGGACCGAGGCCTGGGGCTCGGCAGTGCAGTTGCTGCTGAATGTCGTGGTGCTCATCACGGTGGGCGCACTGGTCCTGCGCCTCCAGCGGATCATCTGGCGTCCCCGGGTGCTTGACCATCGACCAGGAAACGCTGCCGGGTCTGTCGGCCACTAAGGCGTGTCCTGGAACGCAGCTGGCTCCCACATCCGCTGGTAGGGACCGTCAGCCCGCAGGAGTTGCTGGTGGGTGCCCCACTGGACGACCCTGCCGTGGTCAAGGACGATGATCTCGTCAACCTGATCGAGTCCCTGTGGCTCGTGCGTGATAAGCAGGGTGGCACGCCCTGTGGTGGCGGCGAGCAGATCGGCGGTGAGCGCGGAGCGGGCTTCGGGGTCGAGGTGGGCGGTGGGCTCATCGAGAACCAGCAGGGCCGGGTCGGCGAGCAGTGCCCTGGCCAGCGCGAGCCGCTGCCGTTCGCCGCCGGAGATGGCCGCGCCATGCGCACCGACCTGGGTGTCCCAGCCCTGCGGGAGCGACTCGATCCAGGGCAGCAGCCGGGCGCGGGCGGCGGCAGCGGCCAGCATGTCATTGGTTGCGCCGGTCCGGGCCAGGCGGAGGTTGTCGCGGATGGTGGTATCGAAGATGTGCGGATCCTGGGGGCAGCCGCCGATCACTGTGCGCACGTCATCGGCCGCGAAGTCGGCGATGTCGGTGCCGTTGAGGGTGACGGTGCCGCCGACCGGGTCGCAGAAACGCAGCAGCACGGCGGCCACGGTGGACTTGCCTGCACCGCTCGGGCCGATGAGCGCTACCCTCCGCCCAGGCCGCAGGTCAAGGTCGAGCCCGTCGAGGGCGAGCGGCCCGTCCGGCTCATACCGGACTTGCACACCCCGGAGCCGCACATGCGCCGGCCCGGCTGGCAGCGGCCGGGGCGCCACTGGCTCGCCCACGGGATCCGGCGCGTCGAGGACCGCACCAATGCGGGCCGCCGAGGCGCGGGCGGCGCTGATCTGGAGGGCGGCCGCCGGCAGGGCGGTGACCGCCTCGAAGGCGGCCAGGGCGGTGAGGGTCAGCACCGCCAGCGGCACGCGGGTCAGGGTGCCATCCGCCACGCCCGCCACTCCGAGGACCAGGACCCCCCACAGAGTGAGGCCGGAAACGGCCATGGCCAGCCCGGTCCCCAGGCCGGCCGCTGTCGCGGAGCGCCTGGCCAGCGCGGCCAGCTGCCCGTCCGCGGCGGAGGCGGCGTCCAGGGCGGCGCCCTGCGCCCCGAACGCGAGCAGGTCGGCGGCGCCCGACAGCAGGTCAGTTACCGTCGCACCCAGTTCCCCGCGCGCGGGGGCGGTCACCCTGGCCGCCCTGCGGGAGACTGCGACGGCCAGCGGCGGCAGTGCGGCCCCGGCGGCCAGGAGTCCCAGGGCCAGCACCGCGCCGGCCGGGGCGAGAATAAGCAGGCACGCAGTCACCGCGCCCGCCCCGACCAGGGCCGCGGCCAGGGGCGGCCCGATGCCGCGGATAAAGAGGTCCTGGGTGGCGTCGACGTCACTGATCAGCCGGGCCAGCAGATCACCAGAGCGGAAGGCGGCGAGCCCGGCGGGCGCCAGCCGTTCCAGCCGCGTGTAGATCGCCACCCGGATGTCAGCGAGAACCCGGAACGCAACATCATGCGATGCCAGGCGCTCGACGTACCGGGATACTCCCCGGCCGATGCTGAGCGCCCGGACCGCCACGACGGCCACGGAAATCGCGATGATGTTCGGGTGCTCGGAGGCGCGGGCGAGCAGGAACCCGGACACGGCGAGCAGCGCCACGCCGCACCCTATGGCCGCCGCGCCCGCCGCGACGGAGAGCAGCAACTGGCCCCGCAGCGGCCGGGCGAGGCGCAGCAGGCGCAGCAGCGGCCGGCCGGCCGTTCCGCCGGGCACCGCGGACCCGGCCGGGCCCGCAGACCCACCAGCGCCCACAGATCCGGCCGGGCCCGCAGACCCACCCGCCTCCACAGATCCAGCCGGGCCCACAGATCCGTCCGGCGCGTCTGGCTGGACGGCCGGGCCACGCCGCCCGGCGGCCATGATCACGGGATCGCCCCCGCCGTAGGCTGGCCGGCCAGCCGCGTGGGCCCGGCCGGTGGAAGCGG
>DASWFT010000695.1:0-25799 GCA_036394075.1 Streptosporangiaceae bacterium
GAGATCGCGGCGCTGTCGGCCCGCTCGATGACCCGCCCGGCGGCCCGCTCGCGCAGGAAGATAGCGAGCGACTCGACCTCGGGAAGTTCCGGCACGACATCAATTCTGCCTGGTTCCGGGCAGTGCCGGTTCCGCCAGGTCAGCCCGGAAGGGGTTCGGCTCTTCCCCGGCAGCCCCGGCGAGCGCATCCTCTTCTCATGAGCACTTGGGCCGGAGGAAGCGAGGCCCATGGCAAAGAAGGCGGGATACCCTGCCGACGCGGCCCTGCCATTCGGAGACTCGCGCCTGGCTAGGTTATTTGCTTGAGCGAAACTAACATATTTTACAGATACTCCGGTGTGCGGAGCATGGACTCACAAGGACGCGAAGCCATGGAACAGGCAGAGCCTCAACCACACCAGGGCCAGCCTGCCGAGCCAGGTCGCCCGGACCGCCGCGACGACGCCCAGTCCCGGTCCACCCCATCAAGCGACCTGGACCACCCGGTGGTGGCCGGCTACGACGGATCACAGTCGAGCCGTCACGCGCTCGCTTACGCCGCCGGGATGGCCCGGCGGCTCGGGCGGCCGCTCGTGGTCGCGTACATCTGCTCGCCCGGCGTCTACTGCGAGCCGCTGACCGGCCAGGTCATCGGGGCCGGCCGGGACACCGAGGAAATGCAGCGCTGGCTCCTCGCCGAGCTGGACGAGGTCTGCGACCGGGCCGGGCTCGACGTGCGGGTCCTCACCCGGCGCGGCAGTCCGGCCAAGGAACTCGCCGCGGCGGCCCGGGAGTTCTGCGCGGACGCCCTGGTGATCGGGGCGCCCGAGCACGTCTGGCACCATGTCGCCGGCTCGGTCCCGGGCTGGCTCACCAGGCACGCGCACTGCCCCGTGATCGTCGTGCCGTGATCATCGTGCGTGATGGTGATGCCGTGATCGTCGTGCCGGAACCCGGCGAATGGGGGCGGCGGCAGTTTTCGTTTTGCCGGAAATTTGCCCGGGAGCAAGGGGCGAGTGTTGGCTCTTGGTGACACTGGGCTCGCCGACCTGCCCAACCCTGATCCGCACAGGTGGTTCGGGCGCATAAGCTGCAGGCCAGAACACCTTGTGGGCGAGGAGGGATTTGAACCCTCACGTCCTTGCGGACACACGGACCTGAACCGTGCGCGTCTGCCGTTCCGCCACCCGCCCTAGGCAAGGAGTCAGGTTAGCACGTCTTCGACCTGCCCCCCGCCGCCGATACCATCGGATGCGGATACGGGAAGGAGGTACCCGGGTGGGAGTTCTTCAGCGCTTCGAGCGCAGGCTCGAGGGCATGGTGGAGGGTGCCTTCGCGCGAGCGTTCAAGTCCGAGCTGCAGCCGGTTGAGGTTGCCAGCGCGGTGCAGCGCGAGATGGATGACCGTGCCGCGATCGTGGCGCAAGGCAGAACCCTTGTACCAAACGATTTCGTGGTGGAACTGGCCGACAGCGACTTCGAGCGCCTGGAGGTATATGCCGACAACCTCGGCATCGAACTGTCCACGCTGGCCCGCGAGCATGCCCGCGAGCAGGGTTACTCCTTCGTCGGGCCGGTGCGGATGCGCTTTGAGGGCGTCCCGGACCTGACCACGGGCACCTTCCGGATCCGCTCCGGGGTGATCCGCGGTACCACCGTCGAAGGCGGTGAGATCCGCAGGCCCAGCAGTGACCTGCCCCGGGCGCCGGTGCCCGGATCCGTCGGCGGCCGGCCACGGCTGCTCGTGTCGGGGCCCGAGCCGGGGGCGGATGGCAACACCCAGCGCACCTACGAGCTGAACGCACCGGTGACCATGCTCGGCCGGGGCACCGACTGCGACCTGCGCCTGGTCGATCCGGGTGTCTCGCGGCACCATGCCGAGCTCCGGGTGGAGGACGGGGATGTGGTCCTCGTGGACCTGGGCTCAACCAATGGCACGTTCGTGAATGGCCAGCCGGTCCGGCGGGTATCGCTGACCGACGGCACACAGGTAACTCTGGGGCGGACGACCCTGGTGTTCCGCAGAGACGGCATCTATTGACGGCCACGGCCACCCCGAGGACACATGACCCGATGAACACGCTCACTCTCACCCTCATCAGGCTCGCCTTCCTGGCGATCCTGTGGTTGTTCGTCATCGCCGCGGTGGGCGTGGTACGCACGGACCTGTTCGGCCCTTCCACGTCCGCGCGCAAGCAGCGGCGCCAGCAGCCTCGCTCCCGCCCCGCCAAACCGGCCCGGTCCCAGCGGGCCGGGCGCGGTGAGCCGCAGCGCCTGCTCGTCACGGCCGGTGCCCTGGCCGGTACCAGTCTGGGGCTTACCGACCAGCAAATCACCATTGGTCGCGCGAATGACGCCACGCTCGTGCTCAACGATGACTACGCTTCAAGCCGACATGCCCGGCTATTTCCTCAGGATGGTCAGTGGATAGTTGAGGACCTCGGGTCCACCAACGGCACGTACCTCGACCGTCAGAAGGTGACGCAGCCGACACCGGTGCCGGCTGGCGTGCCGATCCGCATCGGCAAGACCGTTCTGGAATTGCGCAGATGACACTTGCACTGCGGTACGCGATCCGCTCAGACGTCGGTCTCCTCCGGGAGGGGAACGAGGACGCGGCGTACGCAGGCCCGCGCCTGCTGGCCGTGGCCGACGGCATGGGCGGCCACGCGGCCGGCGAGGTCGCCAGCGCCGCCGCCATCTCCGCCATCGCCAGGCTCGATGATGACGTGCCCGGCAACGACCTGCTCGACGCGCTCGCCGACGCGGTCACCGAGGCCAACCACGCGCTGCACGACATGGTCGCCGCCGACCCGGCCATCGAGGGCATGGGCACCACGCTGACAGCCATGCTCTGGTCCGGGTCCCGGATGGCCCTCGTCCACATCGGCGACTCACGGGCCTACCTGCTGCGGGGCCGCGAGTTCCACCAGATCACGCACGACCACACGCTGGTCCAGACGCTGGTCGACGAGGGGCGGATCAGCCCCGACGACGCCGCCACCCACCCGCAGCGCTCGATGCTGCTGCGGGCCCTGGATGGCCGGGCGGACGTCGAACCGGACCTGTCGCTGCGCGAGGTCAGGGCCGGCGACAGGTACCTGCTCTGCTCGGACGGCCTGTCCGGGGTGGTCAGCGAAGAGACCCTGCACAAGACACTGGCCACGGTCGGGGACCTCGACGAGGTGGTGCTGCAGCTCATCGAGCTGGCCATCAGGGGCGGCGGGCCGGACAACATCACCTGCATCGTCGCGGACGTTGTGGACAGCGCGACGGCGCCGCTGCCGCCCAGTGACGTGTCCGTGGTCGTGGGGGCGGCGTCCAACGGCACCGGCCGGCCCACACTGCACAGCGACAGCCCGGCCGCGCGCGCCCATATGCTCACCCAGACCGCGCCGCAGGCCGCGATCGCGGTCGCGATCGCACACGACGACCCGGTCCCGCGCAAGGCGAACGATCACGAGGAGGGTGTGGTGCACCGGCGGCGCTGGCCGCTCGTCACCTCGGCCCTCGCGGTCCTCGTCATCCTGGTCGTCGGCGGCGGCTACGCGGGGTGGCGCTACACGCAGAGCCAGTACTACGTGGGCGCGGACAACGGCAAGGTCGTCATCTACCGCGGCATCACGCCGAAAGTAGCCTGGGTGAGCCTGTCCAAGGTGTACCAGCGGACCAGCGTTCCGCTGGCCATGCTGCCTCCCACCGACGTCCAGTCCATCCGGTCCACGATCCCGGCCAGCGGGCTGGGCGAGGCGCAGCGGATCATGGGCCATATCCGCAACGACTACCAGCGCTGCCAGAACGCCTACACCGCCTACCGGAAGTGGCAGAACCTCAAGCCCACGAAGGTCAAGGGCAAGCTCGTCGCGAAACCGCAGGCGCCCCCCATCCCGTCCGACTGCCCGCCGCTGCCAGCCAGCGGGGGAACGCCATGAGCGCCATCACCACCCCTCCGGGCCAGCCTGGCGAGCCGCTGCGCATCGGCTCGGTGACCACCCCCGTCCAGGCCGGGCAGGCAGGCCCGGTGGCCATGCCGCGCGGGCGGCGCCGGACCGAGCTGACCATGCTCATCTTCGTGGTGGCCGTGGTCATGTTCGCCTACGCGAGCGTCGGGCTCGGGCTGAACGGCAAGGTGCCGTCCGGGATGTTCACCTACGGCATCTCGTTCGCGGTCATCGTGGGCGCCGCCCACCTGGCCGTCCGCCGCCTGGCGCCCTGGTCGGACCCGCTGATACTGCCGCTCGCCGCGTTGCTGAACGGCCTCGGCATAGTGATGATCTACCGGCTGCAGGAATCCGGGCGGGGCGGAAACGCCGGGAACCAGATCAGCACGATGACCGCGTCGACCACCACCCTCCAGGTGATGTGGAGCGCCGTCGGCATCGCGGCCTTCGTGGTCGTGCTGGCCCTGATCCGGCAGCCGCGCATTCTTCAGCGCTACACCTACACGCTCGGCGCGATCGGCCTGGTACTGCTGGTCATCCCGGCGCTGCTGCCCGCGTCCATGAGCGCGATAAACGGCGCCAAGGTGTGGATCATCGTCGGCGGCCTCGAGATCCAGCCCGGCGAGTTCGCGAAGCTGGCCCTCGCCGTGTTCTTCGCCGGCTACCTGGTCAGCAAGCGGGATGTGCTGGCGCTGGCCGGGCGGCGGGTGCTCGGCATCGACCTGCCCCGCGCGCGTGACCTCGGTCCGGTGCTCATCGCGTGGGCCGCCAGCCTCCTCGTCCTGGTCTTCGAGACCGACATCGGCCAGTCCGCGCTGTTCTTCGGCCTGTTCGTGGTGATGCTGTACATCGCCACCCAGCGGACGTCCTGGCTGCTCATCGGGGTCATGCTGTTCGCGTCCGGCGCGTTCGTGGCCAGCAGGCTCTTCGGGCACGTCGGCGCGCGGTTCACCATCTGGCTGGATCCGTTCACATCGGCCAACGTGTTCTGCAACCCCGCGACCCAGGCCCATTGCGTGCCGTCGTACCAGTTGGTGCAGGGCCTGTACGGGATGGGCTTCGGCGGCGTCCTCGGCCGGGGGTTCGGCCAGGGCCAGCCCTACTGGACCCCGCTGGCGCAAAGTGACTTCATCATCACCGCGTTCGGTGAGGAACTCGGCGTCGCGGGGCTGATGGCGCTCCTGCTCATCTACGGGCTGATCGTCCAGCGGGGGCTGCGGGCCGCGGTCGCGGTGCGCGACCCGTTCTCCAAGCTGCTAGCCGGCGGGCTGGCGTTCGTGCTCGCCCTGCAGGTGTTCGTGATCGTCGGCGGGGTCACCCGGCTGATCCCGCTGACCGGTATCACCACCCCGTTCCTGTCCCAGGGCGGTTCCTCGCTGGTGGCCAGCTGGATGATGATCGCGCTGCTGATGCGGGTCAGCGACACCGCGCGAAGGCCCGCTCCGCAGCCGATCCAGGATGAGGGGATGACGCAGGTGGTGAGAGCCGGATGAACCGAGCACTTCGCCGGATCTCCCTGGCCTGCCTGGTGATGTTCGTCCTGCTCCTGGTCAACGCGAACTACGTGCAGGCGTTCGAGGCCAACAGCCTGGTTAACAAGCCGGGCAACGCCCGCACGTTCTCCCAGCAGTTCCAGTACCAGCGTGGCGCCATCGTCACCGCGGACAACAAGACGATCGCGGAGTCCCGCGCGGTCAAAGGCATCTACAAGTACCAGCGGTACTACACAAACGGCCCGGTATACGCCCCGGTGACCGGCTTCAACTCGATCTACAGCGCGACCGGCATCGA
Organism: Streptosporangiaceae bacterium; assembly: GCA_036394075.1. GTDB lineage: Bacteria > Actinomycetota > Actinomycetes > Streptosporangiales > Streptosporangiaceae > JAWWPY01. The sequence continues at coordinate 5,711 of DASWFT010000695.1, forward strand.
GCAGGCGGAGAACCGGCAGCTGTCCGGGTCGGACCCGGCGCTCGCCGTGCACAACCTGCTCGACCTGATCAGCGGTAAGCCCAAGCGCGGCGCCACGGTGCAGCTCACCATCAACTCCGCGGCCCAGCAGGCGGCGTACGACGGACTCAAGGCGACCGGCCTGCAGGGTGGGGTCGTGGCGCTGAACCCGCAGACCGGCGCGGTCCTGGCCATGGCGTCCTACCCGAGCTTCGACCCCAACCAGCTAGCCACGTTCAACGGCACAGAACTGAACAAGGTCGACAAGCAGTTGCTCGCTGACCCGAACCAGCCGCTGACGAACAAGGCCATCAACGCGACCTTCCCACCCGGGTCCACGTTCAAGATCGTGACCAGCTCGACCGCGTTCTCCACCGGGAACTACCACCCGGACACCCGGGTCTACGCGCCGACCAACCTCAAACTTCCGCAGACCAGCAACCAGCTGATCAACTTCGACAATGAGGCGTGCAACGACGGGAGCAACCCGACCGGCACCGGCAAGGTGCCCGTCATATTCGCGTTCACCGTTTCCTGCAACACCGTGTTCGGCAACCTGGGGATGACCCTCGGCGGGACCGCCCTGCGGGCGCAGGCCGACAAGTTCGGCATGAACGACGCGAACCTGACGATCCCGCTGCCCGTCTCGCCGAGCAACTACCCGCCCGTGTCGGCCCCCAGCTTCACCGCTTACTCGGCGATCGGCCAGTACAGCGACACGGTGACGCCGCTGCAGGAGGCGATGTTCTCCGCCGCCATCGCCAACGGCGGCACCCTGATGACGCCCTACATGGTCCAGAAGATCACCGCACCGGACCTGACGCCGCTCGAGACGGCCAGTCCGGCCACCCTGAACACCACGGTGACCCCGTCCGTGGCCTCAGATGTCAAGCGCATGATGATCAACGTGGTGCAGTCGCCGCAGGGCACCGCTCACGCCGTGGCCTTCCTCCCGAACATCGAGATCGCCGGGAAGACCGGAACGGCACAGAACGGCGCCAACAACTCGGGCCTGGACGACGCGGTGTTCACCGGCTTCGCCCCGGCCAACAGTCCCAACCCGCAGATAGCTGTCGGCGTCATTGTAAAGGGCGGCGGCCTCGGCGCCGACGCGTCAGCCCCCATCGCCGTCAAGGTCATCCAGGCGTACCTGGCCTCCGTGGGGAAGCAATGAACGCCACGACCAGCGAGATCCGTTGAGATGAGAGAGATGCGCCACCGCAGGCCGGCCGGCACCACCGGGCGGGACCGAGGCTCCGCCGGGGCGACGACTACGACGCAGGATGGTTACTGACGTGCCAGACATGACACAGTCCCGCCTCCTCGGCGGCCGCTACGAACTCGACGGCGTCGTCGGGCGGGGCGGCATGGCCGAGGTGTACCGGGCGCGCGATATCCGCCTCGACCGCGTGGTCGCGGTCAAGACGCTCCGCGAGGACCTGGCCCGGGACGCGACGTTCCAGGCCAGGTTCCGCCGCGAGGCCCAGTCGGCCGCCTCGCTGAACCATCCGGCGATCGTCGCGGTCTACGACACCGGCGAAGACATGGCCGGGCCGGCGAACGTCCCGTACATCGTGATGGAGTACGTGGACGGCCGGACCCTGCGCGATCTGCTCCGGGAGGACCGCCGGCTGCTGCCGGAACGTGCCCTGGAGATCACCGACGGCGTGCTGCGAGCACTCGACTACAGCCACCGCCACGGCATCGTGCACCGCGACATCAAGCCAGCCAACGTGATGCTGACCCGGTCGGCCGAGGTCAAGGTGATGGACTTCGGCATCGCCCGGGCGGTAAGCGACGCCCAGGCCACCATGACCCAGACCGCGCAGGTCATCGGGACCGCGCAGTACCTCTCACCTGAGCAGGCCCGGGGTGAGCGGGTGGACGCGCGCAGCGACCTCTACTCCACCGGCTGCCTGCTGTACGAACTGCTCACCGGGAGGCCCCCGTTCATCGGGGACTCCCCGGTGGCGATCGCCTACCAGCATGTCCGGGAGAACCCCATCCCGCCGTCCCGGGTGGACCCGGAGATCCCGGGATGGGCCGACTCGATCGTGCTGAAGGCGATGGCCAAGGACCCGGCCGACCGGTACCAGTCGGCGGCGGAGATGCGCACGGACATCCAGCGCGCGCTGTCCGGCGTGCCGGTCGCCGCGCCCCCGCGCGGCGCCGACATGTACCCGGCCACCCAGCGCCTGGGTCCTGCCTCGACGGACGGCCGGACCGGCGCGATCCCGCCATACCAGTACGGGCCCCAGGATGGCGCGTACGGGGGCGGGGGCGGCCGCCGGAGGAAGACGCTCTGGTGGGTCCTGGGCGCCGTCCTGGCCATCCTCCTCGCGCTGGTCGCCTTCCTGGCGCTCAACGGCGGGGGCCAGAAGGACGCCGTGCCTTCCGTCGTGGGGCTGACCCAGGCCAAGGCGGAGGCGGCGGTGGCCAAGGCCGGATTGCAGTCCAGGGCCGTGCCGCAGGCCTCATCGACATATCCCAAGGGCGAGGTGGTCAGCACCAACCCGCCGTTCGGCAACAAGGTGCCGGCCAACTCGGTGGTGACGCTATACGTGTCAACGGGGCCGCACATGGTCAAGGTGCCTGACGTGGTGGGCCAGCAGCAGGGCAACGCGCAGAACACCTTGCAGAACGCCGGCTTCAGCGTGATCGTCAACACGGATCAGAACTCGTCCAAGCCGGCCGGGACTGTGGTCAGTGAGTCCCCGCCCGGCGGCACGCCGGTGGCTCCGAACAGCAAGGTCACCATCGCCGTGTCCGGCGGCGGCGTCCAGGTGCCCAACGTTGTCGGCGACCCGCAGGCAACGGCAACGTCGATCCTGAAGGGGGCCGGTTTCAACGTCCAGGTCAACCCTGCGCCCGGCCCGGCCAGCGCTACTGTGGGCAACGTATTCCAGCAGCAGCCGAGCAGCGGCACCCTGCCGAAGGGGTCAACGGTGACCATTTACGTGGCCACGGCCTCGGCGACGCCGAGTGCAACACCGACGGCGAGCGCAACGGCGACGGCGACACCCACGGCGAGCGCGACAGCGACGCCGACCGGGCCCTAGTCTCCGCGGAGGAGGGCTTGCATCGCTCGGGGGCGACGACGCAAGCCCTCACGAGCAAGTCGGGCACGCCACCTCCGGCGTTACACTCGGGCCGAGTGCGTGAAAGGCATAGAGCAGGAGAGCGACAGTGCCCAAGTCCCGCGTCAGAAGCAAGGCTGTTTATACCCCGCCGCCCAGGTCAGCCAGGAGCAAGGTCAGTCCGCGCTGGCTGGTCCCCGCCATGCTGGGCTGCCTCATCATCGGCTTGGCCTGGATCGCGCTGTTCTACGTCACGCAGGGCAGCCTGCCGATCTCGGCGTTGTCGGACTGGAATCTGGTCATCGGGTTCGGATTTATCATCTCCGGAGTGGTTCTCTCCACCAAGTGGCGCTGATCAGCTGCCTGGCGGCGCTGATCGGCCCCAGGCGGTGCTGATCGGCTCCAGGCGGCGCTGATCAGCCCAGCGCGGACACGGCCAGTTGGCTGTTCCGCGACAGCACCGCGATGATGAGCACGGCCAGCACGGCCACGGTGGCGCCGGCTTGCACCAGCGTCCGCTGGTGCCGGGGCGCGTACGCGTAGGCCGCAGCGATCAGGCTGCCCGTGATGAGCCCGCCAACGTGGGCCTGCCAGGCGATGGCCGAGCTGAAGGCGAAGCTGATCACGAGGTTAAGGACGATAAGGATCACGATTCCCCGGGTGTCCAGGCGCAGCCGCCTGGACACCACGAAATAGGCGCCGAACAGGCCGAAGATGGCACCCGAGGCCCCCAGCGCCACTTCCCCCGCCGGGGCGAGGAGATAGAAGAGCACCGAGCCACCCAGCGCGCTCAGCAGGTAGAGGGCTACGAAGCGCAGGTGACCGAGCAGGCGCTCCAGCGCCGGGCCGACCAGGATCAGCGCCCACATGTTGAAGATGATGTGCGCCGGGCCGAACCCGCTCAGCCCCGGCTCGTGTATGAACGCCGATGTGATGAGCCGGTACGCCTGCCCGTGCGCGACGCCGATGACCTGCTGGATCGTCCCGTCATTCAGGCTCGCCACCATGGCCAGGTAGTCAACAGTCCGCGGGTACACCAACTCCGCGACATAGAAGGCGACGTTGAGGGCGACGAGGACCCAGGTGACTATTGCGCCCGCCACCATGCGCCCGCCAAAGACGGAGGCGGGCTGACGGACGTCCCGGTTGCCCTCCCGGACGCAGTCCACACATTGCTGGCCAACTGGGGCTGCGCGGAGGCAATCCGGGCAGGCGGGACGCCCGCACCGGACGCACGACAGATAGGTCTCACGGTCGCCGTGCCGGTAGCACATAGGGGCGCCCGCACCGCCATCGGCGTTCGCGCCGCCATCGGCATTAGTACCGCGATCGGCGTTCGCGCCGCCATCGGCGTCCGGCGCTGGGGGAACGTCCACGATTCAGCCTGCGGATCCCGCAGCGCCGCCGGTGCCGGTGATCTCGATGGATTCGAGGACGACGTCCTCGGCCGGGCGGTCCCGGCCGTCCGTCGCCACGCTGCCTATCCTGTCCACCACGTCGGTGCCCTCGATGACCTCGCCGAAGATGGTGTGCTTACCGTTCAGCCAGGGCGTGGGCACCGCCGTGATGAAGAACTGGGAGCCGTTGGTGCCTGGCCCGGCGTTGGCCATGGCGAGCAGGTAGGGCCGGGTGAATGAGAGATCCGGGTGGAATTCGTCACCGAACTGGTAGCCGGGGCCGCCCGTACCGGTGCCGAGCGGGTCCCCGCCCTGGATCATGAAGTTGGGGATCACGCGATGGAAGATCGTCCCGTCATAGAGCCTGGCGGTGCTGGCTTTCCTGGTGCGTGGATCGGTCCACTGGCGCTGGCCCTGGGCCAGTTCGACGAAATTCCGGACGGTCTTCGGTGCGTGATCCGGGAACAGCCGGATCACGATCGGTCCCTCGTTTGTTTGCAGTGTCGCGGTGAGCGTCGTAGTCATGGCTGGCATCCTCGCACGAACCCTTGTGGCAGTGGCGACCCTCTGCCCCGCAGTTCCCCCCTTACGCCATCCTCGCACGTCCGGACGTATGCGACGAAGCGGCGGAGTAATGGTTGAGCCTGGCCGGCCGGGGAAGTGAGACGGGCGGGGAGCAAACTTGGGGAGGTTCATGTGTCCCTTAGGACCAGAAAATACGATGCCAGGGCCGCGGCCAGAGCCGGGGCAACGACCGCTCGGCGGCGCGCCCGCCGGGCCACTAAACAGGTTACCCCGCTCGCCCTGAGTGCCCGCCGGACGGCGAAGCGGGGCGTGTACGGAGCCAGGGTCTGGGCCGCCCCGCGTGTCGAGCGCACGGGGAACGCCCTGCAGGAGCGGGTCGCGCCCAAGGTCTCGGCCATGCTGGCCGCCACCGCGCGCCGGATGGAACCGGCCCAGCCGATCCGTCGCCGCCGCTGGCCGAAGATCGTGGCCGGGATCCTCGTGCTGGCCGTCGGCAGCGCGGCCGCGGCCGTTCTGCGCAGCCGTCGTGGGCCGGGCCTCATCAGCAGGCCGGATGTCCGCGGCCAGCACATGCCGGCGCCCAGCGGCCCGCCTGGCGGGCATCAGATGGCCGATGCGGAGACGGCTGACGTCAACGGGCAGGTGCGGACGCCATAACGGCCGCCCTGGCCCGGCTGGCCAGCCCAGCGGCTGGCCAGCCGCTGGGCTGGTGTGCCGCCCTGGATGTGCTGGTGCCGCCCTGGATGTGCTGGTGCCACCTGGATCAGACTCCCGGCCGACATCAGGTTCCGATCCGCAGGCCGTCCGCCTGAAATGAGCTTGCGGTGGTGTAGGGCTGGTCGGTCACCACGTTCGTCATTGGCACGGGCGTTGTCTGGGTGAGCGCCTGCGTTATCTGCGCCACCGCCTGCAGGATGAGTGCTATCGGGCTGTTCGGCGTGAGGGTCACCGGAGCGAAGCCGAGCAGGTTACCCGACAGCTTGGTCGCATACAGCACCACGGGCCCGCCGAACTGCATGGACGAACTCTGTGTCACGGCCGTGGTGCCGCCCTGGGTGACGGTCAGGGTGATGTGGCCGGACAAGGTGAGCGCACTCAGGCTGAACTTCATCATCGTCACGGACCCGTTCGCAGTCGCCACTTGCGCGCGCCCGTCATAGGACAGCCCGTACAGGTACGCCGAGTCCGCGGTGAGACTGGACTGAGCCGTCGATGCCATCTGGGTTGGTGCCGCGGCAGCCCTCCCGCGGGCCGACGCGCTCGGCGATCGGCTGGGCTGGGCCGAGCCGCTCGCTGCCGGCCCGGGGGCCCCGGGCACAGTGGGCACGGGAACCGGGAGGATGGGTCCGGGCGGCGCGGAGGGCCCTGTGGTGGGCCCGGGCGCGGCCGACGGGGTGGGAGAGGGCGACGGCGGTGGGCAGATGATGGGGATCGGGATGATGCAGCCCGCCTGCGCAGCCGGCCGCATCGAGGCAGCCGGCAGCATCGGGCCGCTCATGTAGCCCGGAAGCATGAGGCCGGACACTATGACCGGCGTGATCGCGAGGGCCATCAGCCGGCCGCCGCTCCGACGATGATCACCCGGTCCTGTGTCCCGGCGGAGCACGATGCCCAGGCCTTCCGACGGCTCGTCCGCCTGCGGCGCCCGGCCACCTCGGCCTGGCCAGCGTGGTCGGCCGGGCCAGCCCGGCCGGCCCGGCTGTTCCCGTCCCGCGCCGGGTGTCCAGCCAAAGCTCAGCGATCCCCCGGTCACCCCGAGCAGCATGCCGATGAAGAATCCGCCCAGGTTTGTCGCGACGAACGACGCGACGGACAGCAGGACGCCGGTAATCGCATAGAAGACCCGCTGCACCGGATGGAACCAGATCAGCAGCCCGCACGTCACGAGCAGGCCACCGATCAGCACGCCGAAAATGCCGCCGATCCCGATGTAGATGACGACCTTCACGGAGTTGTGCGCGACCACGCTCAGCAGCGGGATGGCGATCATCTCTACGCCGGCCAGGATGAGCAGGAGGCCGCCCCAGAACGGCCGGCTGTGCCGCCACGTCCGGAAAGCCTGCCGGGCGTCGCGGGCACGGGCCCCGGTCACGCGCTGCTTTCCCGCCGCTGCCGCGGCCGAGGCTTCATCCGCTGCCGCGGCCGAAGTTTCATCCGGTGCCACAGCAGAGATTTCTTCCGGTGCCTGCGCCGCAGCGGTCGACCCGGTCGCGCTGTCGGCCGCCTCCCACGGCGGCGTGCCTCTCACCTGCGAGGTTCCTTCCCCTGGCGCGGGCTCCGGACCTGTTGCGGGGCCATCTTCGGGCTCCCGCGGCGGCCATCCGCCGCCGGGAGTGAATTCCTCGCGAGGTGAGGGCTCCGCCGGTTCCTGGCCGGGAGAGCCCCCGCTGTGTTCCGAAGAGGCCACTAGTAGCAGGCTTTTCCGAAGCTGACGCTCAACCCCGGGAGCGTGAACGTGCCTGCCGTGGTCAGCCAGGTGTTCTGCTGCAAGTTGTCGATCGTGACCGAGTCCGCCTGCTGGCCGAAACCGCCGGCCTGGCCCGCCACGCCCGGGTCTGATGTCAGCGACCCCGCGTCCTGGCCGATGGTGATGTTGTGGAAAATGGCGGTACTGCCGGTCTGCTGGTCCGCGTCGACAATGAGGTTGCTCGCCGACACGGGCGTGCCGCCCCCACCCGCGGTGAGCCTGAGGATGAACGGGCCCGCGGAGACACTCTGGCAGAGGTTTGCGAGAGTGGCGCTCTTGATCCCCGAGATCGCCACCGGGTGCACGTGGCCGCCGGCGTCCGTGACGACCCCGCCGAACTGCTCGAACCCGGTCCCGTTCAGCTGGGTGGAAGTGATCTTGAAGGCGCTCCCCGATACGGAGATGTTGGCGGCGAGCACGCCCTGCGCGGTCAGCCCGATCAGCGTGGCCGCGGCGGCGAGCGCGGGGACGAAGAGGATGGCGAAGCGCCGCCAGCGGACCCTGCCGGGCGCGGACCCTGCGGACAGTTCCGGTGTGGTGTTCCCAAACGAGGCCATGGCGGCTCCTGCCACTGTTCTTCATGGTGCGGGCAGTTCGCTGCGGGGGTTGCGGACCGGCACCGTTGACGGGGGCTCGACTGCTCAGGGTGACACGCGCCGGGGTGACACACACCACATAAGAGCAATCGCGTCGGAAGTTACCGCTTAGTAGCCATGACGGTCAAGTACTGGCCGGTAACAAATTCAGCCTCATTGATCACACCACTGGTGGCCTGCACCGACGCGGTCGGCCCAGCCGGATTTCTGATCCCGTCCCGGTCCGGTCCGGGCGCACGCCGGACGGTCGGCGGCGTCGTGCACAATGCCTTGTGTGCTTCTGCAGGAACTGGTGCGCACGTCGGATGCGGTTGCCGCTGCGCCCGGACGCCGGGCCAAAGCCGACGAGATCGCCGCCCTGCTGCGCCGGGCCAGCCCCGCCGAAGTCCCCGTGGCGGTGGCATTTCTCGCCGGCGAACTGCGCCAGCGGCAGATCGGCGTGGGCTACGCGGCCCTCAGCGACCTGCTCGGAGCTGACCCGGCCGCCGCGCAGCGCGCGGCCGGGGGAGACAGCGACGAGGCTGGTGCTGCGGAGCCGACCATCACGCTGGCCGAGACAGACGCCGTCTTCGCGGCGGTCGGCACGGCCACCGGGCCCGGCTCCCAGGCGGACCGGCGCCGGCTGCTGTCTGCCCTGTTCGAACGGGCCACGCCGGGTGAGCGCTCGTTCCTGGTCCGGCTGATCGCGGGTGAACTGCACCAGGGTGCCCTTGAAGGCCTCATGGTCGAGGCCGTGGCCGGCGCGGCCGGAGTGCCCACCGAGGAGGTCCGCCGGGCCTTCCTGCTGGGCGGGTCGCTCCCGGGGGTGGCGGAGATCGCGCTGGCGGGCGCGGGGCCCGCGGCCGCCTCTGCCGCGCTGCGCTCCGTTGGCTTGCAGGTCGGTAGGCCGCTGCGCCCGATGCTCGCCGCGTCGGCGGCCAGCGTTGCCTCGGCCTTCGAACGGCTGTCCGTGGCCGCGGCCGAGTGGAAGATCGACGGGATCCGGATCCAGGTCCACCGGCGAGGCGGCGAGGTCAGCGTGTTCACGCGAACGCTCGACGACATCACCGCCCGGGTCCCCGAGGTCACCGACGCGGTGCGGGCCCTCGACGCGCACTCCCTGGTGCTCGACGGGGAAGTAGTCGCGCTGCGCCCAGGCGGGCGGCCACAGCCATTCCAGATCACCGCCGGCCGGGTCGGCAGCCAGATCGATGTCGGCCGTCAGCGCGCAGAAGTACCGCTCACGCCCTTCTTCTTCGACCTGCTGCACCTGGACGGAAGGGACCTGATCGACGCCCCAGCGAGCGAACGGAACTCCCTGATGGCGACCGTGGTGCCGGCGGAGTTGCTGGTCCCGCGCATGGTGACCGGGGATGTCGCGGCGGTGGAGGCCTTCTTCAGCGACGCGGTCGCCCGCGGGCACGAGGGCGTGGTGGTGAAGTCCCTGGACGCGCCGTACACGGCTGGCCGGCGAGGTGGCGACTGGATCAAGGTAAAGCCCCGGCACACGCTGGACCTGGTCGTGCTCGCAGCCGAGTGGGGGCACGGGCGGCGCCGCGGCTGGCTGTCCAACCTGCACCTGGGAGCCCGGGATCCCGCCACAGGCGGCCTGGTCATGCTCGGAAAGACCTTCAAGGGGCTGACCGACCAGATGCTGCGCTGGCAGACGGAGAGACTGCTGGACCTCGCCGATCCTGCCGCGCCGCGGCCGGCGGGCGATCGCCGCGCCGCGTACGGGGTGCTGCGGGTGCGCCCTCAACTGGTGGTGGAGGTCGCCTTCGACGGTGTGCAGGCGAGCTCACGCTACCCGGGCGGGCTGGCGCTCCGTTTCGCCCGGGTGATCAGGTACCGCGAGGACAAGGACGCCTCAGAAGCCGACACGATCGACGCCGTCCGTGCTCTGTGGACGGGCGTGAACGACGACGATCACGCCGGATAGCAGCGTGGCCGCCGCAGCAGGGCGGCGACGTCATCCGCTTCGTCGTCGAGGCAGGCCAGCAAGGCCGAGGCGAGGACCCGTGAGTCGTCGAACATCACCAGCCCGGGCAGGTCGCCGGCCGCATACCAGCCGAACGGATGCGCTGGCTCGGTGACTGGCTCGCTGCCGCGGGCCTCGGCCACGTACAGATGGTCGATGTGGACATGTGGCTCGGCGAGGTGGTTGTCGGCCGGGACCGGATGCTCAACGATCCACCAGGGCGGCGCCACCCGGGTGGGCAGGAAACCGTCAGGCAGTGCCGCGGCCGGGGCGTCCACCAGCCGCACCGCCAGGCCCGATTCCTCGGCGACTTCGCGCAGCGCGGCCTGGGCCTGGGATTCGTCGGCCTCGACGTGGCCGCCGGGTGGCATCATCCGGCCGAAACGCGGATGCCGGATAAGGCCGATCCGCCACCCGCCAGGCGGATGGGAGAACACATAGACGCTCGAGGTGGCGTGCTTCACGGTCACCGGCTCATCGTGTCCTATTCATCCGCTGATCCAGGTCTCCGGTGTCCGGTGTCCGGTGTCCTCAGTCCACGTCGGCCAGTGCCTGCGCGAACTGGGCCGCGTACAGGCGCGCGTAGGCCCCGCCCGCGTTCAGCAGTTCTTCGTGCGTGCCCTGCTCGACGATGCGGCCGGATTCCATTACCAAGATCAGATCAGCGTCACGGATAGTCGACAGCCGGTGTGCGATGACGAAGCTCGTCCGGCCCTCCCGAAGCGAGTTCATCGCCCGCTGGATGAGGACCTCGGTGCGGGTGTCGACCGAGCTGGTGGCCTCGTCCAGGATGAGGATGGCCGGCCGGGCCAGGAAGGCGCGGGCGATGGTGATCAGCTGCCGCTCTCCCATGCTGACGCTCGAGCCCTCGTCGTCCAGGACCGTGTCGTAGCCATCGGGCAGCGTGCGAACGAACCGGTCCACGTAGGTGGCCTGCGCCGCCTCGATGATCTGCTCGCGCGAGGGCCGGTCGGCGCTGTAGGCGATGTTGTCCGCGATGCTGCCACCGAACAGCCAGGCATCCTGCAGCACCATCCCGGTCTTCGATCGCAGCTCGTCGCGGGTCATGGCCGCGATATCAATCCCGTCGAGCGTGATGTGCCCACTGCTGACCTCGTAGAAGCGCATCAGGAGGTTGACCAGGGTCGTCTTTCCGGCACCCGTCGGGCCCACGATGGCCACCGTCTGGCCGGGCTCGACGGTCAGCGACAGGTTCTCGATCAGCGGCACGTCCGGGGAGTACCTGAAGCTGACATCGCGGAACTCCACCCGGCCGCGAACCTCCGCGGGCACCAGCGGCTCAGCGGGGTCGGGATCCTGCTCGTCCGCGTCGAGCAGCGCGAAGACCCGCTCCGCCGAGGCGACACCGGATTGCAGCAGGTTGGCCATGCTGGCGACCTGGGTCAGCGGCTGGCTGAACTGCCGCGAGTACTGGATGAACGCCTGCACGTCGCCCAGCGACAGCGCCCCTGAGGCCACCCGGAGCGCTCCGACCACAGCCACCAGGACGTAGTTCAGGTTGCCGATGAACATCATCACCGGCTGGATGGTGCCGGAGATGAACTGCGCCCTGAAACTGGCGCCGAACAGTTGGTCGTTGTGCTCCGTGAAGGTGTTCATGGCCTGCTCGCTCTGGCCGAAGACCCTGACCAGCGAATGGCCGGTGTACATCTCCTCGATGTGGCCGTTGAGCTTGCCGGTCGTCGACCACTGCCGGACGAACTGCGGCTGGGCGCGCTTGCCGATCCGCGCCACGAGGAACACCGAGACCGGCACGGTCACCAGCGCGATCAGCGCGAGCAGGGGCGAGATAACCAACATCATGGTCAAAACGCCCGCGATGGTGAACACTGACGTCACCATCTGGCTCAGCGTCTGCTGCATCGACTGCGCGAGGTTGTCGATGTCGTTGGTCACCCGGCTGAGGATCTCGCCGCGCGGCTGGCGGTCAAAGTAGCTCAGCGGCAGCCGGGACAGCTTGGCCTGGACCTGGCCGCGCATCCGGAAGGCCGCGTGCTGCACGATGGTGGTGGTGACACGGCCCTGCATCAGGCTGGCGGCCGAGGAGGCCACGTAGATCACCAGCACCGTCAGCAGGACCCGGCCAACCTGGCTGAAATCGATGCCGCGGGCGGCCGTCAGGTGCATCGAGCTGAGCATGTTGGCGAGGGTGCCCTGGCCGTGCTGGCGCAGCCGGGCCACCGCCTCGGCCTTGGTCACGCCGGGCGGGATCTCGCGGCTCAGCACGCCGGAGAAGATCAGATCGGTGGCGTGGCCGAGGATTATCGGTCCGAGCACCGACAGCGTGACGCCAGCGGCGGCGAGCACCAGGGCCACCACGGCGAGCGGCCGCTCCGGACGCAGCGTGCCCACCAGCCGGCGACTGGAGCCCCGGAAGTCGAGCGATTTCTCAGTCGACCTGCCGCCCATGAAGGCGGCCGGCCCTCGCCCGCCGCCCGGCAGAGTGCCGGGAGTCGGCCCTGGCCCACGGCGCGGAGTCGGCCGCTCCCCGCTCATTGCCTCCCTCGCGGGCGCTTCGCTTGGTCGTGCCGGAGGCGCGCAAATTGGCCGCGCGGGAGGCGGTCCTCGCCGCGGGGACACCGCAACGGCCCCCGGGGGGCCTTATGCGGCGTTCGGCCCGGCGGCTGCGGCGTGCCAATGCGGTCCGAGGTTGACGGAGGGTGTCTCATGCTGTGTCTCCCGCTCGCCTCCGGGGCGCCTGAAGGCGGCGCCTTCCCTCGTCGCTCCTCCGTCGCTCCTCAGTCCAGGCACCACCGCGCCCCTGCGGCTCGCTCACGCGGCCTCCTGCTCGGTGAGCTGGGAGAGCACGATCTCCCGATAGGTCTCGTCGGTGCTCATCAGCTCGTCGTGCGTGCCGGTGGCGACCACCCGGCCCGCATCGAGGACCACGATCCTGTCCGCGTGGCGGATAGTGCCGACCCGCTGGGCGACGATGATCACGGTCGCGTCAGTGGTTTCCCGCGCCAGGGCGGCACGCAGCTCGGCGTCGGTGGCGTAGTCCAGGGCCGAGAAGGAGTCATCGAACAGGTAGATCTCCGGCCGGTGCACCAGCGCCCGGGCGATGGCCAGGCGCTGCCGCTGGCCGCCGGACACGTTGGTACCGCCCTGCGCGATCTTGGCTTCCAGGCCGCCTGGCATCTGCTCGACGAAGTCGCGCGCCTGCGCGATCTCCAGAGCCCGCCAGAGGTCCTCGTCGGTGGCATCCTGATTGCCATAGCGCAGATTCGAGGCAACGGTGCCGGAAAACAGGTACGGCTTCTGCGGCACGAAGCCGATCGCGCCCGACAGCACCGCCGGATCCAGGTCGCGGACGTTTACATCATCGACCAGGACGCTGCCGCCGGTGACGTCCATCAGCCGCGGGATGAGATTCAGCAGGGTTGTCTTGCCGCTGCCGGTGCCGCCGATGATGGCGGTAACTTCGCCGGGCCGGGCCGCCAGGCTGATGCCGTGCAGCACCGGCTCCTCGGCGCCGGGATAGCGGAACTCCACGTCGCGGAGGTCCAGGTGGCCGCGGGTGGCCGGGCCGCGCACCGGGTCCGCCGGCGAGATGATGTCGGGTTCGGTGTCGAGCACCTCCACGATGCGCTCGGCGGACACCTCGGCTCGCGGCACCATCATGAACAGGAATGTCGCCATCATGACGGACATCAGGATCAGCAGGAGATAGCTCAGGAAGGCAGTCAGCGAGCCGATCTGCATGGCGCCGCTGGCCACCAAGTGCCCGCCGAACCACAGGACCGCGACGCTGGAGAGGTTCAGCACCAGCATCACCGACGGGAACATCAGCGCCATCAGGCGGCCGGTGCCGAGCCCGACCTGCAGCAGTTCGGTGCTGGACCCGGCGAAACGCGCCCGCTCGCGCCCATCGCGGACGAAGGCCCGGACGACGCGGACCCCCGTGATCTGCTCGCGCAGCACGCTGTTGATCCCGTCAATGCGCTCCTGCATGATGCGGAACAGCGGCCGCATGCGCCAGATGATGAGGCCGACGATGATCGCCAGGAGCGGGACGGCCACCAGCAGCAGAGAGGAGAGCGTGACGTCCTGGTTGAGAGCCAACACGATGCCGCCGACGCAGATGATGGGCGCCGAGACCATCATCGTGAATGTCATCAGCGTCAGCATCTGGACCTGCTGCACGTCGTTGGTCGTCCTGGTGATCAGCGACGGCGTGCCGAACCGGCCGACCTCGCGGGCCGAGAAGTCCATCACCCGGCTGAATACGGCCTGGCGCAGGTCACGGCCCACCGCCATGGCCGTGCGGGCACCGAGGTAGACGGCGCCGACCAAGCAGGCAATCTGAACCACGGCCACGGCCATCATGATCCCGCCGGTATGGATGATGTAGCTCGTGTCGCCCTTGATGACCCCGTTGTCGATGATGTCGGCGTTCAGGGTCGGCAAGTAGAGGGTGGCCAGCGTCTGGATGAGCTGTAGCAGCACGACCAGCGCCACTGGCCTGCGATATGGCTGTAGCTGGGTGCGCAACAGCCGGATCAGCACGTCATCTCTCCAAGTGGTGGGTGGGGGCGCGAACAGAATATGCGCGCCCTGAGGGGCGCGGCGACAGGGTTATCTTCTGGCGGCGCAGCGCGGCGCCCGGTCGACGGCCATGCTTTCAGCATCGGCGGGGCGATGCCCGGCCGCATCAGGCGACGGCCTGAGGACGCTTGCTGCGCTGGTCTTAGGACCAAACCGCCCAAGCCCGGTCGCGACGGCCATTCTCGGCTCAGTCAGCGCGAAATGATAGGCGGCGTGCAGAGCGCGCCGAGATTCGCCGCGCCTACTGGGTCTCGCGGGCCACCCGGCCCGCTCCGGGGCCCGACCGGCCCCGGACCCGCGGATAGGTGAGGAGAACAGTTGAGAATCACCCGGCCACTAATCGGCACCGCCATCGGCGCCGGTGTCCTCGGCGCGAGCCTGGGCCTGGGCCTGACCATGGCCGGCGCGTCCACCGGCTCGGCGTCCACGGCGGGGACATCTCACACGACGTCCTCGACGACGTCGCCAGCCGCGTCGGCGACGCCATCGGCGTCGAGCCCGTCCGGCAAGTCCGGCTCGTCGACGACGCACAAGTGCCCGAACATGTCTGGCGGGAGCCATCCCACCCGCAGCAGCCAGCCGTCGGGCAGCGTGCCGTCTGGCAGCTAGGCGTCACAGCGGCGCCCGGGCTGCCGCGGTGCAGGCCCGGTTACCCGCCGCGGAGACCATCGGCTGCGCCGATCTCATGCGGGCGGGCCCCGCGGGGCCCGCCCGGGAGGTGACCGTGCGGGCCGTTCTCAGATTCCCTCGACCGCCGCCACGCGGCCGTCGTCGATCGCGTTGAGCAGCCGCTGATGGTCGGCCGCGTTCTGGCTGGCATAGCCGACCGAGAACTCCTCGATGGCCTGGTCGAAGCGGTCGCTGGTGCCCAGGTAGCCGGCGATCATGGATGCCCGCCCGGTGCGCGCATGCCCGCGGGCCAGGGTCCAGCCGCACAGTCCGGCGTAGCAGGTGAGCTGCTCGGGATCCATGGCCGGGACGTTCATGGCGCCCTTCATGTCGCGAAGCTGCCGCACGTAGTAGTCCCGGCTGTCCACGCCGTCCGCCCGGATGCCGCTGGTCCAGCCGAGGAAGACGTCGCCTGCCGCCTGCATGAGCCGCTGTCCGTTCACGACCCGCTCACCCTCGTGCCGGGACTCGCTCAGCCCGGCGAATGGCGCCAGAACCGATTCCTGGGCCTCCTTGATCTGAAGGAACAGCGGCTCATCGGCCCGGTCACCCATGAGCAGGAGGATGAACGCCTCGGTGCCGACCGAGCCGACTCCCACCACCTTGCGCGCGAAGTCGACGACGTAATAGCGGCGGAGCATCTCGCGCCGGTCCGCCTGGAGGGTCTCCAGGTAGCTGGCCACAGCGGCACGCAGTTCTTCGATCATGATGGGGTCATGCTCGGCCGGGAAACGGACGATCACCGGAGGGGCGGGCTTGATCTGGGACTGGCCGTCGATCTCGTAGCACAGCGTGCCCAGCGCCCGCAGGCTGGTTCGGCGGACCGCCTGCTCGATGTCGCGGTGGCGGCGGCGCACGGCCCTGCGGGACTGAACAGCGTCGAACAGCCGGGATATCTCGTCGACGTCGATCCTGGAGTACCAGACGTCGCGGAAGCGCATCCCGGCGAAGACCGCCATCTCGGTGCGGTACATCCGGGCGCACCGCCGGGCCGCCGCACGAACGTCACGGTCGCGGAACCCGTTGTCCCGGGCGGCCACGGCGACGCTGGCCGCGAGCCGCTTGACGTCCCAGTCGAAGGACGCGGGGAGCGTCTCGTCAAAGTCGTTGATGTCGAAGACCAGGCGCCGGTCCGGCGCGGCGAACATGCCGAAGTTCACCAGGTGCGCATCACCGCAGCACTGCACCCGGATGTCGGTCGTCGGCAGGTGCGCCAGGTCCCAGGCCATCGGCGCGGCAGCGCCGCGGTAATAAGCGAAGGCGGACGCTGCTGTCAGGCCGATTGCTGACGATGGCGGCCCCGCCTGGGCGAGCGTGCTCCGGCGCGTTCTTCAACGTCCTTGCGAGTCACCGACAGGTAGCCGACGAAGCCGATGATCACGATCGTCAAGATCAGGCTGACCGGCCCGCGGCCCAGGCCAAGACCGCCCCGGCTGTGCGGCACCCACATCCAGTCCGCGAATGAGGCGCCGAGCGGCCGCGTCACGATATAGGCGAACCAGAAGGCCAGAACGGAATTCAGGCCCAGCCGCCAGTAGCCAACGGCCGGGACAGCGATCACCACGACGAACATGAATCCCGAGGACAGAAAGCCCAGGCCCACGGTGATGGCGGTCAGGTCGCCCAAAGCGGTGCCGAGCGCGAATGTGGCCATCACCGTGGCCCAGTAGAACGCCTCCCGGCGCCGGGTGTAGATGCTGTGGATGGACAGCGTTTTCTCGGTCGCGTACCAGGCGATGAAGATCACGGTCAGCACGACCGCGAAGAACGGGGTGGACACCACGTACGGGATGCCGAGCTCGATGTGCAGGCCGTCAGCAGCCATCGTGCCGAACACGGCGACCATGGCCACGGCGGCCCAGTAGATCCAGGCCACATACCGGCGGGCGCGGAACTGGAGCGCCAGCGCGACCGCCAGGCCGATGGCGCCCAGCGTGCCGGCCATCACCGGGCCAAGCCGGAAAGCCAGGTAGTCCGCCGACGCCTCACCCATCCCGGTGGTCAGCACCTTGGTGATCCAGAAGTAGGCCGTGATCTGCGGGACCTTGCTCATCGCATGCCGCACGGGCGCCTGGAGCCCGTCCCGCCGGAGCTGGCCTGTCCTCACCGGCGCAAGGATGTCACACCGAACCCATCGCCCCCGGCCCTCTTTGCCATGACCTGTACCGGCTGTCTATCTCGGTTAACGGGCCCGGCTTTCCATCGCGGATTCCCTCGGCACGCCCAGCAGCGGCAGCCTATGCAGTGCGGTCGGCGCATCAAGTACGCCATACGCGGCCTGCGCCCGGCGCACGGTCAGGTGCAGCAGATGGAACGCCACCGAGAAGAGCAGCACGGCAAGAGGCAGTTCGAGGAGCAAGGCAGACGCGATCGCGATGATGGTGTCGGCACGTCCTGATGCGGTCGTGATGTCGAACCATGCGTCGCAGGTGAGAAGCGTCGCAGTGATGAACGCGGCGATAATCACCGCCTGTCGGCGGCGCCACGCCAGCCACGCCGTGAGGGCCAGGCAGCCGAGCAGAATGATGTCGAAGCCAACCCAGGTCACCCGCCAATGGCCCGCCAGATAGTGGTGCGGCAGCGTGATCGCGAGCAGAATGACCCACGGGATGAGGCCGACCGCGGCGGCGGTCAACACGATAACGAACCGTCTCCGTCGCCGATCGCCCGCACTGAACGACGGAAGCTCCGCGTCGAGCGCGGCGAGGCTGCGGCTCAGGGCCGCTCTCTCTTCGCGCGACATCTGGCGCAACGTGTCTTCACTGATCATTGCCGTACACCCCAGCCTGGCGGGATCGGGTGTTGCCCGTCGCACACGACGATAACGCCGCACCGGAACACCGGCCGTCAGCCAGCGATGGCCTGTCAGCTCAGGGATGGGCAGCGCGCGGGGCGAAGCGCGCGCGACAGCCTCTAGCCGCCGCAGATCTGTGTTGTCACGTGCCTGGGCTGGCCAGGCCGGTCTGGTAGGCGTAGCGGACAGCCTGAGCGCGGTCGTGGGCACCTGTCTTGGCGAAGATCCGGTTGATGTGGGTCTTCACGGTGGCGTTGCTGACGAAGAGGCGCTGGGCGATCTCGGTGTTGGTGAGGCCGGAGGCGAGCAGGGTGAGCACTTCGGCCTCGCGGGTGGTCAGCCCGGCAGGCAGTTGCTGAGGGTGGACGCGATCCTCGGGTGCCTCGGACTCCCCGGGCGCGCGGCTGGTGACGGCGGCCACGAGGTGTTCCTGGACCGCGGGGTCGAGGTGGGTCTGCCCGGCATGGACCGCACGGATCGCTGCTTCGATCTGCTCGGCGCTGGCGTCCTTGGTGAGGTAGCCGAGCGCGCCCGCGCGCAGCGCCGGGAGGATAGTGGCGTCGTCGGCGTAGGTGGTCAGCACCAGTACCCGGGTAGCCGGGACGCGCTGGCGGAGTTGTGCGGTTGCGGTGATGCCGTCAACGCCCGGCATGCGCAGGTCCATCAGGACCACGTCGGGGCGGCATGCCTCGGCCAGCGCCAGTGCCTCGCCGCCGTCGCTCGCCGCCCCCACGACCTGAACACCGTCGATGAGCGCCACCAGCATGCTCAGGCCGTCGCGGACCACCCGCTGATCATCGGCGATCAGGACGCGGATACTGGCCTGCTGCGGCGACGCCATCACGCCGGAATCTCCACCTCGACGAGCCATCCGTCCGGGGCCGGGCCAGCCCGCGCGGTGCCGCCGGCTCGCTGGGCCCGCTCCCGCATCGCGGCCAGGCCATGCCCGCCACCCGCGCCGGCCAGCGCGGGCGGGTGATGCTCGGCGGTTGTTTCCGGGCCGGCATCAGCTCGGCCGGCATCAGCTCGGCCGGCATCAGCCAGGCAGGCGTGGTTCTCGACCGTCAGGACAGTGCGGTCTGGGCAGTAGCGCACGGTGATCGCAGCGGCCCGCAGCATCTGGCGCTGGCGGTACCGGCGCTCACCGGCGCGCGACCGCGCGTCCGCTACCCGGGAGGAGGCCGGCTCCCCGGCTCCCGCCGCGGGCGGCGGCTGGGCCGGATCTGCCGGACCATGGGTAAGGCCCGCCGCTGCCAGCCGTGCCTTCATGGTCACAGTCTGGCGCGCGGCGGGCGCCGAAGCCAGGTCAGGCATGGATACCAGCGCGGACCAGCGCGGGGGCGGCAGCAGGCCGAGCGGCCAGCCGGCGGCCCCGCACGAACAGCACGACCAGGCGGGTAAGCACGTCGGCCAGCGCCATCATCACCAGGGCCGCGACCCACGCGCCCGCGCCGGTGATCTGGTGGCCGGCGCTGAACCGGGCGATCGCGGGGCCGGCACCGTGGGTGGCGGCGAAGGCAAACACCATCCGGGCACCCACGCCGGTGATCCACAGGCTGGCGGCCAGCCAGCCCGCGCGGCCCAGCACCGGGCCGTCGCTGCGGCGAAGATGAGTGGCCAGCCCGGCCAGGGCGCCCATGACCGCCCCGGCTGACGCGCAGATCAGCTCCAGCGGGATGTCGTTGCCGCGGCCGGGTACCGAACGCAGGAAGAAGACAGCGGCAGCGCCGACCGCCAGCACCGGGACAGCCAGGCCGCGCAGGTCCAGCCGGTGTTCGCGGATCTGGCGGACGACCAGCAGGACGAGGATCGCGTTGATGATGTATGTGGAAGTCGTGTTCATGACCCCGAGCCTGCCGCCGGGGACCCTCCCGCGCGTCGCCCCGCGGGTGGGGACCCGGGTTGACCGTCAGCTCAACCCACGGGTTGACGGACATCAACCCTGCGGTCAGTCCGTGAAGGTGGGGTCGGCACCGTGCGGTCGGCTCACCCGGCCCTTGGGCTCCTCCCACTCCTCCTGCCG
>DASWFT010000696.1:0-4172 GCA_036394075.1 Streptosporangiaceae bacterium
TTGTCGGCCCTGATGACCAGGGCCTGCCCGCCGTCGGCGTGGATCTGCTTGGCGACCGCCCGTGCCTTGTCGGCGGCGCTCACGTAGGTGAGCGCCACCGCGGCTCCGTCGCGTGCCAGCCGCTGGGCGATCGCCGCTCCGATTCCACGGCTGCCGCCCGTCACCAGCGCCACCTTGCCCGTGAGTTCCTTCATGTCCGCCTCATTTCTGTGTTGCCAGGGTGCATTTCTGTTTGTGGATTGTTGTCAGAGTTCCGGCGAGGCAGGTTGGTAGGAGAGGACGACGACGCCTGTCCCGAGGGTCTTTGCCGCGACGAATTTCAGGGGTGCCTTTGAGCCCTCCCGGAAGAGCAGCGCACCGCCGCCCACGATGAGGGGGTGGATGGCGAAGTGGAGCTCATCGAGCAGGCCGTGCTCCAGCAGCGTCTGCCCGAGAGGACCATGGCCGTATATGACCAGGTCCTGACCGTCCTGCTGCTTGAGCTTGGCCACCTGGGCCGCGACATCGCCCCTGATGATGGTCGAGTTGTTCCACTCCGCCCTTTCCAGGGTCGACGAGAAGACGTACTTGCGGATGCTGTTAATCCGGTCGGCGTATTCGCTGCCCAGAGCGGGCCAAACCTGGGCGAAGATCTCGTACGTCCGCCTCCCCATCAGCATCGCGTCGCTCGCCAAGAGCTGCTCCAGCGCGTCTGCTTGGGCCTCCTTGTCGAAGTAGTCATTGGCCCAGACCTGGGGGTGGCCGATGACACCGTCGAGTGATACGAGAGTGGATTCGATGATCTTCCGCATTACTGCCCTCCATGGTCGGGTCGTGTCCCAGCTGGTGTTTACGAAATGAAGACCGGCCAGCAACCAGAAAGGAATCGCGGCCGGCCACTGAGCGCCCACGCAGGGTCGGCGCCCACTCATGGCGCCGCCTCGCGCCCGCGCTACGAGGCGAGCATGGTCAGGATTCGGGACCACGCGTCGTCGCGGGCGGCTGGGCTGAACGCCGGTGTGTCCGGCCAGAAGAACGCGTGCCCGGTGCCGGGGTAGCTGACCAGTTCATGTTCTATATCCGCGTTGTGCAAGGCGTCGTGGATCTGGCGCCGCTGCCCGGCGTCAATCAGGGTGTCTTCTTCGCCGACCAGATAGAGGATCCGGCCGGTGATCCCTGGGGTAAGGTCCAGCGTCGGTGAGGGCTGACTCATCGGGACGTCGGTTGTGGGCAGCCAGCCGCCGTACAGCACGGCCGTCCGGCTGATCGGGAGCCGGCAGGCCGCGAGATAGCTCAGGTGGCCGCCGGCACTGAAGCCGATCATCGCGATCCGGTCGATCCCGGGCTGGGATCTCAGCCAGCCGATACAAGCCGCCACATCGGCCAGCGCATGGTGGCGTTCGAGTCGATGCAGGAGTGTGAAGCCCTCCTGGCGCCCGGCCTCGTTGCGTTCGAGCCAGCGGCCGGGCTGAGCATCCCGGTGGTAGAACTCGGGCGCGATTGTGAGATAGCCGGCTTCGGCCAGATCATCGGCCACGCCGCGGATATCTGGGTTTACCGCGAAAAGTTCGTGGGCCACGATCACCCCGGTCCGGGCCTGGTCAGCGGCCGGGCGGGCGAGGAAGGCCGACATCGTGGCTTCGTCGGCGATGGAGATCTGGAGCGTTGCGTTCGTGATCGTCACGCCTCCAGCATGTGCCGGGCTGACACTGGTAACCAGAGCGGCTCTTTACTGGTATTGGCGTGAGTACCCTGGACTGCGTGGCGCTTGCCGGAGATCCCCAGGCTCTGGGCCAGCTACTCAGGTCGAGGCGGGAGCGCCTCGTTCCCGGTGATGTTGGCTTGCCCGCCGGGAGCCGCAGGCGCACTGCAGGTCTGCGCCGCGAGGAGGTCGCACTGCTCGCGAACCTCTCCACCACCTATTACACGTTTCTCGAACAGGGACGTCCGGCGCGACCATCGGCTCAGGTGCTGGACGCTCTGGCATCCGCGCTGCGGATGTCCGCCGCTGAACGCCGCTACCTCCAGGTGCTCGCCCATGGACGGGACGGCGCGGCTCGCACCGGCATTGTTGCGATGGCGCCGCCCGAGCGGATCGATCCCGGCGTGGCCGATCTGGTCCAGCGTCTTGATCCTTTTCCGACGCTCGTCAAAGGGCGCCGCTGGGACGTGCTGGCCTCCAATCCCGCCGCGCGGGAGCTGTTCACCGACTGGGAGGCGCTGCCCGCCGGTGAGCGCAACCTGGTGCGCTGGATGTTCATGACCGACCGAGCCCGCGAGGTATACCTGGAATGGGAGCCCGAAGCCCGGGCCATGCTCGGCCGGTTCCGGCTCGCCGCCGCCCGCTATCCCGACGATCCCGACTTCGGAGCCCTGATCGCCGAACTGCAGCGGGACAGCGAATACGTCCGCGACTGGTGGCCCCGCCATGACGTGACAGCCGTCGGCAGCGGATCGAAGAAATTGCGCCACCCACGACTCGGACCGGTCGACTACTCACACGTCGTGCTGCAGGTCGCCGACAATCCGGACCAGACGCTCGTCACCTACTCCGCGGTGACCCACACCGGGTAGCGGTGATCAGCGGGTCGCGAACGCCGCGGCCGCGGTCATCTCTGCGGGGCGGCCGGGGCTGCAGCCGCCTCCCGCTCCGGCGGACCATCTGTGGCCACGAGTTTCTTGGTGATCCGCCCGAGCAGCTGACGCAATTCCGGGTGCATGTCGGGTTCCCACCCGGTCATCAGGCGGCCGATCCCTGCCTCCCGCGCGTCATTCAGGCGGTCGGCGGCCTGCTTGCCAGCTGGGGTAAGCGCCACGGTGGCGCCGTCCCTGCTGGGCTGGGCACCGTCCCTGCTGGGCTGGGCGTCGTCCCTGCTGGGCTGGGCACCGTCCCCGCCGGCCTGGGCGCCGTCCCTGCTGGGCTGGGCGCCGTCCCTGCTGGGCTGGGCGCCGTCCCCGCCGGCCTGGGCACCGTCCCCGCCGACGGAGATGTAGCCGGCCGCCACGGGCTCCGTCATGCGCTCCTTGAGATCGGCGCTGGTGATGCCTAGCAGGCGGGCCAGCGCCGCCTCGCTGATTGGGCCGTTGTCGGCGATGCGGTACAGCAGCCAGCAGCCGCGGGGGCTTATCTGCACGTCAGCCGCCTCGGCGAGGCGCCGGTAGACCTCCGCCCGGTGCTCGCGGCCGAACAGCGTCAGCAGCGCACGCTCCATCTCCTGGGCGGAGTCGCGGGTGGCGGGCACGGCCGTGGGGGCGGTGCTGTCCGCCCGGTCCACCGCCCGCGTGGTTTCCCGCAGCGGCAGCTCCTTCAGCAGGAAGGTCAGGCCGAAGGCCAGCGCGCCGACCGGCACGGCGAACAGGAACACCGAGTGCAGTGCCTCGCTGTACCCAGTGATGTAGCCGGAGCGGATCGCCGCGGGCAGGTGGTGGAGCACGGCCGGGCTGGCTCCGCTCGACGCGCTGATCCCGCTGGGCAGCGACACCCCGTGCAGCGCGCGGGTGAGGTCGCCGACGAGCACGTTGGAGAAGATGGCTCCGAAGACCGCGGTACCGAACGAGCCGCCGATGGAGCGGAAGAACGTGGCGCCCGACGTGGCGGCGCCGAGATCGGAGTAGTCGACAGCGTTCTGCACCGCGATCACCAGCACCTGCATCGACGCGCCGATACCCACGCCGAGGACGAAGAGGTACAGCGACACCAGCCAGAAGCTGGTCTCAGTACCCATCGTCGACAGCAGGAACAGCGCGACAGTCATCACCGCCGTGCCCACCATCGGGAAGATCTTGTACCGGCCCCACCGGCTGACGAGCTGGCCGGTGCCGATGGAGGTGAGCAGCAGCCCCAGCATCATCGGCAGCAGCCTCAGTCCGGACAGGGTCGGCGAGACTCCTCTGACGACCTGCATGTACTGGGGCAGGTAGGCGAGCGCGCCAAACATGGCGAAGCCGACGGCGAAGCCGATCACACTGGTAGAGCTGAAGACCCGGTTGGCGAACAGGTGCAGCGGCATGACCGGCTCGGCCGCCCGCCGTTCCACCGCCACGAAGCCGGCCACGCAGACGACGGCGAGCACCCCCAACAAGATGATCGGGAAGGAGCCCCAGGCATAGGTGGTGCCACCAAGTGAGGTGAGGAGCACCAGGCAGGTCGCGGCCGCGCCGATGAGCGCGGTGCCCGCGTAGTCGATGACGTG
>DASWFT010000697.1:0-2202 GCA_036394075.1 Streptosporangiaceae bacterium
TCATCATCCTGATGGCGCTGCCGGGCGCCCTGGCGGGGATCCTCTGGGCGCTCTTCGCCACCGGGACGACCATCAGTGTGCCGGCGCTGATGGGGTGCATCATGGCGATCGGGGTGGCGACGTCGAACAGCATCCTGATGATCACGTTCGCCAACGAGCAGCGTCGCCCGGAGTTCGGCGGTCTCGACGCGCGGGCCGCCGCGCTCGGAGCGGGCCGCACCCGGCTCCGCCCGGTCCTCATGACCGCGCTGGCGATGCTCCTGGGCATGCTCCCGATGAGCCTCGGCCTGGGCGAAGGCGGCGAGCAGAACGCGCCGCTGGGCCGGGCCGTGATCGGCGGCCTGCTGGTCGCCACGTTCTACACGCTGGTGTTCGTCCCCGTGACCTACAGTCTGCTGCGCCGGAAGCCGCCGAAGGACTCCGGTGCCGAGGAAGGAACATGACCCCGAGCGACCATCCGGTGCCACGGGCCCGAACCTGGTCCATGGTCTTCATCGGGATCGGGGCGCTGGCCGTGTTCCTGATCCTGCTCGCGGTCGGTGTGATCCCCCGCGTGCGCAACAACCGGGAGCTGGTGTGGCCGCCGACAAGGTCCGGAACACTCCGCCGCAGGTCTATGTCATCCGGCCGGAGCCGGCGGCCGCGGCGGGCCTGTCACTGGCCGCCACGACCCAGGCCATTCAAGACTCGATCATCTACGCCCGCACCAGCGGGTACCTCAGCAAGCGGTACGTGGACATCGGGGACCACGTGACGGCGGGCCAGCTCCTGGCCGAGATCGCGTCGCCCGAGATCGACCAGCAACTGAGGCAGGCCGAAGCCGACCTCCGGCAGTCCGAGAAGAACCTGGATCTGCAGAAGGCCAACCTCGATCTCGCACGGACCACGATGGCGCGCTACCAGGCGGCCGATGCGGAAGAGGCGGTCGCCAAGCTGGTCGTCGATCAGAGCGTATCTTCGTATCGCACGGGCCAGGCCGCGGTCGCCGCGGCGGAGGCGAATGTCGAGTCGAACAAGGCCAACGTCCAGCGACTGCGCGAACTGACGTCGTTCCAGCGCGTCCTGGCACCCTTCAACGGCGCGGTGATCCAGCGCAACGTGGACGTGGGCGCGTTGATCACGGCGGGCAGCCCGGTCAACAATACCGCGGCGGCGCCTTCCAGCGTGACCGGGGCCGCGAACGGGCTGTTCGAGATTGCGCAGATCGACATGCTCCGCGTGTTCGTCAACGTTCCCCAGGCATACGGGCCGAACGTGACCGTCGGTCTGCCGGTCCGGGTGACGGTCAGAGGGCAGCTCATGCAGCCGGTGACGGGCACGGTGACCCGCACCGCCGGTGCGATCGACGCAGGCACCCGGACACTCCTGACCCAGGTCGATATCCCCAACCCGTCGCGCCGGATGCTCCCGGGAATGTTCGTTTACGTCGAGTTCAAGATCGGTCCCTCCGGCACGCACTGGCGGGTCCCCGCCACGGCCATGATGTTCAACGCGCAAGGCACTCGGGTGGCGATCGTCGGGCCGGGAAACAAGCTGCACTTTCAAGACGTGGTGATCGGCCGTGACCTCGGCACTTCGATCGACATCCAGGCGGGACTCCACGGCGACGAAATGGTCGTGAGCCAGCCCACCGTATCCCTGCAGGAAGGCCAGGTTGTCAAGCCCATCGAGCCGCCCAGTCCGGCCGGGGGCTGACGCACGGATGCGATCCCGCCTAGTGCCCGGCCGGCTTCGCCTCGTCCTCGCCGCGCTCTCGACGGTGAGTGTGATGGCGGCGGGCTGCGCGGTCGGGCCGAACTATGCGCGGCCGCCGGTCGAGGAACCCGCCCTCTTCAAGTCGGGAGAGGCCGGCGAGCCGGCTCCGACCGTCCCGACAGAGTGGTGGCGGCTCTATGGTGACCCCGAGCTCGATCGGCTCATCGCGAGCGTCCACGCGTCGAACCAGACGCTCCGGCAGGCGGTGGCCCGAGTCGATCAGGCCCGGGCGCTCGCCCGCGTGGCCGGCAGCTTTCTCTACCCGACCATCTCGGTCGATCCCAGCTACTCGCGCACGCGCTACTCCGGGAACCGCCGGAGCATTAACACAGGCCAGAAGGTGCAGAGCGGTAGAACGCTCAACGACTACCGGATCCCATTCGATCTGACGTACGAGATCGACGTCTGGGGCCGCGTTCGCCGGTCGTTCGAATCCGCCAGGGCCCA
>DASWFT010000698.1:0-2373 GCA_036394075.1 Streptosporangiaceae bacterium
ATCACCGGATCCAGCTTGCCCTCACGGGCGCCCGCGGTCAGGTTCCGGCCGAACTGATCGAGCACCAGCGACGTGGACGGCGCTGCCTCGGACGGCGCGCCGGCCGCGGCCGGCTCCTTGCCCTGGTAGCCGTGCAGCAGCTGGATCACCTGCCGGCGGATCCTGCCGGCGTCAGCGCCCAGCGTGACGAGCACCCGGGCGGCGACGCCCCCGCCCTCGCGGATCAGGCCGAGCAGGAGGTGCTCGGTGCCGATGTAGTCGTGACCGAGCTGCAGGGCCTCCCGCAGCGACAGCTCCAGGACCCTCGTGGCGCGCGGAGTGAAGGGAATGTGCCCGGAGGGTGCCTGCTGGCCCCGGCCGGTGATCTCCCCGACGTGCTGGCGGACCGCCTCCAGGCTGATCCCCGGCGACTCAAGGGCCCTGGCGGCGACGCCCCCGCCCTCGCCGATCAGGCCGAGCAGGATGTGCTCGGTGCCGATGTGGGTGTGGTGGAGCATCCGGGCCTCTTCCTGAGCCAGGACCACAACCCTCCGCGCCCGGTCGGTGAACCTCTCGAACATCTCCTCGCCCCCTCACCGGGCGGCCGGCGAGGCAACCGAAGTCTTGCTCGTCCCTTCGCATGCTAGCCCGCGCGCCGGGCGACGTTGCGCACGCGAATGCCGCACAACTAAAACGTCCCCCGCCGGCAGCGGTGTTCACCCCGTCCGGCCTGGGGCAACGGGGCAGTGTGCCCAGCTACGCCGGGAGCGAACGCGCGGCGGGCCGGCGAACGCGCGGACCAGCGAAGGTGGAGGACGGCGAGCGCACCATGGACGGCCTTCCCGGGCAGTGATGACGTCCGCTCGGACGTGAATCCGCTCGCCCATAAGCTCCCCGCAGTCACTTTGATGGCGAGCGGGTGTATGGACCATGCAGTCCCCGGCGAGCGCCATCCCCGCCCAGAACGGCGGCTCGGGTGCGGGCCCTCACCCTCGATCGGCCGCGCTCGGTGACCGCTGGCGTCCTGCGGCCGGGCTCTGCGGCACGTTCGTCCCGGGTGGGCAGGCCCGTGGCGGCATCTGCGGGCAGCGCTGACAGTCTCCGCGGCCGGCTGCCGGGAAGGCAGGCCGGGCGCGTCGGGATGGGCCCGGCGGTAGTGCCCGGGCAGGACCCCGCTGGCTTTGCCGGGCCGGCAGGGCCCGGTGCGGTGGCAGATCTGGCAGCCGGTGACCGCACGAGGGGTAACGGTCACGGGCAAAGCGGCGGGGAACGTGAACTGCTCACCGGATCTGGTGATGCCAGCCCCGTCGCCGTGACCCGTGCCGCGCGCCGCGCGCACGCCCCACGGCAGCCAGCAGGGCTGCTGGCCTGCCGTGCGGGCGAACAGCGGGTGAACGGGGCAACGCGAGCGCATGATGGTAGCCAGCACACCCAGCGCGGGGAGGCACCGGACATGACCGCGGGCGATCATTTCGAGCGGGTAGCCGCCGTCTACGAATCGCTGCGCACCACCGACGAGGCGCCGGTGCGCGCGATCGGCCAGCTGCTGCCCGGCCGCCCCGTCACCGGCCTGGATATCGGCTGCGGGACGGGACGGTACACGCGGCTGCTGCGCGCTGTGCTGCCGGACGGCTCGCGGCTGGCCGCGGCCGACGTCTCGGCGGCCATGCTGGCACAGCTCAGGGCCGCCCGCCGCGGCCACGCCCCCGGGGTGGTCCCGCTGCTGGCGGCCGCCGAAGAGCTGCCGGTGCGGACCGCCAGCCTGGACCTGGTCACCGCGTTCAACTGCGTGCACCACTTCGACCTGGCCCGCTTCCTGGCCGCCGCCGCCCGGGTGCTGCGGCCCGGCGGCCAGCTGTTCATCTACACCCGCACCCCGCAGCAGAACGCGCGCACCATCTGGGGCCGCTACTTCCCCGGTTTCACCGGGCACGAGCAGCGCCTGCACAGCCAGGCCGCGATCCGGGACGCCGTCCGGCGCACCGGCGGGCTCACGATGGCCGCAGCACAGACCTTCCAGCACCCGCGCACCAGTACGGCCGGGCGGCTCGCGGCCCAGGCCCGGGGGCGCCACTACTCGACCTTCTCCCTCTACACGCCGCAGGAGCTGCGCGCAGCCACCGCGACCTTCCTGGCCCGCCTGCCCGGCCCCGAGGTCTCCTGGGTCGACGAGCACCTGCTGGTCATCGCCGGCCGGAGCCGCCACCACCAGGCGGAACCCGACCGCCCGGCCAGCCCGGCGAACCAGGCCATCAACGATCACGCCCTCCCCATCAGCGCCAGGCGCGCCGGCCAGGCCCCCGGCAGGCGTCCCGGCGGCCGCGCGCAGAACACCCCGTTACGCGCCCAGCCGATTGCCGGCCACGACCTCCGGCACAGCGCCCAGATCGGCGG
>DASWFT010000699.1:0-58326 GCA_036394075.1 Streptosporangiaceae bacterium
GCATGCGGAAGGCGGTCGCCGCCATGGCCGCGAGCGGCTGGCGGACCGTCGTCAGGGCCGGTGTCGCCCACGTCGCCACGGGGACATCGTCGAAACCGATCACGCTCATGTCGTCCGGCGCACGCAGCCCGCGCTCGCCGAGCGCCTGGAGCACGCCGAACGCCTGGTTGTCGTTCCCGGCGACGATCGCGGTGGGCGGCTCGCCCAGGGCCAGCAACTGCCGGGCCTGCATCTTGCCCCCCGACACCGTGAACTCGTCGCGGCGGACCAGCGCCTCGTCCACGGGCAGCCCGGCCGCTAGGAGCGCAGCGCGGTAACCGGCCAGCCGGGCCCGGCTCGACCACAGGTCCTCCGGGCCGCCGATGACGCCGATACGGCGGTGACCAAGTTCGACGAGATGGCGCGCCGCCGTCATGCCGCCCTGCCAGTTGGTCGTTCCGACCGACCGGATGCCTTCGCCGGGCTCCTCAGGCGGGTCGATCACGATCAGCGGGATCTGCGCCGCGGCCAGCCGCTGCAGCTCATGGCTGCGCGGCAGGTGCAGGACGCAGAGCGCGCCGCCGGTGCCCCGGGCCGCCGCCCGGTCAAGCCAGCGGGTGAACTCACCGGCCGAATCCACGATGGTCACGATCACACTGGCCTCGGCCTCGACGGCCGCCTCGACGGTCCCCCGTATCAGCTCCTCCGCCCAGGGGCTGTGCAGGTGCCCGATGAGCAGATCCACGACCCCGAAACCAAGCCGTGACGCGACGTGGTATCCGTGCCGCCGCAGCAGCCCGGCGATGCGCGCGCGGGTGTCCGCGGCGACGTCCGTCCGCCCGTTGAGGACCTTGGACACGGCCGAGACCGACACCCCGGCCTCGGCGGCGATGCCGACCAGGGTGTTGCGGCGGGCGTCGGTCGCCACGACGACTCCTTTTCGAAAGTTTCACGGGACCCGGACCGTTGCCAACCGGTCCTGTCACGTGACCAATCGTAAGCGATTCCGAGCTCTTGACCAGAGCGCCACGGCCAATTTAGCCTGTGTATAGGCGAATAGTTTTCGAAAACTTAACGACGGTCGGCCAGCCCGTCTGGGCGAGGAATCCGAGGAAGCGTGACTACCACCAACCCACCCGCCCTGCAGCTGTACACGGTCCGTGAGCAGATGACGGCCGACCGGAAGGGCGTCCTGGCGCGGATCGCCGGTTTCGGTTACGGGGCAGTGGAAGCGTTCCAGGCGCTCAACGACCCGGCCGGGCTGCGCGCCGACCTTGACGCCGCCGGGCTGATCACATGCAGCATCCACGCGACGCCGTCCGGCGAGCGGGCCGCGGCGGTGCTGCGGGCGGCCAAGACGCTCGGCGCGGGCACCGTCATCGTCCCGCACATGCCGCCCGCCAGGTTCGCCGACCGCGCGAGCGTTCAGGCACTGGCGATTGAGCTGAACGAAATCGCGGCCCGGACCGCCGACGAGGACCTGCGCCTCGGCTATCACAACCACGAATTCGAGCTCGCCTCGATCGTGGACGGCCGGCCCGCACTCGAGGTGCTCGCCGACGCGCTGGATGACGGGGTGCTGCTCGAAGTCGACACCTACTGGGCCGCGGTCGGCGGTCAGGACGTCCCCGCATTGCTGGGCCGACTGGGCGATCGCGTGCGTTACCTGCACGTGAAGGACGGCCCGGTGACCAAGGACGACCCGATGACCGCGGTCGGTGCCGGGCGCATGCCGGTCGCCGAGATCCTGGCCGCGGGCTCGTCGGCCGAGTGGCATGTCGTGGAACTGGACCATTGCGAGACCGACATGATGGCGGCCGTCGGGGAGAGCCTGGCCTGGCTGGCCGCTCGCGGCCTGGCCCAGCCGGCCCAGCCGCACAGCGGCGGGTGATGACGGCCGTGGGCGGGCCAGTCGGCGTGGCCGTTGTTGGCTGCGGCACCATCAGCAACGAGTACCTGCGCAACCTGACGTCGTTCCCCGACCTGCGGGTGCTGTTCTGCGCGGACCTCGACATCGAACGGGCCAAGGCACAGGCCGCCAAGTACGGCGTGCCCGCGGCGGGCAGCACGACCCAGGCGCTTGAGCACCCAGGCGTGGAACTCGTCGTCAACCTCACCGTTCCCGCCGCGCATACCGAGACGGCCGCGGCCGCGATAGCCGCGGGCAAGAGCGTCTGGATCGAGAAGCCCCTCGCCCTCGACACCGCCTCGGGGCGCTGCCTGCTCGCCGAGGCCGATGAGGCCGGCGTACGCGTCGGCTGCGCCCCCGATACCGTCCTGGGCGCCGGGCTGCAGACCGCGCGGGGGCTCATCGAGGCGGGGGCCATCGGCGTGCCGCAGACCGCGCTGGCGCTGATGCAGGACCCGGGACCAGAACGCTGGCATCCGGACCCCCAGTTCCTCTTCCGGCGCGGTGCGGGCCCGCTTTTCGATATGGGGCCGTACTACCTGTCGACGCTGGCCACGGTGTTCGGCCCGGCTGAGCATATCGCGGCCGTCGGCCGCCGCGATCGCGACCGCCGGGTCATCGACAGCGGGCCGCGGGCCGGAACCGCGGTCGATGTCGACGTTTCCACCCATGTCGCCGCCCTGATCGGCTACGCGGGAAGCCGGGCCGCCTCGCTCGTGCTGAGCTGGGATTCGCCGCTGCGGCGGCACGGCTTCATCGAGATCACCGGCACCGAGGCGACGCTCGCCCTGCCCGACCCCAATCGCTTCGACGGCGAGGTCCGCGTTCGCGCCACCGGAGCCGACGACTGGACATCGGTACCGGCGGCCGGGACCACGGCTGGACGTGGTCTCGGCGTTCTCGATATGGCCCGCGCTTTGCGCAGCGGGGCCTCGCATCGTGCGTCCGGCGAGATCGCGCTGCATGTCCTGGAGATCATGGAAGCCATCGAGCGCTCCATCCGCGCCGGCACGTTCGAACCGGTGCGGACCACCTTCACCGCCCCGGCCGCGCTGGAGGCAGACTGGGATCCGCGGGCCCGCACCATGGCCTGAACGATCGGCTGGAGGGAAC
This sequence comes from Streptosporangiaceae bacterium, assembly GCA_036394075.1. GTDB lineage: Bacteria > Actinomycetota > Actinomycetes > Streptosporangiales > Streptosporangiaceae > JAWWPY01. The sequence continues at coordinate 3,002 of DASWFT010000699.1, forward strand.
GTGGATCAGGTCGCGGCGCAGCCGGCCCTGGGTGTGGGCATGGTCGGGTACGCATTCATGGGCGCGGCCCACTCGCAGGCGTGGCGCACCGCGGCTCGCGCGTTCGACCTGCCGCTCACGCCCAGGATGGCGGCGCTGTGCGGCCGGGACGCCGCGGCGGTGCGCGCCGCGGCCGACCGCTACGGCTGGATGGCGGCGGAGACCGACTGGCACGCCCTCATCGGCCGCGACGACGTGCAGCTTGTCGATGTGTGCACGCCAGGCGACCTGCACGCCGAGATCGCCATCGCCGCCCTCGACGCCGGCCGGCACGTGCTCTGCGAGAAACCGCTCGCCAACACGGTGGCCGAGGCCGAGGCCATGGCGGAGGCGGCCACGCGGGCCGCCGCGCGCGGGATCCGCTCGATGGTCGGCTTCAACTACCGCCGCGTCCCGGCGCTCGCCCTGGCCCGGCAACTGGTCGCCGGCGGCCGGATCGGCACTGTCCGTCATGTCCGCGCCAGCTACCTCCAGGACTGGCTGGCCGACCCGTCGTTCCCGCTGACCTGGCGGCTGCGGCGGGAACGCGCGGGCTCGGGGGCGCTGGGTGATCTGGGCGCCCACATTGTGGACCTGGCCCAGTACCTGACCGGGCAGCTGATCGTGGGCGTATCGGGGGCCACCGCCACCTTCGTCGGCGAGCGCCCGGTGCCCGGCGCGGCCGGTGACGAGCCGCGCTCCGGGCCGGTGACGGTGGACGACGCAGCCCTGTTCACCGCCCGGCTGAGTTCGGGGGCGCTGGGCTCGTTCGAGGCGACCCGCTTCGCGGCCGGCCGCAAGAACGCGCTGCGGATGGAACTCAACGGCGACCGCGGCAGCCTCGCGTTCGACCTGGAACGGCTGAACGAGTTGCAGTTTCACGACCACACCGAAGACGCGACGCTCGCCGGCTTCCGGCGCATACTGGTGACCGAGCCCGGCCACCCGTACCTGTCCGGCTGGTGGCCGCCCGGTCACGTGCTCGGCTGGGAGCACACGTTTACCCATCAGGTCCGTGATCTGGTCATCGCGATCGCCGGGGGAACCAACCCGCAGCCGTCGTTCGCCGACGGCCTGCAGGTGCAGCGGGTCCTTTCCGCCGTAGAGCGCAGCGCGGCGGATGAGTCCAGGTGGACCCCGGTCCCCGCGCCCGCCCGCTGACTTATTTTTCCGAACGACAGGGAGCCGCTGATGTCTCGATCCTTTACTTTGTTCACCGGCCAGTGGGCCGACCTTCCCCTGGAAGAGGTGTGCCGGCTAGCCCGCGGGTGGGGTTACGACGGCCTCGAACTGGCCTGCTGGGGAGATCACTTCGATGTCAGCCGCGCGCTGGGCGAGGACGGCTACCTGTCCGGGCAGCGCGCGCTGCTCGCGAAGTACGACCTGCGGTGCTGGGCCATCTCCAACCATCTTGTCGGCCAGGCCGTGTGCGACCACCCGATCGACGAACGGCACCGCGGCATCCTGCCCGCCCGCATCTGGGGTGACGGCGAGCCCGAGGGGGTCAGGCGGCGGGCGGCCACCGAGATGGCGGACACCGCACGCGCCGCCGCCGCGTTCGGGGTGGACACGGTGGTGGGGTTCACCGGGTCGTCGATCTGGCACACCGTGGCCATGTTCCCGCCGGTGCCAGCGGCCATGGTCGAGCAGGGCTACGCGGACTTCGCCGGACGCTGGAACCCGATCCTGGATGTCTTCGACGCCGAAGGGGTGCGCTTCGCGCACGAGGTCCACCCCAGCGAGATCGCCTACGACTTCTGGACCACCCAGCGTGCGCTGGAAGCGGTGGCCCACCGTCCTGCGTTCGGACTGAACTTCGACCCGAGCCATTTCGTGTGGCAGGACCTCGACCCGGTGGCCTTCCTGGCCGCGTACCCGGACCGCATCTACCACGTGGACTGCAAGGAGGCCCGCAAGCGGCTCGACGGGCGCAACGGCCGCCTCGGCTCCCACCTGCCATGGGGGGACCCACGGCGCGGCTGGGACTTCGTGTCCGCGGGCCGCGGGGACATCCGCTGGGAGGATATCTTCCGCATGCTGAACGCGATCGGTTACCGCGGGCCGATCTCGGTCGAGTGGGAGGATGCGGGGATGGATCGCCTGGCCGGGGCCGCAGAGGCGCTCACCTACCTGCGCCGGTTCGACTTCGATCCCCCGCAGTCATCCTTCGATGCGGCTTTCAGCAGCGACGCGCCCTAGCGAACTGGTGCCCCGGCAGGCTGTCCATCGCTATGACAGGCGCGAATGCTGCATACTCAGCGGTGTGGAAGACCCCTTTGACTTCCAGGCGCTGCGCATTCAGCAGCCACGAAGGCTGCTGCCCGACCGCGCGAACTACGAGATCTTCAACGCTGACCGGCAGCTGCTGGCGACCGTCACCGAGACCGAAAGCCATACCCGGCTGAAGCTGCTCAGCAAGTCGCTGCCCGACACCCGCGCGTTAGCGGTCACCACGGCCGCCGGCGAGCCGGTCGGGTTCTTGATCAAGCAGAGCAGCGAATGGATCACCGAGCTCCAGGGTCCCGGGGGCGAGCTGATCGGCCGGATCCGCACCGGAGCCACCAGGCGCACCTACACCCTGCTCGGCGATCAGGACCAGACCGTGGGCAAGGTGACCGGCGACCTGGCGCTCAAGCACTTCTCCGTCACCGGCACAAGGGGCGCCGTGTTCGCGCGGGTGCGCAAGACCTGGGCCGGGCTCACCAAGGAGATGCTCACGCCTTCCGATCATTACACGGTGGAGTTCACCGGCCCGGTCACGCAGTCGGCCCGCACGCTGACCGTCATGATGCCCATCGTGCTGGACCTGACCCTATACGGGCCCTTCTGAGTACGGGTCCATCTGGCCCGGCACCGCCGGTGGCGGGCTGGCCATTAACCGTTCCGATGTGGCTCGTGTCGTTGGGGGACAGATCTTGTAACGGTTCGGTGGCTCTGGGTTGGTTACCGGTGGATCGGTCCTACTTTGCGGCATATGCCGGTGGAGTTCCTGACAGTCACGGGATCGGCGGTGGCCGACCCTCCCGGCGGTGTGGGGTCATGGTGCGGGTGCGCGTCGGGGCGCAGGCCATCGACCAGCAGCACGACCAGGCGCTCGGCGAAGCCCTCCCGCAGACCATGCCGGATGGCCGGCGCCTCCAGCCCTCCTGCTTTCAACGACCCGCCAGACCCTCAACATCGCCGTACTGCCGGAGTGCCGTTAGGTTAGGCGATACCGCAAGGGTTTCGGCTCGTAACACCGCCCGCGTCCACACATGGAATTCGCGCCTGCGCCTGGAGGCCGTCATCATCTTCCGGGATCAGCGTCCTGCCGGGGTGCAGTCGCAGCGGACATGTTGAGTTGGCGGTGAAGCATCTGCCCGCCCAGGCTTCTTGGTGACAGAGACCCTGATGATCGCTCGGGTCGGCGGTGCGGATATTGCGTTCGTCCAGGCGCCCGGCTGAGGAGGAATGGCCCTTCGCCATGTAGCAGTTGATGCCACTGCGGCGGCCGGGCGGGCAGACACCTGCCAGCGACATGTCGCGGACGATGCTGTGCGGTGTCGCCCTTTATCCCGTGACTATCCCGGTCAGACTGGATGCGCCAGCGGCCGTTATGTCTGTGGACGCGCAAGGTGGTAGGTCACATGTGGCCGCACGGGATGGCCTTCGGGCACTCCCGGATGATCGAACCTGGCGACTTCGGTCAGTCCCAGACGCCGCATGACGGCCTGGGACGGCTCGTTGAGCACGGCGGTCATGGACCAGATCTCCTTCAGGCCGACACCGTCGAAAGCCACCCCAAGCGCAGCCTTGGCTGCCTCGGTGGCATAGCCGTGATGCCATGCATGCTTCGCAAGGCGCCACCCGACCTCAACACCGCCAGCACCTGGCACGTCATCGGGCATCGGGTTAAGCCCGGTGAAGCCGATGAACTCGCCGCTCTGGCGGACCTCCAGCGCCCACAGCCCGTATCCCAGCTGGTCAAACCGCGACTCGATCCGGTCAACAAACGCGTCACTGCCAGCCCGGTCGAGCGTCCCGGGAAAGAACCGCATAGTCTCTGGGTCGGCATTGAGAGCGGCGAACGGCTCCCGGTGGGACTCCAGCCAGCGCCGCATCAGCAGCCTGCCCGTCCCGATGGTGTCGAACCCTGCCGGCCCAGTCATCACAGTCCTCCCACCAGCGTGGAATGCGGCCGGTCCAGGATGAAGCCGCTTGCAAATTCCGTCAAATGAGTCGCATGTGTCCAGGTACTGGGTACTGCCGGTGTCCGGGAATGCGCCGCGAAGTTCGGGCTGCCACGGGCACCATCACCCGCGCAGTCAAGGCTGCCGGCGGCACGAAAGGCCTGTGCCATTTCTTTGCACGGCGCGCGGCGCGGGCAAGCCCGACATCGTATTGTGACAGTTCTTGCCTCTGGCTGCGGTTCTCCCGCGCCACGGTCTCTCGGCTAGCGGCCGTGTCAAAGAGCCGGCCTACCAGTCGCGGAGGAAATTGATGATCCGGTTTCGTACCTCGGCTACCGTCTCGGGACCGGTGCGTCCTAGCTGTCTGATCACCCGCTGAACCGAGATCGCTCGAACCGATTCAGACTGGACCCAGCTTGGCGTGCGCAGCCCGCAATCCGGGCCCACAGGCACATGGAACGGCAGCCCACGCTGCCGGCTGGTGATCGCAGCCACGATGAGCTGCTCGTTATGTAGCTCATTGTAGGAAGGTCCGGAGAGTACCAGCACGGGACGTCGGCCGCCTTGCTCATGGCCCGCCACCGGATTGAGGTCAGCGAGCAGCACGTCACCGGCTCGGTACGGCACCCGGTACGCTTCCGGCTGCGTCGTTGTATTCGGGCCAGTCGACCGCGGCTGCCGTGAGCCCGTCGCTGGCCGTGCCAACGTCGAATGTGTGCAGCTCGGACAGGTACTCATGCCATGCTGGGCGATCCTCGCGCTGCATCCGGTGCATGACGTCGTTAGCACGGCGCATCTCACGCTGATACTGCTCACGCTCGGCTAGCCGACCGAGCAGGTCCCCGAGGGTGACGTGCTCTTCATCGGCGAGCGCACGGAGCTTGTCCCGCACCGCGCTGTCCAGGCGGATCGTAGTGTCGCTCATACAATAAGCATACCGCTACGCATGCATGCCTGATGGCATTGATCACCGCAAGAACGCCGCAGGTAGCCGACCCGCAGCTGCTAGATAAGCTCGCGACGAGGAAGCCTGCGATCAGGAGGAGCGAACATGACCGTTCAGGAGATCACTCAGGCGGCCTTCGCCCAGGAGTGGCAGCAGTGGCACGCTGAGCACGAGAGGAAGCTCGCCGATCCGCACGGCTTTCTCGCGGTGACCAGCCTGAACTGGCTCAATGCTGAGCCGGCCCGCTTCGACGATGCGCCGGGAACCTGGTCGAGCACCGGCGCCGGCGTCACGGTGCAGCTGGCCGAGGGTGAGCAGCTGACTATCGGCGGTGCCGCGGTCTGCGGCAGCTACAGCTTCGGGGTCATCGGCGAGCGCGACAGCCTCTTCGCCGGCTTCGGCGACGCTGTGGTCGAGGTGGCCAAGCGCGGCGGGCACGACATCGTGCGCCCGCGCCATCCCGACCATCCGCTCCGGGCGAACTTCGCCGGCGTGCCCGCGTACGACCCGGACCCGCGCTGGGTGGCGACGGGCCGCTACATCCCGTTCGAGGCCCCCAGAAACGTCACTGTGGGCGCCGCCGTCGAGGGTCTGCGGCATGTCTACGCCTCCCCCGGGCAGGTCGAGTTCGCCCTCGACGGCAGCGCTTTCCGCCTCACCATGTTCAACGGCAAGCAGCCTGGCAGCCTGCTCGCCCTGTTCACCGACGCGACGTCCGGCGTGACCACCTACGCGGCGAACCGTTCCGTTCAGGTCGATGCGCCCGGCCGCCAGGGCCAGGTGACGATCGACTTCAACCGCGCGGTGAACCTGCCGTGTGCCTACACCGACCTTGCTACCTGCCCGCTGCCGCCGGCCGAGAACCGGCTGCCCATCGGCATCGAGGCCGGCGAGAAGATCCCGTTCGAACGCCTCTGAACCACGACCCAGTGGCGCCTCACGTCCCCGGCCATCCCCAGCGGGCGGCCGGGGACGCAGTCTCACCGGCGGCCTCATCGACGCGGCACGACACGGGCGCAACAGGACCTGCGCCGCTCGCTGCTCGAACCACCCCGCCAGCTCCGGCCGCGCACGGCCGCCACCGCCTAGCCCGCCGGCGGTCCGGAACTGTCAGCACCGTCGTCTAGCCTGATCACGAACCCCCTGATCCGCGCCCCGGCGTCCCCACCCGGTTCCGACTGGAAAGGCCCGCAGCCATGGCGACCTTCGTGCTGATTCATGGCGCCGGTGACGCCGGCTGGTACTGGCACCTGACCGAGGCGGAGTTGCGAGCCCGGGGGCACCACACGATCGCGCCGGACATGCCGTGCGACAACGACACGGCGAGCCTGGACGATTACGCGGGCACCGTGACCGACGCGGCCGGCGGCCGGCAGGATCTGGTGATCGTGGGACAGTCCTACGGCGCGTTCACCGCCACCTTGGCGGCCAGCCAGCTCCCGGCGCGGCTGCTCGTGCTGCTCGCCGGGATGATCCCGGTCCCCGGAGAGAGCCCGGGCCAGTGGTGGAGCAACACCGGCTACCGGCAGGCCGCCGAGGAGCAGGCCAGGCTTGACGGCGGCAAGACCGGCCACGACGACCCGCTCATCAGCTTCTACAACGGAATACCGCGCCCGCTGGCCGAGGAAGCTCTGCGAAGGGGCGGGCGCGGGGAATCCCCGGCGGTCTGGGACACGCCCTGGCCGCTGGATGCGTGGCCGGATGTGCCCACCAAGTTCATCCTCTGCCAGGACGACCAGTTCTTCCCCGCCGCCTTCATGCGGCGGCTGGCACAAGAGCGCCTGGGCGCCGTCCCCGACGAGATACCCGCCTGTCATTGCGCCGCGCTCAGCCACCCCAGGGAACTAAGCGATCTTCTCGTGAGCTACCTCGACCTACCGGTGACCGCCGGCCGCCCATGACCGCTGCACGACACGCCACCCTCCTACCAGCCACCCGGCGACCAGCCCTGAAACTGCCGCAGCCATCCCATAACCTGACCACGAAGCCGGAACCCACGCCCGCTATTTACACTGGATTCCGGCCGCCACCGGGATCTGCTGCTCGACACCCTTGGCCGTTCGTAGATCCAGCGATGGCGCGGTGCTGTATGGGTCGATGCCGATCTTCCGTGGCTGGTAGCGGCAGGGCAGCGTGAAGAGGGCTCGCCAGAGGATTTCTACGCGGCGCTGGCAGCCCGCGGCAGCGCCGCAAGGGCACGTTACAACGCCGAGCACGCACCGCCTCTCAGCAGCACGGGCGACTACGGTGCCGCCCGCGCAGCGGGCCGCGTCTTAGCCGAGGTCGAAGAGCGCGCGAGGGTTGCGGACCGCGACGGCCTGGATCTGGTCCTCGTCGAGCGCCTCGGTCAGCGTGGCCACCGGCGCCGAGAGCGCCATGTCGAAGGGCAGGTCGGTACCCAGGACGACGTGGTCGACGCCGACCCGCTCGACGAGGTAGCGCAGCGCCTGCGCGTCATGGGTGATCGTGTCGAAGTACAGTTGGCCGAAGAACGACCAGGCGTCGGCGGGCGTGTCCGCGAGTTCCGGGCGCACGCGGCGGGCGTGGACCAGGCGCCCGGTCTGGTACGGGAGGAAGCCGCCTCCGTGCATGAGCACCAGGCGCACCCGGGGGTAGCGATCCAGCACCCCGGCACAGATGAGCCGCTCCACCACGATCGTCGTCTCGAGCGGGTTGCCGATGGCGTTCTGCAAGTACCACTCCCCTAGTGCCGGGTGGCTGCAGTTGAACGCCGGGTGCACGAGCACGGGACGCCCTAGAGCGTCCGCCTCGGCCCAGAAGACGTCGAACTCCTTCTCGTCGAGGCGGCGGCCGGCGATCGACGTCCCGATAGCGGCCCCGACCGCCCCGGCCGCGACCGCGTCGCGGAAGGTCCGTGCCGCCTGCTCGGGGGCCTGCATCGGCAGGTTGGCCAGCCAGTGCATGCGGTCTGGTGCGTAAGCACAGAACTCCGCCATCCCGTCGTTGCTGGCCGAGCACAGCGCATCCGCCAGGTCACCCTGGAGGTCATACCCGAACAGCACGGGGGCCGGGGAGATAACTGCTCCCCAGAGCCCGCGCTCGCCGAGGTCCCTGATTTTCTCCTCCGGGCTGCGGAACGTGTCCAGGAGCGTGAACGGCACATGGTGGGGGCCGCGCCACACCCCACCCTCGACCGAGAAGCCGAGCCCTGGCTCCTGTTCGCCGAGGCGCAGCACGGCATCGGGGATGACGTGGTTGTGAACGTCGAGAAACACGTCAGGCTCCTCCTGATCACATCGGGTCGGTGTCAAGCGACACTATGCCTCCTGGGGCTGACCAGCAAGGCTGTTGACGCTCCTCTGTAGTCATGCTAACTTGCGACTTTAATCCTGCTATTGGCAGCAGGCGGGCTCCCCAACACCGCGTGTCAGGTGATTCTGACCGCGCATGGGCGGACGATTCCTCGACGCGAAGACGCGAACGGGAGGAACCACAGTGGTAGACGACGAGCCCGCCCGCGACGCGCAGGCGGTGCCCAGGCCAGGCCGTCCCGGCAGCGGGGCTGCGCGGCGCGGCGGCGGTCCTGTCCGCGTCCCAGCGCCGGTGCCATGCGGGCGCGGCCGCTTCGGCCCGACCGCGTCGACCGCTGCGCGCGTGCGGGAATGAACACGCTGCTTCTCGGGATCGGCTTCGGGCTGGTGACAGCGTCGGTGCTGGCCATCTCGACCGTGGCGCTGTCCCTCCAGTTCGGGGTGACCCGGGTACCCAACTTCGCCCATGGCGAATTGATGACCGTCGGCGCCTACGCCGCGCTCGTCACTGAGCGGGCGGTCCACAACACGCTCCTGGCGGCGCTCGCCGCCATCGCCGCCGGATGCGTCCTCGGCGTCGCCATCAACAAGCTGCTGTTCGGGCCGTTCCGGCGGCGGAAAGTCGCCCGCCTGACCCTCTTCGTGCTCACGATCGCGGCCTCGATCGTCATCCAGAACACGGTGCTGCTCATCTTCGGCGGCTCCACCCAGCCGCTGCCCCTGGGCGGGGGGACACCACATCACCTCGGCCCGTTCCTCTTCACCACCCAGCAGGAAGTGATCATCGTCCTCGCGGTCGCGATCATGGCCGCTATCCACGTGCTGCTGAAGTACACCTACTTCGGCCGGGCCCAGCGGGCCGTCGCCGAGAACCTCTCCCTGGCCCAGGCCAGCGGGATCAACTCCGCGCAGGTCATCAACCGGACCTGGGTCCTGACCGGAGCCATGGCCGGCCTGGCCGGTTTCGTTCTCGGCATCACCACCGGCGGCCTGTACCCGGCCATGGGCTTCCAGTTCCTGCTCATCGTGTTCGCAGCCGCGATCCTCGGCGGCATTGGCCAGCCTTACGGCGCAATGGCCGGCTCCCTGGTCGTCGGCATCACCATGGAGGTGAGCGCGCTGTACATCAGCTCCAACTACAAGACCGTAGTCGCGTTCATACTGCTCATCCTCGCCCTGCTATTGCGCCCGCAGGGCCTCGTGACCACCCGCCGGCCTGCGGCTGCCTGAGGCGAAGACATGCTCCAGTACCTCGTCAGCATCGGCACCCTGGCCGCGATCACGGCCCTGCTCACCCTCGGGCTGAACTCCCGCTGGGGACTGGGCGGCGAGCTGGATCTCGGGTACTACCTGTTCGTCGCGCTCGGCGCCTATGTGGACGGCGTGCTGACCCTGCCGGCCGCCAGCACGCAGCCGGGGGTGCACTACATTCTCGGCCTGAACCTTCCTTTCGTGGTCGGGTTCCTCGGAGCCGGGATCGTCACTGGCCTGCTGTCCCTGGCCATCGGCTCGGTCGCGCTGCGAAACCTCCGCGCTGAATACTTCGCCATCGTCACGGTGGCGACGACGATCATCGGATACACCGTGATCAGCCAGTACACCCCGCTGTTCAACGGCTACAACGGCCTGTACGGTGCGAGCCAGCCCTTCGAGGGCGTGCTGCACCTCGGCCCGCAGCCCTACCAGACCTTCTATTTCGGCCTGTGCGTGGTCATCCTGGCCGCCGTGTTCGTGATCCTCGAGCTCATCCGCCGCAGCCCATTCGGCCGGGCGGTCAAGTCCGTCCGCGAGGACGAGGTGGCCGCGGCTGCGTACGGGCGAAACCCCTACCGGCTGCGGCTCAAGGCGTACGTCATCGGCGGCGTGGTCGCCGGCCTGGGCGGCAGCCTGTTCATGCACTACATATCGGCGTTCAACCCGGCGTCGTGGTCGCCTCTGGAGACTTTCCTGCTCTATGGCGCGCTCCTGGTCGGCGGGACAGCCAACAGCTTCGGCGCCGTGGCCGGGGCGGTAATAGTGCTGGTCGCGTTTCCGCAGCTGACCCAGCTCATACCGGCCTTCGGCAGCAACTCGAACGCGGGCCCGGCGGTGCAGGCCATCGCCATCGGGCTGCTCATCATCGTGGTCCTGCGGTTCCGCCCGGCAGGCCTCCTGCCGGAGCTGAAGACCATGAGCGGGCAGTTGCGCACCGCAGGATCGTGGAACTGGCGCGCCCGCCGTGCGGCCGGGTCGGGCGAGAGCTGACGTGGTGGCCAGCCCAGCGGTGACACCCGCGCTCGACGTCATCGACCTCTGGAAAAGCTTCGGCGGGGTGCGTGCCGTCCAGGGCTGCACGTTCTCGGTGCCTCCGCACAGCATTACCGGGCTCGTCGGGCCCAACGGGGCGGGCAAGAGCACCGCGATCAACCTGATCTCCGGGCTGATCAAGCCGGATAAGGGGATCATCCGCCTGAACGGGCAGGAGATCCAGGGTCACAGCCTCGACTGGACGAGCCGGCAGGGCCTGGTCCGCACCTTCCAGGTGGCGCGCGAGTGGCCCGCGCTGACCGTGACCGAGAATGTGATCGCGGCCGCTCCGGCCGAGCGGCAGGAGACCATCTGGCGGGCGCTGTTCGCGCGCCGCGCGCTGGGCAGGCGGGAACGGCTACTCGAGGAACGGGCCGCTGGCCTGCTGGAGCGGCTGAAGCTCACGCCGGTGGCACACGAGCCCGCGGGCAGCCTGAGCGGCGGGCAGAAGCGCCTGCTCGAGTTCGCCCGGGTCGCCATGGCGGCACCGAAGATCGTGCTGCTTGACGAGCCGCTCGCGGGCGTGAATCCGGTGCTGGCAGAGGAACTGGGCCGGGCGATCACCGATCTGCGCGATAGCGGCGTGACCGTCGTGATCGTGGAGCACAACCTGCGCTTCGTCGAACGTACCTGCGACAACGTGATCGTGATGGGCGCCGGCGCAGTGATTGGGGAAGGCACCATGACCGAACTACGGAAAAACCAGCAGGTGGTCGAGGCCTACCTGGGTCAGGGCGCGCCCCATGCCTGAATCAGCACAACTCTCAGCCGAGGGCATCGTGGTCGGGTACGGCGGGGCCCCGGTCGTGCGCGGCGCCTCCCTCAGCGTCGGGACCGGCGGCCTGAACTGCATTGTCGGGCCGAATGGAGCGGGCAAGTCGACCGCATTGAAGGCGCTGGCCGGCGAGCTGAGCCTGGACCAGGGACGGATCATGTTCCAGGACGAGGATGTGTCACGCCTGTCCACAGATCAGCGCGTGGCCCGGGGCCTCGGTTATGTACCGCAGGTCGCCAACACCTTCGCCACCCTGACCGTGCACGAGAACCTGCTGGTGGGGGCGTATCGGCGCCGGTCAGGAGTCAAAGCGCGGGTCGACATGGTCTGCGACCTGTTCCCCGATCTGCGGCCCGCGCTCGGCCGGCCCGCCGGCACCCTGAGCGGCGGGCAGCGCAGCATGCTCGCCCTGTCCCGGGCGCTGATGGCCGAACCAACGTTGCTGCTGCTCGACGAGCCGACCGCCGGCCTGGCCCCCCTGGTGGAGGGGCAGGTGTGGGAGCACATCCTGGCCGTCCAGAGCCGGGGCATCGGCGTGCTCGTGGTGGAGCAGAACACCAGGCGGGCCCTCGGGCACGCCGAATGGGCGTACGTGATGGTGAACGGCGAGACCGTCGCGGAAGGCCCCGGGCCGGAACTTCTTGGCCGACGTGAACTCGTGGACATGTACCTAGGCGGCTAGGCGGCTGGCTGCCCACCCGCGAGCAGACAGCGCCGGCGCCGGACAACAACAGTGGCAAGAGAGAAAGGGCTGGGGCCATGACACGCTTGATACAGCAGGGGCACAGGAGAAGACGGGCCGGCGGTTTCGTCGCGCTGGCCAGCGTCGGCGCGTTGACCCTGGCGGCATGTGGCAGCTCGGGCACCTCGTCGGGCTCCGGCGGCGGTGGCAGCACCGGCGGCTCGATCCACATGACCGTGCTCGGCTCCGACACGGGGGCCTACTCGGGAATTGGGCAGGCTATGTACAACGGAGCTGTGGCCGGGGCCGCGATGGTGAACGCCGCGGGCGGGATCATGGGGCAGAAGCTGGTCCTGGACCGGGTGGACACGCACGGTGACCCGGCTGATGCCGTTCCCTCGCTGCAGCAGGAACTGGCCAAGAATCATCCGGTCGGGATCATCGGGCCGACCACGCTGGAAATCTTCGGGGTGCACCCGATCATCGACCGGAACCAGATCCCGGACATGTTCAACGGCGGCTCGACCGCATTCGACAACAACACGGACCCGTGGATCTGGCGCATCAACCCCTCGGATTCGCAGCTCGCGCTCGCGCTGGCGCTGTACGCCCGGGAGAAGGGGTACACGAAGGCGGCGATCCTGTTCACCACCGAGGCTTCCCAGCAGGAACTCGAGCCATTCCTCAAGAACGACTACACCAAGCTGGGCGGCTCGCTGACCACGGTCGTGAACGTCACCCCGGGACAGAGTTCCTACAACTCGGAGATCGTGAAGTTGCTCGCCTCGCACCCGCAGGTCATCCTCGGGCAGCTGGACTCGCCTACCGCCGCGACCTTCTTCACCGGGCTCAAGGGTCTCAACGGCACGAAGCTTCCCTTCATCGGGACTGACCTCACGGCGGGCGCCGACTGGATCAGTGCGGTCGGCGCGGCCACCGCCCACGCCGAGGTCACCTCGGTGGAAGGCGGCACGCCTACCACGGGCGCCGGGCCGGTCTTCAACGCCGAATACCAGAAACTGTTCCACTCGGCCCCGCTGTCCGGCGCGAACTATGCCTATGACGGGGTCATCGACATGGCGCTCGCGATGGACGCCGCCAAGGGCACGACGAATACCGACATCACGCGTGGGCTGGTCCTAGCCTCGAACCCCCCCGGCACCATGGTGTTCACCTATGCGGCCGGCGTGGCGGCGCTGAAGAAGGGACAGAAGATCAACTACGACGGTGCCAGCGGCCCGATGGACTACGACAAGTACCACAACGTGTCGGGTCCGTGGAACGTGGTGAAGGCGTCGCCTTCCGGGTCCCTCCAGCTACTCGAGACAATCACCGCCGCGACCGTCAGCGCCGCGGAAGCGAAGGTTCGGTGACGGCCCAGCAGCCGTCGATGGTACCGGGGCCGGCTCAGGCCGGCCCCGGCCCCACGGACCCCGGACAGGTGCCGCGAGTCGTCGTTATCAGCGGCGCGGGCGGCGGCATCGGGCGGGCCAGCGCGCTGCGTTTCGCCGCCGACGGGGCCGCGATCGCGGCGATCGACGTGGATCAGCGGACCTGCGACGCCGTCGCCGCCGAGGTCGAGGAGGCCGGCGGAACCGCCATGGCCTTCGGCATCGACGTGTCCGACGAGGCAGCGGTCCAGTGGATGGCCGCCGCCATCGATGAGCGCTTCGGGCGCGCGGACGTGCTGGTGCACGCCGCGATCCAGCGCATGCCAGGTCACCTCGAATCGCTGCCGACGGAGAGCTTCGACCGGCTGCTCGCCGTCGGCCTCCGCGGTGGCTTCCTGCTCGGCCGGGAACTGGGCACGCTGATGCTCCGCCAGGGCTCGGGCGTGCTCGTGTTCGTCGGCTCGACCGCCGCGCACGCGCCCTACCCGAACACCGGCGCCTACGCGCCGTGCAAGGCGGCGCTCATGATGCTGGCCAAGAGTTTCGCGATCGAATGGGCCGGCCGGGGCGTGCGCTCGCTGTCGGTCAGCCCGGGCATGGTCCGCACGCCGATGACCGAGGACCTGTACAGCCGCCCGGAGATCCTGGCCGGGCGGAGCGCGATCGCGCCGCTAGGCCGCATCGCCAACCCGGACGAGGTCGCCTCGCTGGTGCACTACCTGGCCTCGGCCGACGCCGGCTACGTGACCGGGACGGACGTGCTGATCGACGGCGGCTTCACGATGAGCAAGTTCATGCACGTGCCAGGAAGGGACTAGGTGTGCGGCGAGCGGGAGACCAAACATGAGCGAGCCGGAGGGGCGCGGCGTTGCCTGGACTGAGGAGCGAGGAACGAGCGACGAGGGAAGGCGGCGCCAGTGAAGGGGGATGGGGAGGTGGGTGGGGCCCCGCAGGCGAGCGGGCAGCAGAGCGCACGCCGGTTCCCCCGGCTCTTCAGTGAGCTGCCCCTGCGCGGGCAGTCGCTGAAGAACCGGATCGTGTTCCCGCCCACCTGCCCCTCCTGGGTCAGCGACCCGCAGTCGGCGCGGTTCAATGACCTCGCCGCCCCTTACTACGAGGAGCGCGCCAGCGGCGGCGTCGGCCTGATCATCATCGGCGGCACCCACGTGCACCGCAGCTCGATCGCCGCCCCGCTCGCGCAGCCCGGCCTGTGGGACGACTCGCAGATCGCCGGCTTCGCGGGCGTCGCCGAGGCAGTCCACCGCCACGGCGCCAAGCTCGCGGTGCAACTCCGCCACACCGGCGTTCGCGGCTTCCCCCAGTACAAGGAAGACCCCGGCTACGACCTCGACGCGACCTGGTACACCATGGCGCCGAGCCAGGTGCCGCTCGGTGAGTTCCCCGGCGGGCACACCCCGAAGGAACTTTCCGAGGAAGAGATCGAGGAGATCCTCGACTGCCACGCCAGCGCGGCCCGGCGGGCCATCGAGGCCGGCCTGGACGGGGTGGAGTTTCACCTCAGCCACGGCTACCTGTCCTGGCAGTTTCTCTCCCCCCTCTACAACAAGCGGACGGACCAATGGGGCGGCAGCTACCAGGCGCGCCTCCGGTTCTCCCTGGAGGCCCTGCGCCGGATGCGGGCCGCGATCGGTCCCGACGCCTTCCTCGGGTTCCGGATCAACTCGACCTCACTGTGGCCGGGTGACCTCGAAGAGGCCGACGTGCTGCAGATCGTGCAGGACCTGCAGGCCGGGGCGGACGTGGATTTCGTCGATGTCAGCGTCGGCGTGCACCATCAGTTCATCCACGCGCCGATGCATTTCGAGGGCGGGTGGGAGCGCGACTACGCGGCGGCGATCCGCGAGGTGAGCAGCAAGCCCGTCTTCGCCGTCGGCCGGATCACCACCCCCGAGGTCGCCGAGGAACTGCTGGCGTCGGGCGTGGCCGACGCGATCGGGCTCGCCCGCCAGCTGTTCGCCGACCCGGACTGGGTGATGAAGGTCGCCCAGGATCGCAGCGACGATATCCGCCAGTGTGTCGCGGCCAACCACTGCTGGAAGAGCGTGTCGAGGGGCATGCGCGTGCAGTGCGTGTACAACCCGGCGGTCGGCCGGGAAAGGCACTGGGGGAAGGCGGCGCCGCTGCAGACCAGCGCTCCCAAACGGATCGTCGTGGTCGGTGGTGGCCCGGCTGGCCTGGAGTTCGCCCGCATCGCGGCCATGCGCGGGCACAATGTGTCGGTGCATGAGAAAGACGCCGAGCTCGGCGGCCACGTCCGTCTCCAGTCGCTGCTGCCGGGGCGCGGCACCTACCGGGAGATCGCCCGGTGGCTGGAGGCCCAGGCCCGCAAGGCGGGCGTGCGGATCCACACTGGCGCGGAGGTGACGGACGAATCGCTGGCCGCACTCTGCCACGACGAGCGGGCCGACCATGTGGTGGTGGCCACCGGCTCCCGGGTCTGCCGGGACGGCTTCCAGGGCTGGACCGGAGCCGCGCTGCCCGGCGCGGACCAGGCGCGCTGCCTGGGCTGGGACGAAGTGGTGACCGGCCAGGCCGAGCTGAGCGGGGATGTGCTCGTCCTCGATGACCAGGCCGACCTGATCGGCCCGCTCATCGCCGTACACGCCGCGCGCAACGGCGCTACGACGGTACGCCTGGTGACCAGATGGCCCATGGTGGGGTCCGAGACCCTGGCCGACGCCTACTTCGAATGGATCATGCCGCAGGTGTACGAGAGCGGCGTGCAGTTGTATGTGGACCACTTCGTCCGCGAGATGACCCCGGCCTCCGTCACCCTCTACAACGTCTACGCACCGGACCGGACCGTCGAGGTCCGCGCCGACGCGGTCGTGATGGCCACCGCGCGGCAGTCGGTGAACTCACTCGCCGAGGCGGCCCGGCGGGCCGGGCTCTCCTGCGCCGTGATCGGGGACGCCGTGGCGCCGCGGGGAACGTACGAGGCAGTCTTCGAGGGGCACCGCCACGGCCGCAATGTCTGACCGCACCGGCGGCCCGGCCCAGCCTGGCGGTGACCCGCCCCGGCCCGCCGGTGACCCGGCCCGGCCCGGCGGTGACCCGGCCCGGACGACCGTCATCCGCGGCGGCACGGTGGTCACCGCCCGTGGCCGGGCCACGCTCGATCTGCTGATCCGGGCCGGCCAGATCACCGCCCTGCTGCCCTCCGGCGGGCCGGCCGATGCGAGCAGCGAGATCGACGCCACCGGATTGCTTGTGCTCCCCGGCTTCGTCGACACCCATGTGCACCTGATGGACCCGGGCGACGGCAGCCGCGAGGATTTCCCGGCCGGGACCTCGGCGGCGCTCCACCAGGGGGTCACCACGATCGTCGAGCACACGCATGGCTGGCCGGTGACCAGCCCCGGCCAACTGCGGGAGAAGCTGGACCTGATCAGCGGCCGGTCCTGGGTGGACTACGGGCTGGCCGCCCACGTCTGGCCGGATCGCCTCGACGACCTGGCGGCGCTCTGGCAAGGCGGCATCAGCTTCTTCAAGATCTTCACCTGCGACACCCACGGCATTCCCGGGCTCGGCACCGACGTGCTGCTGGAGGCGCTGGGCCTGCTGTCCGGGCTCGGCGCGCCCAGCCTGATCCACTGTGAGGACGGGCCGATCACCGCGGCCGCCGAGCGCAGGCTCCGGGCGCTGGGGCGGCAGGACCCGTGGATCCTGCCCGAGTGGCGCTCGCGCGAGGCCGAACTGGTCGCCACCACCACGGCATGCCTGCTGGCCCGGCTGACCGGGGCGCAGGCCACCGTGGCCCACGCCAGCTGCGCCGAAATGCTCGACATCGTGACCGCCGCGGCCGCGGCCGGCGCGGCGGTCGTGGCCGAGAGCTGCCCGCAGTACCTGCTGCTCGGGGAGGAAGAGGTGGCCGAGCACGGCGCGCTCCGCAAGTTCACGCCGCCGGCCCGGCTGCGGAGCAGCCTGGACCGGGACCGCATGTGGGCGGCCCTGCACGACCGGCGCATCCACCACCTGGCCTCGGATCACGCACCGTCCACCCGGCAGCAGAAAGCGGCGGGATCGATCTGGGAAGTCCATTTCGGACTGCCCGGCCTGGACACCACCGCACCGCTGCTGATCGACGCGGCGCTGAGCGGGCACATTTCCCTGGAACGCATGGTCGAGGCCTACGCGACCGCGCCCGCGCGCCGCTACGGCCTGGCCGGCAAAGGTGACCTGCGCCCCGGGTGCGACGCCGACCTGGCGCTGGTCGACCCCGGGGCGCGCTGGGTCCTCAGCGACGATCATGTCCGCTCCCGGTCGGGGTGGACCCCGTATGCGGGACGGGAGGTGCGCGGCCGGGTGGTGGGAACGATGCTGCGCGGCCGCCTGGCCGCCTGGGCCGGCCAGCCGGCCGGGGAACCGTCTGGGCGCTTTGTCCCGGGCCCGGGGCTGCGCCATTGCGGGTGAGGAACAACAAGAGAGTCAGTCAAGGGCTGGCATCGCCCGGCCCGCTACCCAAGGGACGGCACTGATATGGCATCTGAGAAGGCGACCGTAGCCGTCATCGGGCTGGGCAACATGGGAAGTCCGATGTCCAGGCACCTGCTCGCGGCCGGCTTCGCGGTCCAGGGCTACGACGTGCGTCAGGAAGCGGCCACCGCGCTCGAAGACGCCGGCGGCCGGGCGGCCGCGAGCCCTGGTGAGGCCGCGGACTCAGCCGACGTGGTCATTACCTCGCTGCCCTCGGTGGCCGCCCTCCGGGCGGTCGTCAACGCCAGCGACGGGCTCGCGGCCGCGGCCTCCCCCGGGCTGATCGTGGTCGAGACGAGCACCCTGCCACTCGACGAAAAGGAGGCGGCGCGGCAGGTGCTCGCGCAGGCCGGCGCGGTGATGCTGGACTGCCCGCTCAGCGGCACGGCGAGCCAGATGCGGACCCGCGACGTGGCCGTGTACGCCAGCGGCGAGCCGGAAGCCATCGAGCGGTGCAGGCCGGTGCTCGCGGCGTTCTCCAGGGTCCAGTACGAGGTCGGCGCGTTCGGCAACGGGATGCGGATGAAGCTGATCGCCAACCACCTGGTCACCGTGCACCACACAGCGGCCGCAGAGGCGCTGGTCTTCGCGGAGCGCGCGGGCCTCGACCCCGCGCTCGCGCTGGAGGCGCTCTCCGACGGGGCGGGGAACTCCCGGATGCTCGAGGTCCGGGGCCCGATGATGATCGCGGGCGACTTCTCGGAAGCCAACATGCGCCTGGAGTATTTCCAGAAGGACATCGACCTCATCAGCGGGCTCAGCCGGGAGGTCCGCTGCCCGCTGCCGCTGTTCGCGGCGAGCGCGCAGCTTCACCTGGCCGCGCTCGCGCAGGGGCGCCTCGATGAGGACCCGGCGAGTGTGTTCGCGGTGCTGAAAGGCATGCTCTCGCGCTGAGCCGCCTACGGGACGAGCGCCACCGTGCGACCGGCCCTGATCGATTCCGCGATGGCGGTCGTCAGCTCGACGCTGCGCACCCCATCCTGCCCGGACGGGCTGGGCTCACGGCCGTCGCTGATGGCGTCCTCGAAGGCGGCTACCGCCTTGCTGTAGGCGTCGAAGCTGGACGTCTCGACCGTGGTGTCCCCGTCCTCGGTCAGGACGCTCAGCGTCCCGGTCATGTTCGGCCGGGTGCAGGACCGGCCGAGCACCGTGCCCTTCGTGCCGTAGACGCTGATGTCCGCCTGGTAGCGGGGGACGGACTGATTCACGTTGACGTAGGCGAGCGCGCCCGTGTCAAACCGGAGCAGCACGAGCGCGAGCGTCTCCGGGTCCAGCCCGCTTTCATGCCCGACCATGGCCGTCGTCTCGGTGACCTCGGCCCCGAGCAGGTAGCGGATCAGGTCGAAGGCATGCACGCCGATGTTGTTGATGGTGCCCAGTCCGGCGAGCGCCGGGTCGGTGCGCCACCCCTTCAGCAGGGTCCGGCCCGAGCTCATCTCCACCTGCACCACCCGGATGTCTCCCAGCGAGCCATCCTGGATCGCCTCCCGGCACGGCACGAAGGCGTCGTGGAACCGGGTCTGGAAGGTGATCCCCAGCCGGACTCCGGCCGCCTCGCACGCGGCCGCCGCCCGCCGGGCCTCAGCGGTGCTGGTCGCCAGCGGCTTGTCGCACATCACGTGCTTGCCGGCCTCCGCGGCCGCCACCACCTGGTCGGCGTGCAGGGCGTTCGGGGTGGCAATGTAGACCGCGTCCACCTCCGGGTCGGCCAGCATCTCGGCGTAGTCTGTGAGCCCGCGGGCCGCCTGGTGCTGTTGCGCGAAGCTGTCGGCCCGCCCCTGGTCGCGGCTGACCACGGCCTGCAAGACCCCGTTCTTGCTGGCATTGATCGCGGGGGCGATCTCAGTACCAGCTATCCGGCCCAGCCCCACAATTCCCCATCGCACCATGCTCGCCACCTTTGCTGTCATCGATCATTCTTACGTGTCCTCACCCAGCGAGCAGTGCAGCTTCGCCGGTTGAGCCGTCGATAGCGGCGATCCAGTCCCGGTCGGCCACGCACGGGCCCGTCACCGGCTCGGGCTGGCATCCGATCACCATCGGCACGCCGAGGCTGCGGGCGACCTCGGCCAGATGCGAGCCGGCCGCGCCGGCCCGGGTCATGACGCCGCGGGCCGCGAACAGCAGCGGCGCCAGGGACGGCAGCGGGCGGTCCACCAGCAGGATGGCGTCCCGGCAGTCGCCGGGCGGGCGCTCATGCGGGCGGCACGCCACGAGACGCCCCGCCGCCGTCCCCGCGACCGCAGGGCTGGCCGGCACGCGGCGGCCCTGGGCCAGCACCACGGCGGCCAGCAGCGGCATCCACTCGCGTGACCCGGGCTGGCCATTGTGGGCGTCCGCCGCGCGCAGCGCGGCCGTCACCTGAGCCGTGTGGCCGGGACCGGCCGGGCCTGCGGCGGCCAGCAGGCGCAGGGCCTCGGGCGCCCCGCGTGCGGCCGGTCCTGCCGCCACCGCTGGCCGCGGCGCCGGCCCCCTGCGCGTCTCGCCGTCCGCGCCGCCGGGGGCTGAGCGCTGGGCCTGGAGCAGCCAGGTCTCGCCGTCGCATGATGCCCACTCAATCGTGTCGTCGCCGAGTTCCCCGTAGCAGGCTGCGGCGAGCCGGGCGACCGCCGCCACCGTCCCGCGTCCGATCAGGTCCTGCAGCCCTCGCTCAGGCGGGACGACGAGGTTCATGCCCCGGATGGAGGGGGTGCCGGACGGGGAGAACGGCAGCGGCACCCGCGCGGACGCTCCGTCGGCCCACCCGGACAGCATGGGCCCGGGATGACCCGGTATGCCCTCGACGATCACAGTGCTGCTGTCTCCCCCGGCTGTGACCCGGGCGACCCCGCCAGCCGCCATGCGGATCTCCGGCTGCAGGAGGACGCCCAGCCGCAGGGCCTCAAGCGGCAGCCCGCACAGCGCGAGCCGCTCCAGCGGGTCCACGGCGAAAGCCGACGCCCAGCAACTGCGAACGGCCGTCGCGATATCGTCCGGGCCCACCTCGCTGACCGAGGAAAATGCACCCGACCAGCGTCCGTCGCGCTCCAGCGGGCTCGACGAGCGGACGATCACCCGCCCGCCCAGCCTGATCGCGGCTTCCCTCAGCTCGCGGGCGAGGCCGTCGTCAAGCGGGCGGGCGAGCACGGCCCGGCGCGCCGCCGCAGGCCTGCCCGCCCGCACGGCGGCGGCCCCGGCATCCAGCGCCGGGATCGCCTCGGCCACGGGCACCACCCAGCCCGGCAGGACCGGGAGCCCGGCGGCGCAGGCACGTCCAAGCCGCGCGGCCTTCGCTCCCAGCACATCGTCGGCTCCCTGGGCCCGGCTGGCCTCGCCGCCGAGCGGCAGGAGCCGCCGGAAGGGCCCAGTCCAGGCGGCGCCGCGCCCCTCCGGCTCGCTCATCCGGCGATGATGATCTCGTCGGACTTGTACTCCGACAGCAGCTCATGCCCGTCGTCGGTGACCAGCAGCATTTCCTCCAGGCGGACGCCGAACTCATGTACCTTGCCGTGCTGGGTCTCGAGCGCGAACACCATGCCGGGCTTGATCTCCTCCGGGTAGTCCAGCGACCAGATGCGGGAGATGACCGGCCGGTCGTACTGGGCCAGGCCGAGCCCGTGCCCCCACAGGTTCGCCGCGGCCTGGTCCTCCTCCTCGTATCCCCACGCCTCCTTGGCCGACGGCCACTTCGACGCGATGTCCCGGGTGGTCACCCCGGGGCGCACCACCTCGATGGCATCCCAGAGCCACGTGTGCGCGGTGTTGTAGTACTGCCTCATTTCATCGGTCGGGGTGCCGCCCACGCAGTACGTCCGGTACACGCAGGACTTGAACCCGTTCCAGGTCAGCGCGGCCAGGTCAATGATCACCAGCTCACCGGGGCGGATGATGC
This sequence comes from Streptosporangiaceae bacterium, assembly GCA_036394075.1. Taxonomy (GTDB): domain Bacteria; phylum Actinomycetota; class Actinomycetes; order Streptosporangiales; family Streptosporangiaceae; genus JAWWPY01. The sequence continues at coordinate 24,909 of DASWFT010000699.1, forward strand.
GGTCGGAGAAGTTGCGCCAGTTCGGCCAGGCGTTCGGGCCCGACGACACGATGATGTCCTCGACGTCCTCCATGCCGGGGATGTTGTAGAGGTACTCGAACCCGAAGGCGGCGACCTCGTTCTCGGTCAGGCCGGGCTTGAGGAACTGGGTGAACTCGTAGTGCAGCGAATCGCAGATCGCGCCGACGATGCGCGAAACCTTCTGCTCGTCGGGGCTTTTGATCGACCGGGCCTCCATCATCGGGGTCATCCCGTCGACCCAGGTGACTCCAGCCCGCTGGAAAGCCTGGATCATGTTGATGTCGATGAAGTCCACGCCGAGCGGCTTGTCCAGGACGCCGGCCTCCTCCAGGTCGTTCACCAGGGCGGTGGTGAACTTCGTGACCTGGTTGCTGGCCGCGGGCCCGGCCGCGCCCTTGATCCAGGTGTAGGAGTGGCGCACGTTCTCCGGCGGGATCCACGGGTTGTGGGTCTTGAGGTGGATCCCGATGTCGCCCTGCTCGTAGACGATCGGCTCCCGGCCCTCGCAGAGGACGACGTAGCGCAGGCCCGGCTTGAGCCGGTTCCATCCGGGCGTGTAGGTCGAGGACACGTACCGCATGTTCTCGTCGTACATGAGCAGCAGGGCCCCGAGTCCGTGCCGGTGCATGGCCTCCCTCGCCCGGGACAGGCGCCACTCGCGGACCAGAGCCCAGTTGATGCCCTCCTTCCAATCGGTGCTCAGGCCACCGAACGCTTCCTTCATGCCTGTCGTCCTTTCCTGCGGGAAGGGGCTCCCGGACGGGTTGCCCTCTAGGGCCGCACCGGATAGTCGGGCTGGCCACCGGTCAGCACCTTGATGATCTGGGTCGCGGCCTTTTCCTGTGATTCAGCGATGGACTCTTCGGAGTAGTACGCCATGTGCGGCGTGACCAGCAGGTTCGGGAGGTCATCGGGGAGCCGCCCGGCAGGCGGCTCCCGGTCCAGGACATCGAGGGCGGCGGCGCGGATCTGGCCGGCCCGCAGCGCGTCGATCAGGGCATCGATGTCGACGAGCGGGCCGCGCGCGGTGTTGACCAGCACCGCCTCCGGCTTCATCGCGGCCAGTTCCGCCGCCCCGATCAGGCCCCGGGTCTGCGGCGTCAGCGGCGCGTGCAACGACACCGCGTCGCAGCCGGCCAGCAACTCGCCCAGCGGGACCAGCGGCGGAGTATCAGGGGCGGGCTGGACGAAGGGATCGTGCACCACGACCTCGCCGCCCAGTGCCGCGAGATAGCTGGCCAGCAGCCTGGCGATGCGGCCGAACCCGACCAGCCCGATCCGCTGCGTGGACAGCCGCCTGATCGGCCGCAGCCCATCCAGGCCCCAGCCTCCCGCGGCGACCAGCCCGGCCGCCTCCGGCAGCCGGCGAGTCAGCGAGAGCAGCAGGCCGAGCGTGTGTACCGCGACCTCCTCGACGCTGTAGTCGGGCACGTTGGTGACAACCACACCGCGACGGGCCGCCGCTGTGAGGTCCACATTGTCCACCCCGATGCCGTACCGGGCCACGATCTTGCAGGCGGGAAGGCGGGACAGGAGATCGTCGGTGATCGGCATGTAGGTGTTGAGCAGGGCGTCGGCGTCGGCTCCCAGCCGCGCGACACCGTCCGGGGTGCCGTCCGCGACTTCCAGGTGGCCACCGATCCCGGCCAGCAGCGCGGCCTCTCTGTCGATGCTCGGGAACACCTGGTCGGTGACGACGACCTTGAAGCGCGAGCTCATGATGGCGCTCGCCTCACTCGTGCGGGCTGCTGCGACAACCGTGCCTCCGTCTCTGTGCGGCAGCGCTGGGCAGCGTAGGCCGGATCCGGGGAAAGAAACTTGCTGGCGGGCGGGAATGTCAGCCAGGAGGGATCACCGGCAACAGCAGGTAGGGCTGCCGCTGCGGACCGGCCCACAGGGTCTGCGTGCCACCGGTCAGTTCCGCCGGGCGGTCCAGCGGATCGTCGTGCAGGAACGGCCCGCAGCCGGTCATCTCATTCTTGAAGGAGCCGAGCCGCGGGGAGCCGGGGTAATGCACTTCGTGGTCCCGGCCCCGCACGGTCAGCGCCACCCGGTACCCGGCCGGGATGACCAGGCTGGTCGGCCAGATCTCGACATCGCACCTGTACACCTCGCCCGGGACCAGCGGCTGGACCTCGTCATGACTGTGGTAGGGCCGGTAGGAGGTGCTGAGGCCGGTGTCGAGCTTGCGATGTGACATGCGCAGCCAGCCCTGGGCGACCGGGGTGTGCGGGTCGATCGCGCCGGGGAACACCACGTCTCCCCCGTCCGGCGCGATCACCCGCAGCACGAGGAACAGGTCGGCGTCGGTCGTGGTGGAGGAGACATAGAGCCGGGCAGCCACCGGCCCGGTGATTTCCGTCTCCCGGTCCAGCGGCGAGGCGGTAAACGTCACGCCCTCCCCGCTGGCCGGGTAGGGCACGCTCTCCGGCGCGGCGCCGGGGGCAGTACTCAGCCCGAGGCTGGCCGGGCGGAGATAGAACCGCGTCCATGCCGTGCGGGCCAGCGGCCACTCTCGTTCAGCCCGCTGGGTGAAACCGGTAGTGGTGCGGACCTGCAGCTGGACGGGAGGCTGGTTCCGCCACCCGGAGTCGTCGGCGTGCAGGAAGCAGGCAAAGAAGCGTTTCTGCAGGTCCACGCCATAGTCGGTGTAGAAGTGGGTCCAGTGCTCCAGGCCGTGCACCTCCAGCCACTTGCGCGGCGAGGCGCCCCGGACGAAACCCTCGAAGCTGCCGCGGGTGTGCAGGCCCTGCCCGCCCCAGTTGGCGGCGGTCAGGAACGGCACGGTGATCTCCGGCCAGTGCGCGGACCGGGCCCGGTGGAACTCGTCATCGAGCGGGTGCGCGCGGATCTCCTCGCCGAACGGCACCCGCGCCGCCGCCAGGTCCGCGTCGGGCAGCGTCTCAGGCCCGGCCACTGTCTCGCCGGTGACCCGGCTCCGCGGGCCGCGGTCACCGACCCCGTGCTGGACCACCGTGACCTGCTTGTCGTACCAGTTCAGCCAGAACGAGGAGAGGATGCCGCCGTGGTGGGTGGCGTCACGGTAGAAGTCGGCGGCGCCCTCCCAGACGCACATCGCCGCCAGGTGCGGGGGGCGCAGGCCAGCCACGTGCCACTGGTTCATCGCGTAGTAGGAGATGCCGTTGAGGCCGATCCGGCCCGTGCTCCACGGCTGGCGGGCCGCCCACTCGATGCATTCGTACAGGTCGCGGGTCTCCCTGGGGGAGTACGGATCGAGCTTTCCCGGGGAGCGCCCGGCGCCCCTTGAGTCGACCCGGACGCACGCGTAGCCGTCCGGCACCCACTTCTCCGGGTCGACCACTTCCCAGTTCTGGTGCACGTTGCTTGAGCCGTGCGCGACGTCCGGGTGCTGCTCGGTCATGAGGCGCCACTGGTCGGCGTACCCCTCCTGGAACGCGAGTCCCTTGGCGTAGGGACCACAGGTCAGGATCACCGGATGGCGTCCCGGCCCGGGCGGCCGGAAGACGTCCGCGCGGAGGGCGAGGCCATCATCCATGGGCACCGGGACGTCCCGCTCGATCACCATCTCGCCGGCTGCTGGCGCCCATGCCCCGCCGGTTTTGGTCTCTGATGCCACAGCGTGTGCCCCTGGTCTGCGAAGGCCGGGTAGCCTAGTTCAGTGACAATAAATGCAGGTGAAGCTGTCGCTCCAGACGATAGCAGCACTAAACCAGCAGGGGGAACCCCCTGGCCTGGGGCGTCTCCAGTAGCATTGCATACACCATGACTGACACGAGTGGGACTACTGAAGCAACCGCCAGCGGCGACCACAGGACACCACGTGACGGGGGTGCGCCGGAGGCGGGGGCGCGGAGCGCGTCCCCGCCGGATCTGGCCAGTGATATCGGGCGGCGCTTGGCTGCCCACCGCGGGCAGCGCGGCAAGAGGGTGGCCGAACTCGCCCGAGAGGTAGGCGTGACTCCCAGCCTGATCAGCCAGATCGAGCGCGGCCAGTCCCGTCCGTCGGTGTCCACCCTGTTCGCGATGGCGCAAGCGCTGCAAGTCCCGGTGGACGCGTTCTTCCGCGAGCCGACACCGGCGGCGGTGCCGGCGGTGCCCCCGCTCGGGGCAGCACCCCCGCTGGTGGGGGCAGCGCCTCCGCTGGCGGTGCCGCCGCCCGCACCGGAGGGGTGGGCCGTTCCGGCGCGGGAGCGCACCGGGCCCGACGGCCACGGCCGGTACATGGTCCGCCGCGGCGACCGGGCCACCATCGACATCGAAGGCGGGGTGCGCTGGGAGCGGCTCACCCCGCAGACAATGCGCCACCTCGATTTCTTTGAGCTTGTCTACGGCCCGGGCGCGCAGTCCAACCCGACCCTTTACTCCCATCCGGGCACTGAGATGGTGCTGGTCATGAGCGGGCGCCTGGACATCACCGTCGGGTTCGAGCACTACCGGCTCGAACCGGGCGACAGCATGCAGTTCCCGTCCTCGATGCCGCACCGGTACGCGAACCCCACCGAGGAGACGACCCGCGCGGTGACGGTCATCCTCTACGACTGCCCCGACGACGCCCCTAAGGCACCCCCGGACGCCCGGACCCGGTGACCGCGGCCGGCGTGCCGTGGGCTTATGGCGCGCGGCCGTGGGCCGCGGGCTCAGGCCGCGTGGCCGGGCGGGGCCGCAGGACCGGGCGGGGCCGCAGGACCGGGCGGATCCGCGCCGGGCGGTCCCGCCGGAGAGTGGCGGTAGAACTCGAGCGGCTCGGGCGGCAGCGGCGTGTTCCCGAGGATGAGGTCGGCTGCCTTCTCGGCCAGCATCATGACGGGCGCGTAGATGTTGCCGTTGGTGACATAGGGCATCGCCGACGCGTCCACGACGCGCAGGCCCTCGATGCCGTGCACCTTCATGCTCGCTGGATCGACGACCGACCCATCGGCGGTGCCCATCCTGCAGGTGCATGAGGGGTGCAGCGCGGTCTCCCCGTCCCTGGCCACCCAGTCCAGGATCTGCTCGTCGGTCTCGACGCTCGTTCCGGGTGACAGCTCGCCGTCGCTGTACTTGTCGAAGGCCGGCTGATTCAAGATTTTCCGGGCGACGCGGATAGCCTCCACCCACTCCCTACGGTCCTGGGCGGTGGACAGGTAGTTGAACCGAAGCGCCGGGTGGGCCCGGGGGTCGGTGGACGTGATTTTCACCGAGCCGCGGGCATCGGAGTACATGGGGCCGATGTGGACCTGGTAGCCATGGCCGCCCGCCGGGACGGAGCCGTCGTAGCGGATCGCGATCGGCAGGAAATGGAACATCAGGTTGGGGTAGGCGACATCGGCGTTGCTGCGCGCGAAGCCACCCCCCTCGAAGTGGTTGGTCGCGCCAGGACCCTTGCGGAACAAGAGCCAGTTCGCCCCGATCCATGGACGGCTGCGCCACTGCAGCGCCGGTTGCACCGAAACCGGGAGCTTGCACCCGTACTGGATGTACACCTCAAGGTGATCCTGGAGGTTCTCGCCGACGCCGGGCAGGTCCGCCACGATGCCGACACCGAGGCCCATGAGCTCGCCGGCGTTACCGACCCCGGAGAGCTGGAGGAGCTGCGGTGAGTTGATGGCGCCGCCGCACAAGATCACGTCCCCGGCGGACACGCGCTGGATCTGCCCCTGGTGCCGGTATTCCACGCCGACCGCGCGAGGGCCCTCGAAGAGGATCTTGGTTGCCAGCGCCCAGCACTCCACCCGCAGGTTCGGCCGTCCCATGACGGGATGCAGGTAGGCCCGGGCCGCGCTCAGCCGCCTGCCACGGTGAACGTTGCGGTCGAACGGGGCGAAGCCTTCCTGCCGGTAGCCGTTGACATCATCGGTGAGCTCGTACCCGGCCTGCTGCACCGCCTCGAAGAATGCCTTGAACAGTGGGCTGGTGGCGGGACCGCGCTCCAGCACAAGCGGCCCCTCGTGGCCACGCCACTTCCCCCCGCCGGCCAGGCACGTCTCCATTTTCTTGAAGTACGGCAGGCAATGCGCGTAGTCCCACGTCTCCATGCCCGGGTCAGCCGCCCAGCGTTCATAGTCCATGGGGTTACCGCGCTGGAAGATCATCCCGTTGATGCTGCTCGATCCGCCGAGCACCTTCCCTCGCGCGTGATAGACCCGGCGGCCGTGCATGAACGGCTCCGGTTCCGACTCGTACTTCCAGTCGTAGAACCTGCTTCCGATGGGATAGGTCAGGGCCGCAGGCATATGGATGAAAACGTCCCACCGATAGTCGGGACGTCCGGCCTCAAGCACCAGCACACGGTTGTCCGGGTCCGCGCTGAGCCGGTTCGCGAGCGCGCTTCCCGCGGAGCCGCCGCCGACGATGACGAAGTCGTACTGCCTTGCGCTCATCGCGCCTCCCCTCATCATGGGCCGCCACGGTCGCCGAGGAGGCCCAGCTGGCGTGATCACCGGGTCTCCGGCCTGAGCCATCCGGGCCCTGGCTAGCTCCCGGCCGCGGCTCGTCAGCTTTCCTGCTCGTCCGCTTTCTTACTCGCCGGGCGGTAGGTCAGCAACAGCACATCGGGACCGACCTTGCGCGATTCAACGAGCTCAAGGTCGGTCTCGGCCGCGCCGTCCTTGAACAGCCGCTTGCCGCGCCCGAGCACGACCGGGTGCACCATGAGGCGGTACTCGTCGACCAGGCCGTGCTCGCGCAGCGTGTCAACCAGGGTCGCGCTGCCAGCGACGAGGATGTCGCCGTCGTATTGGTCTTTCAGCCTGGCTACCGCGTCCGCGACGTCGCCGCTGATGATCGTCGTGTTATTCCATGTCGCTTCGGTGAGGGTGGTCGAGACAACCACCTTCGGCATGCCGTTCATCCGCTTGCCGAACTCGCCGGCAGTCTCCTCCATCGCCGGCCATGCGGCCGCGAAGCCCTCGTAGGTCACACGGCCAAGGAGCTGGACGTCGCTGGCCTGGAGTTCCCCGAACTTGAACTGCTGGCCACCGGGAGCCGGGAACCGGAAACTCCAGCCCCCCAGTTCCGTGCCCTCACTGCCGCCCGGATCTTCGATGACCCCGTCCAGCGAAATGAATTCGCTGACCACCAGCCTGCCCATCGTGATCTCCTTTCATTGCTGATCGATCAACGCAGCAAGTCAGCGACGGCGACGATACCCGGCTCCACCGCGCGCTCGCTGACGTGGCCGAATCCGAGCACCAGCTGAGGGGGCGCGGTTGTGGGTGCCGCTCGGTGGCGGCCCATCCCGTACAAGCCGACCAGGCGTTCACGCGCGGCTATGACCACCGCCTGCTCGTCGGCCGAGTCCGGCAGGTGCGCGACGGCGTGGAACCCCGCGGCCAAACCGGTCAGCCTGACGCCGGGCGCATGCCGGGTGAGGGCGTCGATAAGCACGTCGCGGCGGCGGGCGTAGATGATGCGCATGCGGCGGAGGTGCCGGTCATACCGGCCGGATTCGAGCAGGGCGGCCACCGCGAGCTGGTCCAGGCCGGATGAACCGCGGTCGCTGATCCGCTTCTCCTCCGCGACCGCGTCGACCAGCGATTCCGGAACGAGCACCCAGCCGAGCCGCACCGCCGGTGCCAGCGCCTTGCTGACCGTCCCGATGGTGAAGACGCGGTCCGGAGCGAGCCCCTGCAGCACGCCGACGGGCTCACGGTCGTAACGGAACTCGGAGTCGTAATCGTCCTCGACAATGAATGCGTCGTTACGCTCAGCCCAGTCCACCAGGGCGTGGCGCCGCTGGGCCGCCAGCACGACACCGGTCGGCGACTGGTGTGCCGGGGTGACCACGACGACGCGGGCGCCACTCGCGTCCAGTGCCGCAACATCTATGCCGAGCTCGTCGACAGGCACATGCACGGCGTGCAGGCCCATCGCGCCCGCGGCCCGTACGGTCTCACTGGTCTCGGCGTCTCCGTAGCCGGGATCCTCGAAGGCGGCGCGCCGGACGCCGAGCCGGGCCAGCGCCCGCAGTACCAGGTTGAGTCCCTGCGCGAACCCGGTGCTCACGACGATCCGCTCCTGATCGGCGGCCGCCGCGCGCACGCGCCGCAGGTACCCCGCGATCACCTGGCGCAGCACGGCGCTGCCGCGCGGGTCCCCGTAGTCGAGGTCCGAGGTAGCCACGCTGCGGCATGCCTCCCGTGTCGCCCACACCCAGTCGCCTCGCGGGAAGCTCGCCAGATCGGGCACGCCTGAGCGGAAGTCCGCGATCAGCCGTGGCGGCGGGGCGGGGCGCTGCACCGGCGCCGGCGCAGCTGGGTACTCGCCTGCCGCGACACGGGTGGCCGAGCCAACCCGGCTCGTCAGGTAGCCCTCCGATAGCAGCTGGCTGTAGCACTCTTGCACGAGGCCACGGGACACGCCCAGCTCACGCGCCAGTTCCCGGGAAGACGGCAACCGCTCGCCGCCATGAAGCCGGCCGTTCCGGATTGCCTCCCGGATTCCGGCCTCCAGCTGGGAGCGCAGCGGCTGAACGCCATCGCGGTCGAGCCGCAGCAGCAGCTCGGGTCCCAAACCGGACCACTGAATCACCATGACATTGGAACTTATCAGTGCTCCGCTTCGACCTTATGGTCAGCAGCATGAGTACTTTGACGCACACAGAATCCACCAGGAACACCAGCGGCGGCACGGCGGGAGGGCGGATCGTCAGCGGTCCCCTGGCCCTGGTGTTCCTGTCGTCCTTCGGCATGCTCACCAGCTTCTACCTGCTGCTTTCCGTGACGCCGATGTACGCGGCCGCGGCCGGTGCCGGGAGCGCAGGGGCCGGGCTCGTGACCGGCGTGCTCCTGCTGGGCACCGTGGCGGCGGAACTTGCCGCGCCTGGCCTGATGAAGAGGTACGGGTACCGGACCCTTCTCGCCGTCGGGGCCGGGCTGCTGGGAGTACCGGCCCTGGCGCTGCTGTCCCCCGGTCCGCTGGTCACGATCGTGGCGGTCAGCGTCGTGCGCGGCCTCGGCTTCGGCCTCGGCACCGTCGTCACGGGAGCACTGGTGGCCATGCTGCTGCCGCCCGGACGGCGCGGCGAAGGGCTCGGCCTTTCCGGCGTCGTGGCCTGCGTGCCGGCGGTCGTGGCGTTGCCGTCAGGTGTCTGGCTCGCCGGACACTATGGCTACGCGGTGGTTATAGGCATCACGGCCGCGACCGCGCTCGTCCCGCTGGCGGCGTGCCCGTGGCTGCCTGGCGCGGCGGTCCGCAAGGAGGAGGCGTGCGCCGACGCCGGGCCGCCGGTCGGGCTGCTCGCTGGCCTCCGGCATGGCGGGCAACTGCGGCTATCCCTCATCTTCGCCGCCAGCACGGTGGCGGCCGGCGTGGTGGTCTCGTTCCTTCCGCTCGCGGCCGGGGCATCCGGCAGCATCGCCGCCGTCGGCCTGCTCGCTCAGGCCGTCTCCGCCACGATCAGCCGCTGGTGGGCGGGGCGGCGCGGCGACCGGCATGGTCACGCGCGGCTGCTGATTCCGGGCCTGGCTACCGCGTCGCTCGGAATGACGGCCATGATCTGGCTGGCGTCGCCGGCCGCTGTTATCGCGGCGATGTGCCTTTTCGGGACGGGTTTCGGGATCATCCAGAACGCTACCTTCGCGCTGATGATCGACCGTATGCCGGCGTCCGGATTCGGCATGGCCAGCGCCCTGTGGAACCTGGCCTACGACGCCGGGTACGGGGCTGGTCCTGCCGTCTTCGGCCTGTTCGTGGCCCACATCGGATACCCGGCCGCCTTCGCCCTCACCGGAGCGCTGATGCTCGCGGCGCTTCCGGCCGCCCGGCGCGAGCGCTCCCCGCGGCCCGCCTGACGCTGGCGGCACGCCCGCTCAGCGGGCAGCGATAGCGCTGGCCACGATCGTGATGCATCCTGGAGACGGGTCCGCATCTGACTCGGCGGCGCGTTCCTGCCTAGATGCTGACGCGCAGGAGCGAAATGATCAGCCCGACCGACGTTGACCAGCAGTTCCAGACCTTCGGTGGCGGCGTATCCAACCTTGACCGCTGCAATCTGTGCGGCGCCCCCCGGTCAGCAACGGCGAGTATGAGGTCCACTACATCGGCGTCAACTGGCCGCACCACATCTTCGTCAACCAGAACTTCAAGGTCGTCGGCGCCAACTAGCGCTCCCCGTCCTCCCGACAGGTGCCCGGTCTTGCCGTGGAAGATCAGTGTCAAGGACGCGCCCTTGGCGCGCCCTTGACATCTGATGAACCCGGTCAATGTGTCCGGAAAAGTGCCCCAAAGTCTCACTGCCTGCGTCTCAGTGCAGGTCAGAGACGTAGGCGGCGGGTGAGTCGGCCTGTAGGCCGGGTTCTGTGCACCCGCTCGCGCGGGCCGGCGGCCATCCATCTGGGACTGCCGTTGCCGGCAGCCTCGTGCGGTCTACCCGCGAGCATCGGGCGGGCCGCCCTCGAACGCTCGCGCAGGCCCCGCGCCCCGAAGAGCGCGGAGCCCTTTTGACCTTGCTCCAGGTGGGGTTTACCAAGCCGCCCGGATCACTCCGGGCGCTGGTGGTCTCTTACACCACCGTTTCACCCTTACCCGTGACCAAGCCGAAGACCTGGCCACGGGCGGTCTGCTTTCTGTGGCACTATCCCGCGGGTCACCCCGGGTCGGCGTTACCGACCACCCTGCCCTGCGGAGCCCGGACCTTCCTCACCGGTTCATGGAATCCATGATCCGGCGCGGCCGCCCGGCCGGCTCACCCGCCGCGCTCCTCAGCATAGGTGCTCACCGCCCACTCGCGCGGGTGAAGGTGCGCGGTGTCGTTGAAGGTCCGCACCACCCCGAGGCCCTGGTCGTGCCAGTCGATCTCGCACATGCTCGCCACGTCGAGGTGCATCCGACGCACCGCGGGCGGCGGGGCGAGCAGCGCATGCCGCAGCACGATCTTCATCGGGGTGACATGGCTGACCACGACCACCGTGGCCCCCCGCTGCGCGTCGAGCACCCGGCCCAGGGCGGGCAGCACCCGCCGGGCGGCGGCACTGAGGCTCTCGCCACCCGGCGGTGCCGCCGCTGAGGCCTTGAGCCAGGCGGCCATCTCATCCGGCCAGCGCTCCGCCGCCTCGGCGTAGCTCAGGCCCTCCCACTCCCCGAAGTCCAGTTCCATCCACGCGTCATCCACCCGCACCGGCGCGCCGGTCGCGCCGGCGACCGCCTCGGCGGTGAGCCGCGCCCGCTGCAAGGGGGAGGTCACGATCGCGTCGATGCCGCCGCCCGCCGCCAGGCGCTGCGCCGCCGCCTCGGCCTGGCGCAATCCGGTGGCGGTAAGCGGGATGTCGCGGCGGCCGGCGAACCTCCGCTCCGGCGACAGCGGGGTCTCCCCGTGCCGCAGCAGCACCATGCTGGTTGGCTTGCCGCGCGCCGAAGTCCAGCCCGGGCCCGGCTGCGGCGCACCCGCCGGGCCCGTGATCCCAGGGGAAGAACCATTACCTTCCGAACGTATTCTCCCCCGCCGCTCACGATCCCCAGCGCCACGCCGTTGCGCGTCATCCATGGCCTTGTTGGCCAGCCGGTCGGCGTGAGTGTTCCGGGCCCGCGGCACCCAGTGGTAGGAGACGCGGCCCAGCCGGCGGGCCGCGTCCCGGGCGGCGGCGGCCAGCGGCTGCAGATCGGGATGCTTGATCTGCCAGCGCCCCGACATCTGCTCGACCACCAGCTTGGAATCCATCCGGACCTCAACGTCGGCCCCCGGAGCCAGGTCCGCTGCCGCCCTCAGGCCCGCGACCAGCCCGGAGTACTCGGCCACGTTGTTGGTGGCCCGGCCCACGCTCTCGGCGATCTCGGCCAGCAGATCCCCGGTCTGCGCGTCGCGCACCAGTGCGCCGTATCCGGCCGGTCCCGGGTTGCCCCGCGAGCCGCCGTCGGCTTCAACGATGAGCTTGCGGGTCACAGGCCGGACTCGGGAGTCCGGACCAGGATCCGGCGGCATTCCTCGCAGCGGAGCACCTCGTCGGGTGCGGCCGCCCGGATGTGGTTCAGGTCCACCGTGTTGAGCGACAGATGGCAGCCCTGGCAGCGTCCCCCGCGCAGGGCGGCCGCGCCCACCCCGTGCTGGGCGCGGAGCTTCTCATACAGCGCCATCAGATCGGCCGGTTCCTCGGCCGCGACCGCCGCCCGGCGATCCTGGGCCTTCCCCGCTTCCTCCGCGATCTCGCCCAGGGCCGCATCCCGACGGGCCACGACCTCGGCGCGCTCGCCCGCGATCTGGTCACGCTCGGCCACGACGGATCGCCGCCTGGTCTGCGCCGCCTCGCTGCGCTCCATCACGTCCAGCACGATCTCCTCAAGATCGGACTGGCGCCGCGCCAGCGACGCGATTTCTGACTGCAGGTTCTCCAGTTCGCGGGGCGAGGACACCTGCCCGGCGTCGAGCCGCGCGCGGTCCCGCTCGACCCGGGCCCGGACCTGCTCGACATCACCCTCGGCCTTGCCCTGCTCCCGTCCAAAGTCTCGGTCCTGCGCCTCCAGGGACGAGATCTCGTCCCGCAGCGCGGCGTCCCTGGCCTCCAGCCGGTCAGCCTCCTCGGTTTCCGGGAGGGTGCGCCGGCGGTGATCCAGACGGCCGAGTTCGGCGTCCAGGTCGGCCAGCTCGAGCAGCCGCAGCTGCGCTTCGGGAGATGCTTTCACGGGTCCCCACGTTAGCCTGCCACCGCCGCAACCGGAAACAATCGGATCGCCGGGCACGGGATCACCGAAACACCATCCGGCCGGGGCCCGCTGGCGGTAAGCCTGGGTGGCATGGAGCTCCCGCGGGCGAGCAGGCCCTTCATGCCCGGCTATGGCATCGCGTCCGCCGATGAGGGGAGCGGGCTGCTTCCCTGGTCATGGGCCGCGCAGCGGCTGACGAGCGCGCAGAACTACTGGGTTTCGACGATCCGCCCCGACAACGGCACCCCGCACGCCATGCCGGTCTGGGGCATGTGGGACGACAGTGAACTCTGGTTCACCAGCGGCGTACAGTCACGCAAGGTGCGGAACCTGATCGCCGATCCACGGTGCGTGGTCACCACCGAGGACGCCGTCAACCCGGTCATCATGGAGGGCACCGCGCGGGTTATCACCGACCCGGCCAGCCTGCGGCGGGTCATCGATCTCATGAACGAGAAATATTCGACGGACATCGAATTCGGGTTCCTCGACCCCGCGGTGAACGCCACATTCTCCGTCCGCCCGGAGCGTGTCTTCGGGATGGTGCACGGCGATTTCACCGGCTCACCGACGCGCTGGACGTTCGCCAGCTGATTTCAGGCCCGCTGATTTCAGGAGGGCCCAGCTGATTTCAGGCCCGCTGATTTCAGGAAGGCCCAGCTGATTTCAGGAGGCCCCAGCTGACCTAGAAAGGCAGGGCCAGCAGCAGGATCGGCCGGGACGTCGGGTGCTTGGCGCCGCCCGCTGCTTCCACGGTCAGGCCGACCTTGTCCCCCGCCGCGAGGCCGTTCACGACGACCGGAGCGGTCATCCCCTGGTGCGCCGCCGGCAGCATTCCCTCCGGCTTCGCTCCCTTCGCGCCCATCAGCCACAGCTCGTACCGCCGCGACGAGGGCAGGGCCGGGAGCCTCACCGCGGTGAAGACCAGCGCGTGGTCGCGGTGGGACATCACGACCGTGGCCTTTCCGCCGGTGACCGCCCGGGCGGTCATGATGGTCGCGTCCGGCGCGTTCAATACCGCGGCGATCGCGCGGGTGTGCGCCTGCTCCTGGCTGAGATCGTGCTGCGTGTCGATCGCGATGCCGCCGAACGCCAGGGCGACGGCGAACAGGCCGCAGGCGATCGCCATGCCCCAGCGGCGGCCCGGCCAGGCCGAGGTCACGCGGGTCAGCGGCGGGAGTTGCCGGGTCCGCGCGGCGGTGGCGAGCACTCGTTCCCGCAGCAGGTCCGGGGGGCGGGTGACCGCCGCGGCCGCCAGCCGTGCCGTGGCCTCCTGCAGCCCCCGGGCCTCCTGGCGGCAGGACTCGCACACGCCGAGATGCCGGGTGAACCGGGCCCGTTCGGCCCCGGTGAGGGCGTCGAGCGCGTGCGCGCCGAGCAGGGTGTGCGGATCGGTCCGGCGGATCTTCACCAGTCCACCCCCAGACAGTCGCGCAGCCGGATCAGCCCGTCGCGCATCCGCGTTTTTACCGTGCCCACCGCGACTTCGAGCAGGCCGGCGACCTCACGGTAGGTGTAGCCGCCGTAGTAGGCCAGGGTGATCGACTCCCGCTGGAGTTCGGTGAGGGCACCCAGGCACTTGCGCACCCGTTCTGCGTCCAGGCGGGCCTCGACGGTCTCGGCCACGACGTCGTAGGAGATATCCGGTGAGGAAGCGCGGAGCTCTCGTTCTGCTGATGCTTGCCGTGATCTGACCCGGTCGACCGCGCGCCGGTGGGCGAGGGTCATCACCCACGCCGACCCGCTCCCCCGGCCGGAGTCGAAACGGGACGCGGTGCGCCAGACCTCGAGCAAGACCTCCTGGGCGACCTCCTCGGCCTGCGCCGGATCCCGCAGCACGCTGCGGACCAGGCCGAACACCTGGCCGCCGATGCCGTCGTAGACCGCCTCGAAGGCGGCCAGATCGCCCCGGGCCACCTGGGCCAGCAGCGCGCCGAGATCACCACGGGGCCCGGGCTGCTTGCCCTGGGCGGCCGGCTGGCCCGCTCTCCAGTCATCTGGCCGGTCATCTGGCGATGACCGGGATTCGCTGTCCCTCATCCACACGTCCCTTATTCGTTGCCGAGACTGGCCCGGCTTGGCGCCCGGTCCGGCAATCCCGATCGCGATGGGCTACGAATAGATGCTGTGAGCGCTCCCTCTGACGCACGACGCACCGGCCGCGGCCTGGTGGCCGGGCTGATCACCGGCTTCGTTGCGGTCAGCGCGGGCCAGTTGGTTGCCGGAATCGCCAGGCCACAAGGCTCGCCTGTGGCCGCTGTCGGCAGCATGGCCATTGACTTTACCCCGCCCGCGGTGAAGAGCTTCGCAATCTCGACCTTCGGGTCACATGACAAGCTCGTCCTGGTGAGCGGGGTCCTGGTGGTGCTGGCGGTGTTCGCCGCCATGATCGGTGCGCTGGCCATGCGCCGCCTTCGTTACGGCCTGGCCGGGCTGGCGGTCTTCGCGGTGATCGGCCTGGTCGCCGCCCTGACCAGGCCCAACGCGGAAGTCGTGGACGCCCTGCCGACCCTGTTCGGCGCGGCGGCCGGCGCCTTCGCCCTGTCGCAGCTGGTCCGCACCGCGAATATCGCGACCGCGGCGGCCGGGGCCAGCGGGCGCGGCGCCCCGGCCGGCCTGGGCGCCCCGGCGGGCCAGGGCCGCCCGGCCGGCCTGGGCGGCGGGGGCGCCCCCGTGGGGGACGCGGACGGGAGCGGCTCCGAGGTCCCGCCCCGCCCACCTTTCGTGGCCGGGCCACCGCGCCCACTGGCCCCGCTGGCCGCACGGCGGAGCTTCCTGGTCACCAGTTCCGTGGCAGTGGTCGCCGGCGGAGTCGGCCTGGTCGGCGCGCGGACGCTGACCGAACGCTCCACCGCCACCATTGCCAGGTCGGCGGTGCGCATCCCGGCCGCGGCTAGCCACGCGCCCGCCCTGCCACCCGGCACGGACTTCAAAATCAGCGGCCTGAGCCCGTTCATCACGCCGAACGACGCCTTCTACCGGGTGGACACCGCGCTGCTCATCCCGCAGGTGACGACCCAGAACTGGCGGCTGCGGATCCACGGCATGGTCGAGCGGGAGATCAACATCAGCTTCGCGGAACTGCTCCGGCGCCCGCTGATCGAGGACTATGTCACGCTCACGTGCGTGTCCAACCCGGTCGCCGGGCCCTACGTCGGCAATGCCCGCTGGCTCGGTCCCAGCCTGGCCAGCCTGCTGCGCAGCGCCGGGATACGGGCCGGAGCCGACCAGTTGCTGTGCACCTCCACCGACGGCTTCACCTCGGGCACGCCCGTCGAGGTCATCATGGATGGGCGGGACGCGCTGCTCGCGGTGGCCATGAACGGCGTCGCCCTCCCCTTCGCGCACGGGTTCCCGGTCCGTATGGTGACACCCGGCCTGTACGGGTACGTGTCGGCCACCAAGTGGCTGACCGACATCAAGGTGACGACGTTCGGCGCGGAGACCGCCTACTGGGTGCAGCGCGGCTGGTCGCAGCGGGCACCCATCAAGACCGAGTCACGGATCGACGTGCCATCCGGCGGCTCGGTGAAGGCGGGCCGGACGCCGGTGGCCGGCGTCGCGTGGGCCCAGCACAAGGGGATCGACGCGGTGCACGTGCGAGTGAACCGCGGTCCCTGGCAGCAGGCCCGGCTGGCGACGGTGCCTGGCATCGACACCTGGCGGCAGTGGGTGTGGGAATGGGACGCCACGCCCGGCCAGCACACCATCGAGGCGCGTGCCACGGACGCCACCGGGTACACGCAGACCGCGGATCAGGCGCCAACCGAGCCGAACGGCGCTACGGGGTACCCGAGCGTGTCAGTGACGGTAACCTGACGGCCGCTTCGCTAACTCACAGCAGCTGATCACGGACCTGGCCGGACAGGTACGCGCCGAGCCAGCGGCCGAGTTCGTCAAAGAACCGCTTGCGGTCCGGGCCGTCGGGGAGCGCCTGGCCCGGCCGCCCGCCCTCCAGCTTGAGCCACGTCACATGGGCGCCGAGCCGCATCGTCGCCCTCCCCCCGGTCAGCACCCGCAGCACGAGCAGGCCGCCCGAGCCACCCGGCGCATCCCAGCCGGCGGACGGGCACATCACCAGCACCGGGCAGCCGATGTCCAGGCCACGCCGCAGCCGGCGCTGCGCACCGGCCAGCAGCGATGCCGGGCGGCGGGCGGGCATGCTCAGCTCACCGCCCGCCACCGCCCGGGCCACCCAGGAGCCGGCCGGCCCGAACTCGGGACTGGTCATGATCAGCGCATCCGCGGGCTGGCGGGCGCGCCTGGCGTGGCACCACAGGGCGGCGATCAGTGCGCCGGCCGCGTGCGCGCAGAGCACCACGGTCTCGATCCCGTCGGCGTCCCGCACGTGCGCCGCGGCGGCGTCGAGGCAGGCAAAGTACTCGCCCACGGCCTCGCCGAGGCCTTCCTGGCCGGGCCGGCCCGGCCCGCCCGGCCCGCCCGGCCCGGCGAGCGTGCGCAGGTCCGCCACGTAAAAGTGGAAGCCCCGGTCGGTGTACCAGCCGGCGAGATCGGCCGGGACGAAGGCGTCGCGCATGCAGTGGAGGTAGATCACGGCGCGCTTGGTGGGCCGTGCGCTCCGGCGGCGCAGCACGGCCGCGTTCAGGCCCTGTGTTCCTTGCGGTTCGTCATGGAAAAACGGGAGGGTTACTTCCTCGTACCCCTCGGCTCCTCCGCCAACATCCGCCATGAGACCCATGGACTCCCCTGTCCGCCGCGCTCTGGACTCCGCCCCTCGTCAGCCCCGCTCCGGACACAGAGCGTCATGAAAGAGTCTGGCATCGTTATCGCGCTGCGAGGCGCGTAACACGCCAGCGGAGGCCATTCCATGTGCCGGTTTCCATTAGGCGGGAGAATCAAGCCGACGCGGGGGTACCCGGCCCGCCGGGCACGAGACAGCCGGAATGGTGACATCCCGTAGTCTGCCCCGAATACGGGCCCCCCGCCAGGGCCCTCGCCAGCGCCGGTGGCACCCCGCGAGTCGCGAGCCGCCGGTGGATCGTAGCCTCAGGGCATGGACAGCGGCGAGTCGAGCCTGATCGAGACTGAGCAGAAGTACGACGTGGACACCGAATTCGCCTTCCCGGATCTCACCGGGGTCAGCCCCGGCGTCGCGGCGGCCAGGCCGCAGATACAGCGACTGGCGGCGACCTACTTCGACACCGACGACCTGAGCCTGGCCGGCGCTCACATCACCCTGCGCCGCCGGACCGGCGGCTCTGACGCCGGCTGGCATGTCAAGCTGCCCGTGAGCCAGGACACCCGGCGCGAGCTCCATTTCCCACTAGGGCGCGCCACCGGCCGGGTGCCCGCCCGCATCGCCGCGCTGGTCGCCGAGTGGACCGGGGGTGAACAGCTCCGCCCGATAGCCCGCCTGGAGACGAGACGGACCGTGCGGCGCCTTCTCGATGACGCGGGCCAGGTTCTGGCCGAGGTGGCCGACGACCAGGTGACAGGGTCGCGCCCAGGTAGCCCGGATACGGCGGCCTGGGAGAAGTCCGCTACCTGGCGGGAGGTCGAGGTCGAGCTCGTGTCAGGAACCCGCGACCTGCTCGACGCGGCCGGGAAACGGCTGCGCGCCGCCGGCGCACAGCCGTCGGCTTCCGCGTCCAAGCTCAGCCGCCTGCTCAGCAGCTAACCCACCAGCGGCCGGGGTGCGACCGCGAATTTCCATGATCGCGGTGGATAGCTGGCCGCCGACAGGCTATCCACCGCGATCATGGAGTTGCCGACTGCGCGGCGGGCCAGCCAGATCCGGGTGCCGCGCTCGCGGCCCACACTCAGAGGGCGGTCAGAGGTTCTGCCTAGGCCCGGCACAAGGCGGGGGGCGAGACTCATCCTGTCGGACGTCATACAGAGGAGATCCCATGAACAGCCGCAACGACGACACACGACCGGCGGTGGCCGCCCGGCGGCGCGGCCGGGCCAGGCTCCGCGCGACCACCGTCTCGGTCGGCGCCGCAGGACTTGTCACGGCGGGCGTGGTGGCCTTCACCCTGCCCGGCTCGACCTCCACATCGAGCAAGGCCGCCACGGGCACCAGCAACTCGACGTCGTCGAACGCGACGTCCGGCAGCTCCGCGGGGACGTCCACGTCGTCCGGCAGCTCCGGTACGTCCTCGAAGAGCACATCGAGCTCGAGCAGCGTCAAGGCATCCTCCACGCCGTCGGCTAGCTCGGGGTCGACCCAGGCCACCTCGGGCGGCTCCTGATGTGCGCCGCCGACGCCGGAGGCACCACGGACGCCCGGGCGCCCGTGGTGTCCCCCGCGTCGGCGGACTGGAAGGCCCTCGGCACCATGGTCCAGCTGATAGTCACGGATCCGGTGCGGCTGGCGGACGGCCGACGCCTGCTTGAGGCAGATCTCGCCGCGGTGGACGCCGCGTGCAGCAGGTTCCGGTCCGACTCCGAGCTCGTGGCGCTTGACTCGGTGCCTGGCCCAGTCGAGGTGAGCCCGCTGCTGGCGCAGGCCCTGACGGTTGCGCTGCGCGCGGCCCGGCTGACCGACGGGGACGTCGACCCCACCGTGGGCGCGGCCATGGCTGCCATCGGGTACGACCGCGATTTCCCGCTGGTGCCAGCGAGCGGGCCAGCGGTGACACTGACCGTCAGCTCGGTCCCCGGCTGGCGTCAGGTGCAGTTCGACGAGCAGTCACGAATCCTCGCTCTCCCCCCGGGCGTGCGCCTGGACCTGGGCGCGACCGCGAAGGCCTGGGCCGCCGACCGGTCGGCGGCCCGGCTCGCGGCCGCGCTCGGCTGCGGTGTGCTAGTCAGTCTGGGCGGGGACATCGCGGTCGCCGGTGAGACACCACCGGGCGGCTGGCGGGTGAGGGTGCAGGACGTGACCGGGCGGCCCGAGGATCCGCCGGTCGGACCGTCAGCCGTCGTGGCGATCCGCGACGGCGGGCTGGCCACGTCGAGCACCACGGCACGGCGCTGGCGGCGCGGCGGCGACGTGCTGCACCACATCCTGGACCCGCGCACCGGCCTGCCGGCGCCACCCTGCTGGCGCACGGTCTCGGTGGCCGCGGCGAGCTGCGCCGACGCGAACACGGCCAGCACCGCGGCGATCATCCGCGGCCGCGACGCCCCCGGCTGGCTCACCAGTCTGGGCCTGCCCGCCCGCCTGGTCGACGAGGCCAGGAACGTGCACACCGTAGCGGGCTGGCCCGAGGACTCCGACGCCCCGCAACAACACCCCTAAGCCCACCCCAAGCCGCCCAGAAGCCGGTGAATGTGCCGTTGCACCGGTTGCAACCCGGAGAAGGGCACATTCACCGGGATGGGATCGGCTCCAGAGGCTGAGTCAGTCGGTCTCACTGGCACTCTCAAGCTCACCAGCATCTACCGGCTCACTAGCCGCACCGGAGTTAGCGGAGCTGGACATGTAGCGCCAGAGTTCTGGAAGTACCCAGCTGGTCGCCGCCGCGGTTACCACGCTGAGCAAGCCGCCCGACCAGGCGGCGAACTGCGGGCCGGCCAGGGCGGCCGCCGCACCCGACTCCGCGTCGCCCAGCCGCGGCCCGCCCTGGATGCCCGCGAATATCAGGCTGTTGACCCGGCCCAGCATGCCGTCGGGGGTGGCTTGCTGCACGATCACCATGCGGAACACCGACGAGATCACGTCTGCGGCGCCAGCCACCACGAGCAGCACGAGCGCGGCTGGCAGCCAGGGCACCAGGCCGAATCCGGTGATCGCCGCGCCCCACGCCACGACGCAGATCACCACCGCGCGGCCCACCCGCCGGACCCGGCCCACGTGGCCGGTCAGCAAGGACCCCACCAGAGCGCCGACCCCGGGCGCGGCGTTGAGATAGCCCACGGTCGCCGCGCCGCCCCCGTACAAGGTGACCGCCAGCGCCGGGAACAGGGCGCGGGGCATCCCGAATACCATCGCCGCCAGGTCGATCACGAACACCCCGGCGAGTGGGCGGCTGGTGCGCATATAGCGGATGCCGCCAGCCAGGGAGGCGAGGCCGACGGGCTGCCCGCCGCCTTCCGGCGGCAGGGCCGGCAAGACGGCCACACTCACGAACGCCACGCCGAACGAGGCCACGTTGAGCCAGTAGACCAGGGCGAAGCCGGCTTGCGCGATCAGCAGCCCGGCGGCCGCCGGGCCAACCACCGAGGTGACCTGGAAGGCTGCCGACTGCAGGGACAGGGCGGCGGGCAGGTCCGCGGGCGGCACGAGTTGGCGCAGCGAAGCGCGCCGGGCCGACCAGTCGATTCCCTGGAAGGCGGCGGTCTCCGCGGTACAGGCGAACACGAGCCACAGCAAGGGGTGCACGAGGGTGGCATTGGCCGCCAGGCCCACACAGCCGACCGCGAGCAGCACCTGGGTCCACAGCATGACCCGGCGCCGGTCCCAGGCATCCACCAGCGGGCCGCCGAGCAGCGACCCGGCCAGCAGCGGGAGCAGCTGCCCCAGGCTGACCAGGCCCACCATGGCGGTCGAGCCGGTCAGCCGGTACGTCTGGTAGGCGACGGCGACGATCGTGAGCTGGCTGCCAACCTGGGACACCAGCTGTCCGCCCCACAGCCGGCGGAAATCCCGGTGCCTGCGCAGCGGCCCGACGTCCACGAACACCGCGCTCACGCCGCGCCGCCTGCCTCCAGGCTGCACCGGTTGCGCGGGCATGCGGCCTCCACGAGGGAAAGGACGCCGCGCGCCTGAGAAACCAGCGCCGGCGATGGCCCGCCGCGACGTTCGCTGAATCGTATGTATACCGAATACGTTCTGCCGTGCCCAGCGGAGGGGGCGGATCTGGCAGGCCAGAGCGTTCAGAGGCAATTGATAGGCGAGTAAGAGGGCGCCCTGCACCTCGCCGGTCATGCTCAGTCCAGAGCACATGATCCAGGCAAAGGATGGGACATGAACGGGATCACCGGGAGCACCGCGCTGTGGTACGCGAGCCGCGCAACCGGCGTGGTGAGCCTGCTGCTGCTCACGGCGGTGGTGGTGCTCGGCGTGCTGGTCAACCGGCAGGGACGAGTCCCTGGGCTGCCCAGGTTCGTGGTGACCGGGCTGCACCGCAGCATCTCGCTGCTGGCGGTCGCGTTCCTCGCCGTGCACGTGGGCACGGCCATCGCGGACCCCTATGTGAGCATCCGGCTGGCCGCGGCCGTGGTCCCGTTCGTCTCGGCCTATGAGCCGTTCTGGCTGGGCCTCGGGGCCGTGTCACTCGACCTGATCGCCGCGCTGATCGTGACCAGCCTGCTCAGGGCCCACATCAGCCGCAGGATCTGGCGTGGCGTTCACTGGCTCGCGTACGCGGCATGGCCAGTGGCCCTCGCGCACAGCATCGGCAGCAGCACCGACATGCAGCGGGGCCTGCTGCTCTGGGTGGCCGTCGGCTGCTGCATCGCCGTCGGCGCGGCCGTGGCCTGGCGGGTGACGCGGGCCGCCCACGACGTGCCCCGTGCGGAGCGCGCAGCGGTGACGTTCGCGCAGGCCGCACGGCGGCCGCGCTCCCGCCCGCAGCGCAGCGGCCGCCAGCGCCCGGCACAGCAATCCAGCCCGCTACCACCAGCTAGCCCGGCCCGACCATCCACTGACCGACTCGAGGAAGCCGACCTGCGATGACATACGCCACCGCCGCGCCGAACCTGAGCCGGACGACAGTCCAGCCGCCCATCCAGCCGCCGCCCGGAGGGGCCAGCGGGCTGCCGAGACTGCTGCCAGAGCACGGGGCCGTGCCGGTCGACCTCCCGACGCACCTGGGACACCATGGCCGACCCCCTTATCGGGGCCAGGCCCGGCTGCTGATCCCCCTGCTTGAGGAATCAGGCCTGACCGGGCGCGGCGGAGCGGCATTCCCGGTGTCCCGCAAGCTCACCGCGGTCGCCGACGCGGGCACGCGGCCGATCGTGATCGGCAACGGCGCGGAAGGCGAGCCAGCGAGCGACAAGGACAAGTCCCTGCTGTGGATCTCGCCCCATCTTGTCCTGGACGGCCTGCAACTGGCCGCGGAGGCGGTCGGCTCCAGCTCGGTAGGGCTTTACGTGCACCGCAGCCCCCGGCTGCAGGAGCGGCTGCGTGCCGCCCTGGCCGAGCGGGCCGCGGCCGGGATCGACCAGGCGCCAGTGGAGCTCATCGACGCACCGCCCCGGTTCCTGGCCGGCGAGGAGTCAGCGCTGGCGAGCCGGGCGAACGGCGGAGCCGCCTGGCCACGGTTCAAGCAGCCCCGCGTGTTCGAGCGGGGCGTGGCCGGCCGGCCGACCCTGGTGCAGAACGTCGAGACCCTGGCCCACCTCGCCCTCATCGCCCGGTACGGCGCCCGCTGGTTCCGCTCCCTGGGCACCGCCGAGGAGCCTGGCAGCATGCTCTGCACGCTGCACCAGGCGGACGGAACGAGGAATGTCGTGGAGACGGCTCTCGGCACCCCCCTGCGGAACTTGCTCAGGCTGGACGATGGCGCGGGGGGTTCCGGAGGGGCGGGCCCCCGGGCCAGCACCGCCCAGGCGGTGCTCGTCGGCGGCTACCACGGTGCCTGGCTGCCGGCATCGCTGGCGGCCGGGATGACCCTCAGCAACGCCGCGCTGCGCCCGGCCGGTGCCTTTACCGGCGCCGGGGTGCTGGCGGCGCTGCCCGCCGACCGGTGCGGCGTCGCGGAGACGGCGCGGGTAACCCGCTACCTGGCGCTGGAATCCGCAGGCCAGTGCGGCCCGTGCTTCAACGGCCTGCCCCGCATCGCCACCGTCCTGGACGAGCTGGCCGGCTCCCGGCCGGACCGCAGGGCCCTGGCCGATATCAAGCGATGGGCGGGACTTGTAGAGGGCCGGGGCGCCTGCCACCACCCGGACGGGACGGTGCGCTTCGTCCGGAGCGCACTGCAGGCGTTCCGCGCCGAGATCCAGCTGCATGAAGACGGCCGGTGCACCGCCCCGGGCGCGCGGCCCTTCCTGCCCCTCCCCGCGGCCACGGCCACCACTGACGCCGACTGGAGTTGAGTCATGAAGAAGCAGCTACGCGTCGATCCGATCGCCTGCACTGGTCACGGCCTGTGCGCGGAACTCCTGCCCGAGCTCATTACCCTCGATGAATGGGGGTACCCGATCCTGGCCGGCCAGCCGGTCCCGCGGGGACTCGACCGGGAGGCCCGGCGCGCGGTGACCGACTGCCCGGCGCTTGCCCTGAAGCTCTACCGACCCTCCTGACCTGAGCTTCCGCAGAGGAATCTCAGCGGATGGGCATACTGATCCCACACCCGACCCGATAAAGCTGGATACATGATGAGTGACACGCAGGCACGTCGGCCCACCGCCCAGGCCACCGCGCGGGCGCAGGCGCCCGCCACACGGCTCGACGGCACGCCCATCCGGGTACTCGTGGTCGACGACGAGCCAAGCCTCGCCGAGCTGCTGGCCAGCGTGCTCCGCTACGAGGGCTGGGAAGTCCAGACCGCGGGCGACGGCGCGGCCGCGGTACGTACCGCACGGGAGTTCCGGCCGGATGCCGTCGTGCTGGACATCATGCTGCCCGACTTCGATGGCCTTGAGGTGCTCCGCCGGATCCGGACGGAACTACCCCACGTGTGCGTCCTGTTCCTCACGGCCAAGGATGCGGTCGAGGACCGGGTCGCCGGGATCACCGCAGGCGGCGACGACTACGTCACCAAGCCGTTCAGCCTGGAAGAGGTGCTGGCCCGGCTCCGCGGCCTGCTGCGCAGGGCGGGGATCGCCCGCTCCCGCGGCGAGACCCAGATCACCGTGGCCGACCTGACCATGGACGAGGACGCCAGGGAGGTGCGCCGGGGCGGCGACCTGATCGAGCTGACCGCGACCGAGTTCGAGCTGCTGCGGTACCTCATGCGAAACCCCCGGCGGGTGCTGTCCAAGGCCCAGATCCTCGACCGGGTGTGGAACTACGACTTCGGCGGCCAGGCGCACGTGGTCGAGCTGTACATCAGCTACCTGCGCAAGAAGATCGACACCGACCGTGAGCCGCTGATCCACACGGTCCGCGGCGTCGGCTACGTGCTCAAACCGGCGAGCTGATGAGCCCGCGCCTGGTGACCTGATGACCGGCCCGGCAACACGGCTGGGGAGCCGCCGGCCTAGCGCACGCCGATGGCTGGCCCGCCGCACCCTGCGCGGCCGGCTGATCGCCGGCCTGGTGACGCTGCTCGCCCTGGCCTGCGCGGCCGTCGGTGTCACGACTTACCTGGTCCTGCACAGCACCCTGATCACCCAGCTCGACTCCCAGCTGCGCGCCGCGGGAGGGCGTTACGCGAGCTGTATGGAGGCCAACAACCCGGGGGCTCAAGCCCCCCAGCAGGGCCCCCCGGCGCCGCAAGACTGCAACAGGACCCCGGGGCTGGCCGCAGGGACGTTCGGCGCGCGGCTGAAGAACGGTGTCGTCACCGACCACGGCATCATCGGTGGCCGGTGCCGCCTGTCGGCCGCCGACCAGGCCGCCCTGGCTCGGCTGCCACCCGACGGCCAGTATTACTCGCTGGAGCTGTGCTCGCACGACGGGGACTACCGGCTGACGGCTGTCCGCGGCCGCGACGGCGACGTCCTCGTCACGGGCCTCCCGCTGAGGGACATGGAATCGACGCTGCGGAAGGTGGTACTCGCCGAGCTCATCGCGTTCTCCGCGGCCTTGCTGCTCACCGGCATCCTCGGCACCGGGTTCGTGCGGCTGTCCCTGCGGCCGCTGCGCCGGGTCGCGGCCACTGCCACCCGGGTGACCGAACTGCCGCTGGGCAGCGGCGACGTGGCCCTGCACGAGCGGGTACCCGACACCAATCCGCGGACCGAGGTGGGCCAGGTCGGCGCCGCGTTCAACCGGATGCTGGAGCACGTCGAGGCGGCCCTGGCCCGGCGGGCCGCGAGTGAGTCGCGGCTGCGCAGGTTCGCCGCGGATGCCAGCCATGAGCTGCGCACCCCGCTGGCAGCCATCCGGGGCTATGCCGAGCTGGCCCGCCGTCACCCGGGCCCCGTCCCCGCCGACATCGAGCACGCCCTGACCCGGGTTGAGTCCGAGTCCATCCGGATGAGCATGCTCGTCGACGAGCTTCTGCTGCTCGCGCAGCTCGACGCGGGCCGTCCGCTGGCCATGGAATCGGTCGATCTCACCCGGCTGGCCATCGACGCCACCAGCGACGCGCGGGTGGCCGCGTCAGGTCACCGCTGGCTGCTGGAACTGCCCGACGAGCCCGTGCTGGTGCGGGGGGACGAGCACCGGCTGCATCAGGTGCTCGCCAACCTGATGAGCAACGCAGCCAAGCACACCCCGCGCGGCACAACGGTTACCGTCGCCCTGGCCGTTGCGGCGGGAACACCTGACCAGGTGCGGCTGAGCGTGACCGACGACGGGCCCGGCATCGCCGCCGACCTTCAGTCCACCCTGTTCGAGCGCTTCGTCAGGGCAGACACCTCCCGGTCCCGCGCGGCTGGCAGCACCGGCCTGGGCCTGGCGATCGTCGACGCAGTCACGGCCGCGCATGGTGGCAGCGTGTCCATGACCAGCCAGCCCGGGCGGACCCGCTTCGTCATCACGCTCCCCCGCCTGGACTTTCCCGACGCGGACTCTCCCGGCCCGCAGCCCGCGTCCAGGCAGCCGGTCCCACCCGGCGAGGACCACGCGGCCCAGCCAACCTGAGGATTCGCTGAATAGCCGGAGCGCGGACTCCGCTTCATAGCCTGGGCAGAGATCGACCCCAGTCTGGCCGCAGCCCCGCCGGCCACCGTGGGATCATGACATCACCGCAGTACCTCCTTGCTCACGAAGCCCGGGCGCCACTGGCTGATCGCCCGCCTCAGGTCGAGATCGTGGTGCCGGTCCGCGACGAGGAGCGCGACCTCGAGCGGAGCATCCGCCGCCTGGTGGCGCACCTGCGGACCAGCTTCCCGCTCCCCTCGCGGGTCACCATCGCGGACAACGGCAGCACCGACGAGACCTGGGCGGTCGCGAGCGCGCTGGAGGCGGAGTTCGCCGAAGTCCGGGCCGTCCGGCTGGAGGAATCCGGCCGGGGCCGAGCGCTGCGTGCGCTCTGGTCGGCGAGTGACGCGGACGTCCTCGCTTACATGGACGTGGACCTGTCCACCGACCTGAACGCCCTGTTGCCGCTGGTCGCGCCGCTGCTGTCCGGGCACAGCGACCTCGCCATCGGGACCCGGCTGGCTCGCGGCGCGCGGGTGGTCCGCGGCCCGCGCCGCGAGGTCATCTCCCGCTGCTACAACATGCTGCTGCACGCCACGCTCGGCGCGCGCTTCTCCGACGCGCAATGTGGCTTCAAGGCCATCCGCGCGGACCGGGCCAGGCTGCTCCTGCCGCTGACGCAGGACACCGGGTGGTTTTTCGACACAGAACTGCTCATTCTGGCCGAACGAGCAGGGCTGCGCATCCACGAAGTCCCCGTGGACTGGGTCGACGACAGCGACTCGCGCGTCGACATCCTCGCCACCGCGCTCGCTGACCTGCGCGGTATCGCGCGGCTGGCCTGGGGGCTCGGCCGCGGCACGATACGGGTGCCGAAGCTCCGCGACGCGTTGCCCGCCGAGGCGCCATCCGGGGACCTGCCCCGGCAACTGCTCCGGTTCGTCCTGGTCGGCGTGGCGAGCACGCTCGCCTACCTGCTTCTCTACCTCGGGCTACGCGGCGTCATGGCCGCGCAACTGGCCAACGCGGTGAGCCTGCTCGTCACGGCCGTCGGCAATACCGCCGTCAACCGCCGGTTCACCTTCGGCATCCGCGGGCGCCCTGACTCGGCCCGCCATCAGGCCCGCGGGCTCATCGCCTTCGGCACCGGGTTGCTGCTCACCTCGGCCGCCCTGGCCGCGCTGCACATGATCTCGTCCCGGCCGCCCCGCGCGGCCGAGGTGACGGTGCTCCTCGTCGCCAACCTCGCGGCCACCGCGGTCCGGTTCGCCCTCTACCGGCGCTGGGTGTTCCGCCACAAGGCGCCGCCGACCGTGGCCCGGCCGCCGGCCGCGGCGCAGCCCGCCCCCCAGCCGACCCCGAACACCCTCCTGCAACCAGAAGGAACCCATCGATGAGCTCCATCACCACCGACCCGCTCCTGATCCGCCGCACGGCGCATGCCCGCGGCAGGACGATCCCCCGGGTTCTGCGCGGTCCGGATGCCGACCCGCGCTGGGCCAGGCCGGCCCTGCTCGCCGTGCTGGCGCTCACAGCGCTGCTGTACATGGCGGGCCTCAGTCGCAACGGCTGGGCGAACGACTTCTACGCCGCCGCGGTCCAGGCCGGCACCAAGAGCTGGAAAGCGTTCTTCTTCGGATCGTTCGATGCCTCGAACTTCATCACCGTGGACAAGACGCCGACCTCGCTGTGGGTCATGGAACTGTCCGCCCGCGTATTCGGCCTCAACTACTGGAGCGTGCTTGTACCGCAGGCGCTGGAGGGGGTGGCCACGGCCGGGGTGCTGTACGCCACCGTGCGGCGCTGGTCCGGGCCGGCCGCCGGGATCATCGCGGCCGGTGTCATGGCCACGACGCCGGTGGCCGCGCTGATGTTCCGGTTCAACAACCCCGACGCGCTGCTGGTGTTGCTGATGGCCGTGGCCGCCTACGCGATGACCCGGGCCATCGACTCCGGCCGGACACGATGGATCGCGCTCGCGGGCGCCCTGCTCGGGTTCGGCTTCCTGACCAAGATGCTCCAGGCGCTCCTGGTGCTGCCCGCCTTCGCGCTGGTCTACCTGATCGCGGGGCCGCCCAGGCTGGGCAGGCGGATCTGGCAGTTGCTGGCCGGCGGGGCCGCCCTGGTCGCAGTGGCGGGCTGGTGGGTCGCGATCGTGCAGCTCATCCCGGCCGCTGACCGGCCTTACATCGGCGGGTCGACCAACAACAGCGTGCTGCAGCTCGCGCTCGGCTACAACGGCCTCGGCCGGCTGACCGGGAACGAGACCGGCTCGGTCGGTTTCGGCCGCACAGGCGGCGGGGGCGGTGGCGGCGGCGGGGCCGCGTTCGGCGGTTCCACCGGCCTGACCAGGCTGTTCGCTAGTGACATGGGCGGCCAGATCAGCTGGCTGCTGCCTGCCGCGCTGATCGGGCTGGCCGCCCTGCTGTGGATCAGCCGGGGCTCCGCGCGGACCGACCGCACCCGGGCAGCCGCGCTGCTGTGGGGTGGCTGGCTGCTGGTCACCGCGGCGGTGTTCAGCTTCATGAGCGGCATCATCCACCCGTATTACACGGTCGCACTGGCGCCCGCGATCGGTGCGCTGGTCGGCATCGGAGCCGTCACGCTGTGGCGGGCCGGTAGAAGCCAGGCACTAGGCAACGAGGCACTAGGCAACGAGGCACTAGGCGGCCGCGCATGGCGCAGCGGCGCATGGGGCAGCCGCGCATGGGGCAGCAGCGCATGGGGCAGCAGCAGCATCATCGCGCGGGCGATCCTGGCCGCCGGGACGGCCGTGACGGCGATCTGGGCTTACGTTCTCCTCGACCGGTCGCCCACCTGGCTGCCCTGGCTGCGTCCGCTGATTCTGCTCTGCGGGTTCGCCGCGGCCGCCGCGATGCTGGCGGCCCCGTGGCTGGCGGGCCGCGTGGGGGCCTCGCGCGGCCGGATCGCGCTCGCGCTGCCGATCCCGCTCGCGCTGGTCGCTGCTCTGGGCGCCCCGCTCGCCTACAGCATCAACACGGCCGCGACCGCGCACAGCGGCGCGATCCCGGCGGCAGGCCCGGCAGTGAGCTCAGCCGGCGGGCCGGGTGGCCGCGCGGGCTTCGGCGGGGGCGGCGGCGGCGGGGGCGGCGGCGGCGGGGTCCCAGGCGGGACTGGGACCGGAACCCGGCCCGCCGGCGGGCAGGCCGGCACAGTACCGGGCGCCACGAGCACCGGCACGCAGGCCGGCACCGGGCGGGGCGCCGCAGGCACGGGTGCGCGGGGATTCCCCGGCGCCGCCGGGCAGGGCGGCCTTGGCCGCGGTGGCGGCGGCCTGGGCGGGAACACCCAGGTCTCCAGCGCGATCACCACGCTGCTCACCAGCGGCGCGGCTGGTTACCAGTGGGTGGCGGCCACGGTCGGCGCGGAAAGCGCGGCACCGTTCCAGCTGGCCAGCGGCGAGCCGATCATGGCGATCGGCGGGTTCAATGGCACCGACCAGTCGCCTACCCTCGCCGCGTTCGAGGCGCTGGTCGCCGCGCACAAGATTCACTACTTCATCGGGACGAACCAGGGCAGCTTCGGCGGCGGCTCAGGCACGTCCACGCAGATCACGACGTGGGTGGCCGCGCATTTCACGGCCAAGACCGTGGGCGGCGTAACCGTCTACGACCTGACCCAAGCCGCGAAGTGACGAGGCGCACCTCACCCGCTGAGCCGGCGCTCCCCAAGGGTCCGGTGCTTTTCCTTAGCCGTTAAGTCCTTGGCCCCCCGGGGGGCCAAGGACTTAACGGCTATCCACAGCTGCGCGGCGGTAGGCACCGGGAGTGATCCCGTAGCAGCGGCGGAACCAGCGCGTGAGGTGCGCCTGGTCGGCGAAGCCCGCCAGGGCGGCCGCCTCCGCCGGAGCCATCCCGCGGGCCAGGAGCCGGCGCGCGGCGCGCAACCGCAACTGCCGCTGGTAGGCGCTGGGCGCGAGCCCGTAGCTGTGCTGAAAAGCGCGATACGCCGCATAACGGCTCCGCTCAGCGACTGCCGCCAGATCCGCGCTGGTCACCTGGCTGGCGTACTCGTCGTGCAGGAACGCGCGGATCTTCCGTGCGGCATCGGTCATGTCCCGCCTGCCCGGCGGCGCCGCCAGGGCGGGAGGCCGGCTCGCGCCGCGGCGGACCAGCAGGGCAGCCGCCGCGAATAGCCGCTCACTGCGCTCCAGCGGGCCCGCGCCGCCGGTCAGCGTGGCGTGCAGGCCGTAGACCGCCCTGGCCGCCGCGGCGTCGTCGAGCACCGGCGAGGCAAACAGCGGCAGGCTGGCCGGGCGGCCGGTGACGTCCGCGAGCAGGTCGGCGAGGAACTCCGGGCCGACATGAATCATCCGGTAGGTGAAGCCCTGCCCGGTCGCGGCGTGGCCGTCGTGCGGGTCCTCCGGGTTGAAGGCCATCACCATGCCGGCCACGCTGACGTGCCCGGCCCGGCGGCAGGTGAATCCCTGGGCGCCGGACTCTGTGACCCCGAAGGAGTAGCAGTCGTGGCTGTGCCGGTGATACACATGCCCCCGGAAATGGGCGTACATCGCCTCCAGCGGCTCATCAGGTGACCGCCAGTAACTGGCCCAGTCTGCGGCCGGTCCGGCGTCGTGGCTCACCTGCCTAGTATGCGGCGCACTGGCGTTCAAGACTGGCCGGGAGGACGTGAGCACAGTGGAGCTATGCGTTTTGATACGAAAATCGCGATCGCTGTGCGGGCCGACCTGGCCACCTGGCAGAAGCTCAACGTCACGGCTTTTCTGGCCAGTGGCGTGGCCTCAGGGGTGGAGGGGCTGGCCGGCAAGCCCTACGAGGACGGCTCGGGCCACCGGTACCTGGAGATGTTCCGCCAGCCGGTGCTGGTCTACACGGGGCATGGCGAGCTGCTGGGCACCGTCCGCGAGCGTGCGGTGGCACGCGGCCTGCCGACCGCCATCTACACCGAGGACATGTTCGCCACCGGCCACGACGATGACAACCGCGCGGTGGTCCGCGCGGTTGAGGCCGATCAGTTGAACCTGGCCGGAATCGCCTTGTACGGCCCGCGCAACGTCGTGGACAAGGTCTGCAAGGGGCTGGCCCTGCACCAGTGACCGGGCGCGGTGACGGCGGCACTGGCGCGCCGGGTGGTGCTCACCGGTGCACTGGTGGGCGGGATAGGGCTCGTCGCGATCGGCGTCAGCGGCCTGATCGCCTGGCTGCTCGTGGCGGCCAGGGAGACCAGTTCCTCGCCGCCCCCTGGGGGCCGGGCAGCTACACGGCAGCCGACTGCGCCTGCTGGATGGCGGGAGACCCGGGTCACAACTGCACTGCTGCCATGCTCAATGATCACGTGGGTGACATCTTCCTCCGGGCCGCGGCCGCCGGCCTGCTCGGGGTGCTGGTGCTAGCTGGCTACCTGGTGCTGCGCAGGCGCTGGCGGGACCGCGCCACGATGACCGCCCTGCCCGCCGGCAGCGCGGAGGCAGCCGGCGCGTTCCTGGCGCTGCTCGCCGCGCTCGGGGCGTCCTCGAATTGGCGCAGCGCGGCTCTGGCGCAGGCCAGCCGATCAGCCTGGCTGTCGCCGCGCTGGCCGCCGCGGTCTTCTTCGTGGTCCGGCTCCGCCGCGTGGTCACCAGGCCGACCGGCTGACGGTGGAGAGCGGGTTGTGGCCAGTAGCCACAAATGGGGCATGACCTTGTCTTTTGTGGCGCGAAGCGGCGATAGCCGGCCATTTCGTGCGCCAATCTCCGCACTTCATAGGGTCCGCAGAAGTTCTGCCAAGTGCCCTGAGAACCCCGAGCGGCATGCTTCCTGTATCGGCAGAACCGCTGCCGGCGGATTCAACCGGAGGAAGCATGACATCGCTGGTCTGGCTCAATATTCCGCTAGCTGTCCTGGTCATCCTGGCCATCGTCGGCATACCGATGTGGCTGACCTTCAAGCGCCCCGAGCAGGGCCCGGACTATGCGGACGCACGTGCGCATTTCCGGACCAAGGCGGCTCGCGCCAGAGGCCAGGCCGTCACGGTCAGCGGTCATATGCTGGCCGGCCCGGAGCGCCCCCGCCTGCACCCAGGCACGATCTCGACGGTGCCAGGACGCCGGCACTCGGGCGCACGGAGCGCCGCCCGGAGCCACGTCCCGGGCGCAGAGCAGCACACCCGTGCATCAGGCTGACGGCGGTTCGTCCCCCGGGCTGGCGGGCGGGAGCCCGGCCAGGTCGAGGAGATCGTCGAGAACAGAACCGAACAACTGTGCGGCGAGGGTCAGGTGACCCTCGCCGCACAGCAGGTGGGCACGGGCCCCGGGCAGGTGCCGGGCCAGCCATTCCCCGTGGCCGGCCGGGACCATGCGGTCCTGGTCGCCCTGCCAGATCGCCACCGGCACGCCGAAGCCCGCCTCCACGGAGAACCCCCAGTCACCCACGAAGGCCAAGTCATCATCGCGCCAGCCGGCCACGCCGCCGCGCAGCGCCGCCCGGAAGGACGCCGCGAGGTATTCGGCGAACTCGCCGGTGATCGCGGCCTTGTCCGCGTCGTCGACCAGGCCGCCTAGTTCAGCCGCCACTTCATGCCCGCTGATCTGCGCCATCCCGGGCGCCGCGGCCGCCAGGTACGCAGTGAGCGCCGGTTCCCCGGCCGCCGCCGCGCCGAACTCCTCGATGTTCTCCGGGCCCATACCGGCCAGCCAGTCCAGCCCCTCGGCCCGGTAGGGTGCCACGCCTGCCATGGACGCGGCGGCCAGGCACCGCCCCGGCATCAGGGCCGCGCACGCCAGCGCGTGCGGGCCGCCTCCGGACCAGCCGACGGTCACGAAGCTGTCAGCATGGATCTCATCCAGGACCGCGGCGACATCACCGGCCGCGTCGGCAACCCGCCGGCCGGGCAGCGGCGTCGAGTCCCCGTATCCAGGCCGCGCATACATCACGGTGCGCAGGCCGCGCGCCGACGCCTCGCCTGTCATCGATTCGAAGGCGACAAGCCCGCCTGGTGTCCCGTTATGGAAAACCAGCGGCAGGCCATCCTCCGGCCCGGCGGTCAGCACGTCGAGGCGCCCGCCCTGCTCCCGATGCGCCGTGCGCCGCTCACCAGCCATGATGCCAGCGTATCGGCGGCGCAGGAGGGCGGCCCGCAGTCTGGCCGGCTGGCCGTCGGCGGCGTGCCACTGAGCCGTTAAATCTACGTAAACCAGGCCGCTGCTCTTGGGCCCCGGCTCGCCAGCAAGTAGCG
>DASWFT010000700.1:0-3027 GCA_036394075.1 Streptosporangiaceae bacterium
TCGGGCAGCGCCCGGTCGCTGCTGCTGACCGTGCTCGGCGAGTTCGCGCTGCCCTCCGGCGAGCCGTCATGGACCTCCACCCTGCTGCACGTCGCGGACGGGCTGGGGGTGGAGGAGAAGTCCACCCGCCAGGCCCTCACCCGGCTGGCGGGCGACGGCTGGATCGCCGCCGAACGGGTCGGCCGGCGGGCCCGCTGGCGGCTCACCCAGTCCGGGCGCGAGCTGCTCGCCGAGGGCGCCGCCCGGATCTACGCCTTCGGGCGCGACCGCGAGTCCTGGGACGGCTGCTGGCTGGTGCTGACGGTGACCGTCCCGGAGACCAGGCGGGAGCTGCGCCATCAGCTCCGCACTCGGCTGACCTGGGCCGGTTTCGGGAGCCCGGCTCCCGGGGTCTGGGTCAGCCCGCACCCGGCCCGCGAAGGGGACGCCAAGGGTGTGGTCGAGCAGCTCGGCCTGGACGCGGCCGCCTTCTCTTTCAGCGGCCCGTACGCGGGCGTCGGCTCCGAGCGCACCCTGGTCGAGCAGGCCTGGCACCTCGGCGATCTGGCCGCGGGCTACGAGGACTTCCTCCAGGAGTTCGCGGGCCTGCGCCCCGGGCCCGGCGATCCCACGCTGCTCGCCCAGGTCCGCCTGGTACACGAGTGGCGGAAGTTCCCCATGCGTGACCCCGAACTCCCCCGTGAGCTGCTTCCCCCGGACTGGGTCGGCGTCCGTGCCGCCAACGTCTTCGCCGACCTGCACACCAGCTGGAACACCCAGGCCCAACGCCACTGGGCCGCCCTGTGCGCGCCGCCGCAAACCATCGAAACGAACAGCAGTTAAGTTCTTGGCCCTCCGAGGGGCCAAGAACTTAACGGATAACGAATCGGCGCCTCAGAAGCGGACGTATTCGTACTCGAAGGGCTGGCCGTTGATGCCGTTGCGGGGCGGGGCGACCCAGGCGGCGATCTTGCCGGGCTCATACACCGGCCGCATCAGGCTGCGCACGTGCGCCTTGTCGTCCGCGGTGGGCAGCCACCGCCCGCGGCCGGCTTCCCAGGCTGCCTCGTCCACCACCTGGCCGTCCGGCGTGACGTGGCTCCTGGCGAACGCGCCGACGTGCCGGCTGAACCCGACGTGCGGCAGGCGGAGCCCAGGCCCGCCGATCCCGTGGCTGGCCAGGATGCGGTTCCACCGGGTGATCCCGGTCTCGCAGTCGCTGATGTACTGGGTGCGCAGGTCGTGGTTGAGCGTGGTGAGCGCGGGCAGATCCACCGCCACGATCCGGCCGCCATCCGGCCGCTGGACGGCGGAGACCGCGTTGGTGAGCTGGTGGTCGTCGTCGCGGCGTTCCTCCTGCCAGCGGCCCTTCAGCCCGCTGGCGAAGTAGTTCGCCACGTTGGTCGAGGTTTCCCCGCCGAACAGGTCGAGGCTCACGCTGTAGTGGAAGTTCAGGTACTTCTGGATGACCTCAAGCGGGATCCCGCCGAAGGGGGCAATGTCGTCGGTGTCGTGCTCGCGCATCAGCTGAGCCGTCCGCTCCACCACCCGGTCCACCCCGGTGGTGCCGACGAACATGTGATGCGCCTCTTCCTTGAGCATGAACTCGCAGGTGCGGCTGAGCGGGTCGAACGCGCTCTCCTTGAGCGTGCCGAGCTGGTACTTGCCGTCCCGGTCGGTGAAGTAGGTGAACATGAAGAAGGACAGCCAGTCGGGGGTCTCCTCGTTGAAGGCACCGAGGATGCGCGGTGAGTCCTCGCTGCCCGAGTGGCGCAGCAGCAGCGCCTCCGCCTCGTCCCGGCCGGCCCGGCCGAAGTAGGCGTGCAGCAGGTAGACCATCGCCCACAGGTGACGGCCCTCCTCCACGTTGACCTGGAACAGGTTGCGCAGGTCATACAGGCTGGGGGCGATCTGCCCGAGCCTGCGCTGCTGCTCCACCGACGCGGGCTCGGTATCGCCCTGCACCACGATGAGCCGCTGGAGGCTGGCCCGGTGCTCCCCCGGCACCTGCTGCCACACCGGCTCGCCCCGGTGCTGGCCGAACGCGATCCGCCGGTCCGGATTCCGCTCGGCGAGGAAGATGCCCCAGCGATATTCCGGCAGTCGCACCCGGCCGAAGTTGGCCCAGCCTTCCCGGCCCACGGTCACGGCCGTCCGCAGGTACACGTCCTGGGTGGGCAGCGTCGGGCCCATGTCGCTCCACCACTGGAGGAACCTGGGCTGCCAGGACTCCAGTGCCCGCTGCAGCCGCCGGTCTTCCGACAGGCTGACGTTGTTGGGAATGCGTTCGGTGTAATCGATGGGCATAGTGGTTCAGGCTCTTTCCCGGTCGAACTCAGACTCGCTTCCGGTCAGCTCGTCTCATGCAGTGTCTCCCGCTCGCCTCCGAGGCGCTTGAAGGCGCGCCCCTCCGGCTCGCTCATGCCCGTCTCCGGTCGAAGGTGGGCCGCTGGCCGGTGCCGTACCTGCGCAGGGCGCCCTCCGGGCCGGAAGCGTTGGGCCTGGTGAAAACCCAGTTCTGCCAGGCGGTCAGGCGGGCGAAAATCTTGGTCTCGATGGTCTCAGGGCCGACAAAACGGTGGTTGGCCTCCATGCCGGTCAACGCGTCCGGGCTGAGCGAGGCGCGCTCCTCCAGGGCGATGCGCACCTCGTCGGCCCAGTCGATGTCGTCCGGGGCGAAGGTGACCAGGCCAAGCTCGAGCGCCTCGGCGGCCTCGATCCGCCGCCCGGTCTCCACCGCCAGCTTGGCCAGCTGGCCGGGATCGCCGTAGAACCGGGAGGCCAGCCGGCTCAGCCCGTTGGCCATCGGGAAGGCGCCGAAGTTGGCCTGGGTCACCACGATCGCGGCGGGGTCCAGGCCGGCGGCGGGGCCGTCTTCCGCTACGCCGTCCAGCATGTACTGCCGGTCGGTGGCGAGCGCCAGCTCCAGCAGCGGCCCGGCGAAGCAGCTGCCGGGCTCGATCAGCGCGATCAGGCTGCGGCTGGTCACGTCGAGCCGCTTGAGGGTCCGCTTCCAGTAGTGCCGGATCTCCCCCGCCAGCCAGTCGC
>DASWFT010000701.1:0-4272 GCA_036394075.1 Streptosporangiaceae bacterium
TGCGACAGCTCGATGTGGGCCAGGTGGTGGTGCGCAGTGCGGTGGGCCCGCCCTCGCCGTGTCCGGAGATGGTGGTGATCCCGTTGCCGGTGGACAATGAGAGCTCAGCCGGGATCCGGGGCGGCACCTACGTCGACGTGCTGCTCGCGCCGACCGGGCAGGGCGGCACAGTCGTCGTGCTGCGGCGGGTCCTTGTCATCGAGCAGCGGACCACGGCCAGCGGCCACGTGGTCTTCCTGGCCGTTCCCCGGGACAGCGAGCGGGCCATCGGGGCGGTCGCCGGGCGGGGTCAGGTCATCCTGGCCCGGGTACCGGGTGGGACGTGAGGCGAACGGCACGTCCGCCCCGCCGGGTCCCGGCCGGGCGGACGCGGGAGGCGTTAGCGGCTCCTAGCGACCATTAGGATCGCTAGCTCACCTAGGAGTCCTCACCTACCTTCCGGCGGAAAGCCGGACCGCGCCGTGACCAGTCGGCCTTGTCTCCCATCCCGATCTCGGTGCGCGCGGGCTACTGTGTGCACCCGGACCACCAGCTCAATCGCGTCCGGGGAACGGCGGCTGCGCGGCTAGCGGCCGACGGCAAAGTTGTCGTCGGCGGGTCCTGGCGTGTGGTCGGCTGGGTAGTCGTGGGCAGGGAGAAGCCGGATCCCCTCGTGAAGCGGGATCATGCCGGGCATGTCGACGTGTGCCTGCCTGGTGATGGTGTTGATGTCCTGGATGGCAAGTGCGCCGGTGACCTCGCAGCGCCCGGAGTGCAGGGCCGCGAGCCTGCCCGCCTTGACCTCGGCTAGCAGGGCGCTGATCTCGAAAACGAGCGAGAGCCCGAAGCGGACGGTGGCCACGCGGTGGCCGTCGACCAGCAGGCTGACGTAGGGCTCCTGACCGGCAGTGACGCGGTGGCTGGCCAGGTCGACCAGGTCGGTGCTGCCCCGCGCGGCGAGCGTGCGCCGGGCCGCGGCGGTGAGGTCGGCGTGCTTCCGCCATCCGTCGGCGGCCACGTCGGCCAGGTTGACGTTCAGCAGCTCGGCGGCGGCCGAGCTGATCTGGCCGACCGCGGCCTCGCGGGTGAACGGTGGGAGACGGTCCAGTGCGCCGCGGATATCCCCGCCGATGTCCGCCGACCGCAGCCGCTGGGCTATGGCGGCGGTCTTGTCCTCATCCGGCCCGAACAGCAGCGCGGCGGCGGTGCGCGGGGGCGCCGATACCGAAGGGGTCATGGTCTCGTCTCCTCGATGGTCGTGACAGCGGCGTCAGGGTGCGGCTCGATGCTCACCGCGTGCGTCGCGCCCGTCCCGGTGTGCTGGACGCTGACCGTGCCCGGCGGGCCGGCCTGCGGCATCGCCTCCACGCTCGCCGCGGGCGCTGGCCGCGTGCGGTGACGGAGGTAACGGACGGCGGACACGGCGGCGACGCACCCGGCGGCCAGCAGGACGAGCAGCAGCTGCAGCGGGATGTGAAATGGCGAAGGGCCCGCCACCGTCACAGACGGGGAGCTGGTCAGGTCGGTCAGCACGTTGGAACTGCCGGGCCGTTCGGAGGCGTCGAAAGCAGAGGGACCGGCGGCCCCGGGGGCCGCTGTGGGCCGGTAGGTGATGGCGAGCACCTGCCCGGGGCCGAGGGCGAGGCCGGTGACGGTGATCTGCCTGCCGGATACGGACAGCGCACCGGGCGTGGAGGTGGTGTAGCCAGCCTGGCCGGGTGCTGTGGAGGGCGGTGTCCAGCCCGGCGGCACCAGCAGCGTGACCTCACCCGGGAACGCCAGGCCACTGGCGGGCGGCTGATAGGTGAAGGTCAGCGTGCCAGGACGGGAGGCCGTTACGGTCGTGGGCGCGACGGTCATGGTTCCCGTGGGTGCACCCGTGGTCCGCCCCACGCCGGTGGGCTGTACCGGGATCGTCCC
This sequence comes from Streptosporangiaceae bacterium, assembly GCA_036394075.1. Lineage (GTDB taxonomy): Bacteria > Actinomycetota > Actinomycetes > Streptosporangiales > Streptosporangiaceae > JAWWPY01. The sequence continues at coordinate 1,900 of DASWFT010000701.1, forward strand.
GCCGGTGGCGGGCGACGATGAGCTGGTGCCGGTGGGCGACGATGAGCTCGTGCCCCTGGCGGGCGACGATGAGCCCGTGCTGGCCGGCTCGACTGTTACCTGCGGTGGGGCGAGCAGCGGGGCCGGCCTCCCGGTGCTGGCGGTCTGCTCGGAGGTGGCGAACGTGGAGGTCGTCGTGGATCCGGGCGCCGTCGCGTTGCTGTAGGTGATGGTGAACGCCTGCCCGGCGGCGAGGGTGATGCCGGTGACGGTTATCGCCGAGCCGGACACCGCGGGTGCCGGTGAGCCAGGGCTGGTGGTGACGTAGCCCGCTGCGCCCGGCGTAGCAGAGGGCGGCGTCCAGCCGGGTGGCACCGTCAGCGAGACGGCTCCACCCACTACCTCGCACCCGCTGGCTGGCGTGTAGGTGAAGATGAGCGTGCTGGTGCTGGCGGCGGTCATCGTGCCGGGCGACACCGTCTCCGTGCCGGTGCCGTCCGCGCACGTTACCGTCACCACTGGGGACGGGTGGAGTTCGATGAGCGATCCTGTGGTGGTGGACTGCTCGAAAGCCCTGAAGGTGGCGGGGCCCGCGGAGCCCTGTGCCGTCGCATCGCTGTAGGTGATGGTGAGCGACTGTCCCGCGGGGAGGATGATGTTGCCCACCGTGACCTGCTGCCCGGCGAAGAAGAACGTGGCGTGGGCCACGTTGCAATTTCCGGCGAGGGTGAAACAGGCCACTTTGATGCCGCCCTGGCCGGCTGCTGAGGGAGGCGTCCAGCCCGGGGGGACAGCAAGCGCGATGGAGCCGAGTTTGAGGTTCTGGTTGGCTGACGCCATGTAGATGAAGGTCAGCGTGGTAGTTCCCGACGCGGGCACCACGGTGGGCGGGATCGTTATGGTGCCCGTGCCGTCGGCGCTCCGAACGCCTGGCACGGCGCGCGACAAGAGCGAGGCAGCAATCACCGGCGCGCGATGCGTGGCCGACGGGGCGCCGCCCGGGCCGGCCGCCAGCGGGCCGGCCCAGCCAGCCGCAAACGCGGCAAAACAGATCCCGGGAAACGCCCACGGCCAGTGCCGGTGACGGGCGGGACCGCAGGATCGTTCCGTTTCTGGCCCCGGCCTCGGCGCGGGAGCCTTCATTGGCCACATTTCAAACGCCCCTGCTAGTGCAAATCCTCTTAACTTGCAGAGCAGGAGCACGGCACGCTGATACGGCAGATTCCCGCACGAGCCGGATTCTGGGTGATCGCCAGCCGGGTGGCGCGGTCGGGGCGTAGGCGGTGCGGAAAAGGCCCCGGATGGGGTGGCCGATGTTGATGTTGTGCGCGAAAGTGGTGGGCTTCGCCGGCGCCCGTGGGGTCAAAGCGGATGTAGATGCCGTCGTCCTGGCTGCTGTTCGGGTCATACACCTGTCCCTCCCCGGCGGCGCCAGCAGCCTGCCCGGCCGTCACTCCCGGCGGGTTCTCGTGCGCGATGCGGACGCGGATCGCGGCGGTCGAAGACTTCCTGAAGACCCGGCCCGGCATGATCGGGATCGTGCTCCGCGACCGGCAGTCGGGTGCCGTGTGGCAGAACAAGTACGCCGGCAGCCAGATCTATATGGCCTCGACGAGCAAGCTCGCGATCGCCACCACGCTGCTGGCCGAGAATCAGGCGGGGACCATCCACCTGACCAGTTCCGACTGGGCCCAGATGTACCAGATGCTGCACGTGAGCGACGACAATGCGGCGGACAGTCTGTGGTTCAAGTACGGCTCTTCGTTCTACACCAGCTACTTCCCGCGGATCGGGCTGACCACTGCCCAGTACCTGCCGCAGCAGGGCGTCACCGGCGCGTACTGGGGCGAGATGACCTGCACCCCCGACGACCTGAACCGGCTCATCAACTATGTGCTCGACACGCTGCCCGCGTCGCTGAGCGACTACCTCGTCGGCGAACTCCGCCACGTCGCGAGCGTGCAGCACTTCGGGGTCTGGGGCGCGGGGCCGTCCAACGAGCCGGGCAACAAGGATGGCTGGTCGGTGGAGAAGCCCGGCTGGATTGTCGATTCGGTGGGCTTCGCCGGACCCGGCGCCGAGTACACCCTGACCCTGATGAACAGCCTGGAGGGGGAGGGCGACTATGAGGACGGTACCGACACGGTGACCCAGGTCGCCGCGATCCTGTTCCAGGGCCACCAGATTCCCGCGCCCAATTTGCAGGCCACCCCCTAGCACCCTTCGGCCTTCCACCGCGCGACCAGCCTCCCGACCGCGCGACCGGTCTCCCGAACCGCGCGACCGGTCTCCCGAACCGCGCGACCGGTCTCCCGAACCGCGCGACCGGTCTCCCGAACCGCGCGACCGGTCTCCCGAACCGCGCGACCGGTCTCCCGAACCGCGCGACCGGCC
>DASWFT010000702.1:0-2487 GCA_036394075.1 Streptosporangiaceae bacterium
AGGCACCCGCTGGCCGCCTCCCCGCCCTACTGGCTGGCTGGCCGTGGCCGGGTGCTGACCTACGCCGGGTTGCACTCGGCGCTGACCCGCCGTGCGGAGCGGGCCGGGTTCACCATGCACCCGCACATGCTGAGGGCGACCGGTGCCATCCGGTGGCGCGCCGCGGGCGGGTCCGTCCCCGGCCTGCTCACCGTCGCGGGGTGGTCGTCCATCGAGATGGCGGCCAGGTACGTGCGGGCCGCAGAAAACCGCCTCGCCGTCGATGAGGCGCACCGCCTCCAGCTCGGCGACCTGTAGGCGGGAAAAACGGCGTGCGATAGGGTGACGACAGCCACGCAGAGCAGAAGAGGACTCCCCGACTAAGCGGGGGAGCGAAGAGCCCGCCGCGTCTCTGGGCGCGGGCGGTGACGGCCCGGCCGCCTTGTATGTAGGGGAAACCCGAAGCCACGCAGCTGCCCAGCGGATTCTGCATCCCGGAGTTTCCAGTGGCAGCCCGTGACCCAAAGCAAGCCTCATTGAATGCGGCCATCGCCGCTAACGAGCGCTGGTCCCGTGAGGACCCCGTTCCCAATGCCGAGATCGGGCAGGCTGGCCTGCTTGCCCGGTTCGAGCGCGAGGCACGCGAGGCTGAGCCCGGCCTGGACGATGCCGAGTATGTGCGCCGCGCCGAGTGCGCCCGCCGCGCGCACATGATCAGGCTGGGCAAGCTCAGCGGCAGCGCCCGCCGCGCCGCCAGGGCGGGAACGTCATGAGTGCGCAGGAGCCGACGATTGCCGACGTGCTGGAGGCCATCCGCGAGGTACGCGTCACGATGCTGGAGATGCGTGCCGATCAGGCCGACCGGCAGTCACGCACCAGCGAGCGGCTGGACGATATCAGCCGCCGCCTGGGCACGCTGACCGATGAGATCGCAGATTTTCGCAGGGAGTACAGCTCGCACCATCACCCAGGCGAAGAGGCCGCGTGAGCACAACCGTGCCTGAGCAGCCCGCGCCCATGCCGGCCGATACCGTCGCCACGCTGCCGCCACGTCGCTGCGGTCATCTCTTCCCAGGTCTGACCGGCTGCCGCGCCGATGCGGAACCGGGCACGACGAGGTGTACCGAGCACGCACACGACCAGCAGTAAACCGACGCGCCGCCACCCGGAACGGGGGACGGCGCGGCGAGCAGGCTCGGCAAAAGACCTAGCTCGGAGCTTAACCCAAATGTCGATCGACATGCAGGACAGCGAGACCGCTGTTGCCCTCGCGGTGGCCCACCAGCTGGCCGACGGGAGCGCCGTTCTTCCTGAGCACGGACACGCTGCACCAGAAGGAAGATGGCAAGTGGGGGTGGAGCTACCCCAGCCGGTGGCAGTTCACGCCGCGCGGGAAGGCCTCTCACGACGCCATTGACAGCTGGGAGCCGGGCTATGCGCTGTGCATGGTGACCGGCCGCGCGGTGGACGGCACCGATATTGACCGCCAGCACGGTGGCAGCCTGGAGGACATCCCGGCCGGCCTGCGGAATAAGGTCGTGCTCGCGGTCCAGCTGACGCCCTCTGGCGGCTGGCACCTGATCACGCACCCGATGAACCATGCCAGCGTCGCGCTCAGCCATCCCGGCATCGAGCTGAAATCCGGCCTGCCGGGCAGCAAGGCGGACTGGCCAGAGGGCAAATCCAGCCGCCGCTTCCTGCATGTGGCGCCGACTATTGGCGTGCCCAAGGTAGCCCTTGGCATGCCTGGCCGGGATGAGGAGCGCATTCCCTACCGGTGGGCGTCGGCCGATCTCGGGATGAAAGTCGATTCCGGGGACATGGATGAGTACCTGGCCTGGCTGCTGGTCCCCCCGGTCGCGGCCAGCAGCAACGGCAGTGCCAGCCAGGACGCCTCTGCCCCGGTCCCGGCGAAATGGGAGTACGCCGATGGCATCGACGTCCTGCGCGAGCACGGCATCCCGCAGATAGGAAACAACGCCCAGCGCCGGGTTTTCCTGAAAGTGACCCGCGAGCTCGTACAGCTCGGCCGCACTGATGAGGAGATCATCGAGGACTGCCTCCGCATCGCGGCGAAGCACCAGGACGAAAAGCGCCCCTGGCTCGCCCCCCACTTCGCGGACATGATCAAAGGCCCCCGGAAGAAATTCGGCCATCCGGGGAGCCCTGCCGCCGAAGTCGCGGAGATCCGCGGCAGCAGCAAGCCGGACGCCGCGGGCAAGCGTGTGATCTTCCCCGGGCCCGGCGACCCGATGGCCGTCGCGCGCAGGCTGCTGCTGACCTATACCCGAGATGGCCTCCTGACGCTGCGGAGGTGGCGGGGGAGCTGGTACCGGCACGAAGGCCCGGCCTGGGGCGAGACTGGCGCCGAGAGCCTCGCTGCGGAGGTGTACGGGGTCCTTGAAAAGGTCTCGTGCCGGACGAAGCCGACGAAGGCGAAGCCGGAGGGGGAGGTGGTCAAGTGGGCGCCCAACCGTGCCAAGGTGGCCGACGTCCTGGCCGCCATGG
>DASWFT010000703.1:0-17347 GCA_036394075.1 Streptosporangiaceae bacterium
CATCATGCGCACGCCGGTCAGCGTGCTGTTCGTCATTCCCTGGGGCCGGCACTGGATCATCGGCACCACCGACACCGAATGGTCGCTGGACAAGGCCCATCCAGCGGCCAGCCGGGCCGACATCGACTACGTCCTCGCCCAGGTCAACCGGGTGCTGGCGGTCCCGCTGACCCGGGACGACGTGGCCGGGGTGTACGCCGGGCTGCGGCCGCTGCTGGCCGGTGAGTCCGAGTCCACCTCGCGGCTGTCGCGGGAACACGTGGTCGCCCACCCCGTGCCGGGGCTGGTGATGATCGCCGGCGGCAAGTACACCACCTACCGGGTGATGGCCAGGGACGCGGTCAACGCGGTGGCGCACGCGCTGGACGGCCGGGTGCCGCCTTCCTGCACCGACTCGGTGCCGCTAGCCGGCGCCGACGGCTATGTCGCGCTGTGGAATGCCAGGTACCGGCTGGCCCGGTCGTCGGGGCTGCATGTGGCGCGGATCGAGCACCTGCTCGGCAGGTACGGGTCGCTCACCGGGGAGGTGCTCGGCCTCATCGCGGCGGAGCCGGACCTGGGTCGGCCACTGGGCGGCGCCGACGACTACCTGCGCGCTGAGGTCGTCTACGCGGTCACCCACGAAGGCGCCCGGCACCTCGATGACGTGCTGGCCCGCCGGACGCGCATCTCCATCGAGACCTGGGACCGCGGCCTGACGGCCGCGGCGGAGGCCGCCGACCTGATGGCCAAGCCGCTGCGCTGGGATGCCCGCCAGGAGGCCAGGGAACTCGGGCACTACCGGGCCGCCATCGCCGCCGAACGCGCCTCCCAGGAGGCCGCCACCGACCAGGCCGCGGACGCGCTGCTGCTCGACGCGCCCGAGATCGTGCCGGTCGTAGGCAGGGGTTCAGCCTCTTAAGGGTGTGTCCCGTGGATCTTCGGCCTGCTGCGCGTCCGCCGGAGGGCGCCTCGCGGCGTTGTCGTCGTCGCCAATAGCTCCGCTATTGGCTCCTCCTCCGCCTTGCGATCCATCCCTCCGGACGGCCGCTCGCGACGGCCAAGATCCACGGGACACACCCTAAGCCCCTCCCGCCGCCCGGCTGAGCAGTCGGCGTGCCCGCAGTGCGATCTCCAGATCGAATCGCCCGTCCGGTTCGTGCCGCCTGCGTGCAGCAGGAAGCGGGCTCACCGTTCCTTACCAGCCTTAACGCAAACCCGACCGTGCCCGCCGTCCAATACACCGTCATCGAGACCAGAGGCGATGAGGTGGTGACGCCGTACACCAACGCCTTCCTGCCGGCGGCGTCGAATGTCACCAACATCACCGTCAACCGCCAATGCGTCCTGGACGCCAGCGATCACCTAGAAATCGTCAACGACCCGATCGCCATGGCCGACATGCTCAACGCCCTAGACCCAGCCCACCCCGTAAAGGTCCCATGCCTGATCGTCCTCCCGGTCACCGGCCCAGTAGCCCCCGTCCCTTCCTTCTGATCCCACCCCCATTGAGCCGATCGAGCAGCCATGAGCGGGGGTGCAGGCGGGTGCGGGCAGCGCGTAAAAGCGCCGAAGGCGCAGCGCAGCCCGCACCCGCCTGTATCCCCGCGACCCCGCTACTAGACTCAGCTCATGTCCCGCCCACGCGCGTTCTCCGGCATCCAGCCGACCGCCGACTCGTTCCACCTCGGCAACTACCTAGGTGCGGTGCGTCAGTGGGTGACCCTGCAGGACACCCACGACGCGCTCTACTGCGTGGTGGACCTGCACGCGATCACGGTCCCGCAGGATCCGGCGCTGCTGCGGCGGCGGACCAGGATCGCCGCCGCGCAGTTGTTCGCGGCCGGGCTCGACCCGGACCGGTGCACCTTGTTCATCCAGAGCCACGTGCCCGAGCACGCTGAACTGGCCTGGGTGCTGGGCTGCCTGACTGGGTTCGGCGAGGCCAGCCGGATGACCCAGTTCAAGGACAAGGCAGCTCGCGGCGGCGCGCAGCAAGCGAGCCTGGGGCTGTTCAGCTACCCGGTCCTGCAGGCCGCCGACATCCTGCTGTACCAGACCGAGCAGGTGCCCGTGGGGGAGGACCAGCGCCAGCACCTTGAGCTCAGCCGGGACCTGGCGATCCGGTTCAACCACCGGTTCGGCCCCACCTTCGCGGTGCCCGCCGCCTACATTCTCGGCGGGGTAGCGAAGATCAACGACCTGCAGGAGCCGACGGCGAAGATGAGCAAGTCGGCGTCCTCGCTGGCCGGGATCGTGGACATCCTCGACGAGCCCGACGTGGTCCGCAAGAAAATCGCGCGGGCGGTGACCGACACGGGCAGCGAGATCCGGGCCGACGACACCGAAAAGCCGGGGATCAGCAACCTGCTGCGGATCTACTCGGCGCTGAGCGGCCAGGAGGTCGCCGACCTGGAGGCGAGGTACGCCGGCGCGGGTTACGGCGCGTTCAAGAAGGACCTGGCCGAGGTGGTAGCCGGTGCCCTGGCCCCGATCCGGGAGCGGACCGAGAAGTTGCTCGCCGACGAGGCTGAACTGGACCGCATGCTGGCCCGCGGCGCGGCGAAGGCGCTCCCTATGGCCAGGCAGACCATGGCCACGGTCAGGGAACGGGTCGGCTTCCTGACCGCGGGCGACGCCGGCTGACCAGCAGGGCCGAGCCAGCCAGCAGCGCAGCGAGCAGCGCGGCCCCAGCCCCGGCGGCGACCGGGACAGTGCGGCCCGCGGGCAGAGGGCGGGCCGCGGCCCGGTGCGGTGGCCTGGGCACATTGGGCGGGGTACGCGCCGGCTGCGGGCTGACCAGCGTGCCGACCGGCGTTACCGCCCCGTCCATGGTGAAGCCCCAGTTCAGCAGGCGGGCCGCGTACGTCATCTCGGTCATCGGCACGCAGTGCAGTATCGTCACGATCAGCGTCACGCCATGCCGTCTGGCCAGGCCGATGAAGGTGGCGGCGGCCGGGGTGGTCCAGCCGATCTTGCCACCGATGTCCCCCGGGTAGCCGGTGAGCATGGTGTTCTGGTTGTACAGGGTGACCATGTGACGCTGCGCGAGCGGGAAGCGGGCGGTGCCCAGCTGCTCGTCGCGCATGAACATCGGCAGCTTCAGCGCCTCCCGTGCAATGAGCGCCTCGTCGTAGGCGGACACGTGCTGGCCGGGAGCATCCAGGCCATTGGGCTGCCTGGCCACCGTGTCGTCCGCCCCGAGGTGCTGCGCCTCCGCGTTCATCATGGCGATGCCCTTGGCGAAAGATCCGGTCGCCTGGGCGAGGGATATCGCCGCGTCGTTGGCGGAGACCAGCAGCAGCGCCTTGAACAGGTCGGAGACCAGGTACCGGCGCCCGGCGATCAGCCCGACCTTGCTCGGCTCGACGCTGGCGGCCTGATGCGAGGCGACGACGGTGGAATCCGGTCTCAGCACCGGCATCAGGGTGAGCGCGGTCAGCACCTTGAGCGTGCTCGCCGGGGCGAACCAGCCATGCGGGTCCTTGGCCGCGAGAACCTGCCCGGTGCCCGCATCGGCGATCACGTAGGCGGACGCAGGCACGGCGGGCAGGCGGGGGGCTCCGCGGGCGGGGTAGTTGACAATCACACCGCGCCCGCTGAGCTGGCTGCCGCCCACGACCGTGGTGTTGCCGCCCGGTATCTGGGCCCGCGCCGGCGCCGCGGTCGCGGATGCCAGCGCGAGCCCGCTGATCAGGCAGGCAACCATGCCGGTGATGGCTCGCCGGACCGGCGCCTGGTGGCCGACCAGATGATTTTTCACAAGGAGTAGTCAATCATTCGCCATTGTGGTATGCGACCCGGCCCCAGCCCGGGGTCTGGGGCTCGCCTAGGCTCCGTTACATCGGCGACCTACTCTGGGGTAATGGGACGTGAGTCGGAGTCAGGGCTGCCGGTCGAGCCGGTGTATGGCCCAGGCCAGCCGGAGGGGTTCGATCCGGAGGTGGAGCTGGGGCAGCCCGGCGGGTACCCGTTCACCCGCGGCGTTTATCCCGCGATGTACACGGCGCGGCCGTGGACTATGCGGCAGTATGCCGGCTTCGCCACCGCCGCCGAGTCGAATGAGCGCTATCACCAGCTGATCGAGGCCGGCACGACCGGCCTGTCCGTGGCCTTTGACCTGCCCACGCAGATGGGTTACGACTCCGACGCGCCGGCTGCCCGCGGTGAGGTTGGCAAGGTGGGCGTGGCGATCGACTCCATCGACGACATGCGCACCCTGCTGCGTCGCATCCCGCTGGGCACGGTGTCCACCTCTATGACGATCAACGCGCCCGCGGCGGTGTTGTTGCTCCTCTACCAGTTGGTGGCCGAGGAACAGGGTGTGCCGTCAGACGCGCTCACCGGCACCATCCAGAACGACATCCTCAAGGAGTACATCGCCCGCGGCACCTACATCTATCCGCCGCAGCCCTCGCTCCGGCTGGTCGCCGACACCTTCGCCTACTGCCGCGAGCAGATCCCGCGCTGGAACACGATCTCGATCTCCGGCTACCATATGGCCGAGGCGGGGGCCACGCCGGTGCAGGAGGTCGCGTTCACGCTGGCCAACGCGAAGGAGTACGTGCGCGCCGCGATCCGCTCCGGCCTGGCGGTGGATGAGTTCGCCCCGCGCCTCTCGTTCTTCTTCGTGGCCCGGACCACCCTGCTGGAAGAGATCGCGAAGTTCCGCGCGGCCCGCCGCCTCTGGGCCAACATCATGCGTAACGAATTCTCGGCCGCTGATCCCCGCTCCCAGATGCTGCGGTTCCATACGCAGACCGCCGGGGTCCAGCTCACCGCGCAGCAGCCCGAGGTGAACCTGGCCAGGGTGACGATCCAGGCCCTGGCGGCGGTGCTCGGCGGCACCCAGTCGCTGCACACGAATTCCTACGATGAGGCCATCTCCCTGCCCAGCCAGAAAGCGGCGAGGCTGGCCGTGCGGACCCAGCAGGTCCTCGCGCACGAGACTGACCTCACGCTCACCGTGGACCCGTTCGCGGGATCGTACGCGATGGAGTCGATGACCGATGACCTGGCGGACGCGGCGGCCAAGCTGATCGCCCGGGTCGAGGACCTTGGCGGTGCCGTCGCAGCCATCGAGCAGGGTTTCCAGAAGGCCGAGATCGAGCGGTCCGCTTACCAGGTCACCCGGGAGATCGACGCGGGCGAGCGGGTCGTGGTCGGGGTGAACAAATTCACTACGGACGGTGAGGAGCCGTACCAGCTGCTGCGCGCTGACGCCGCGATCGAGCATGACCAGGCCCGGCGCCTGGCGGTGCTGCGCGGCAGCCGGGACCAGGGTGAGTTCGAGCGCCGGATCGATGAACTCAAGAAGGCCGCGGCAGGCAGCCAGAACATGCTCTACCCGCTGCGTGAGGCGCTGCGTGCCAGGGCCACTGTGGGAGAGGTATGTGACGCGCTGCGCGATGTGTGGGGTGTGTACCGCCCGCCCAATGTGTACTGAAGCGGTCCTTTTGCTGATGTATGGACACGAACGCGGCCTCGTGATACATCGCATTGCATTCTAGCGATTACCCATGGAGGTCGGCGGTGGGAATCTGGTGGAACCCGTCTCCCGGGCCGACGCTCGGCATCGAGTGGGAGCTGCAGCTCATCGATTCCGGCAGCAAGCTGTTGCGCCAGGACGCCCGCGAGGTCATCTCTGCGCTGGTCGGCGCTGGTGAGGGCGGTGTGGCGGCCAGGATCCACTATGAGCTGATGCAGTCCACGGTGGAGATCGTGACCGGGATCTGTAGCACCGTGTCGGAGGCAAAGAGGGACCTTGCCGCGACAATCGCTCAACTTCAGCGGATCACGGATATGCGCGGTACGATGCTGACCTGCGCCGGAACACATCCCCTCAGTGACTGGCGGGATGCAAAGATGGTGCCCATTCAGCGCTATGCCGAACTCGTCGAACAGATGCAGTGGCTTGCCCGCAGGATCCAGACCTTTGGTGTTCATGTCCATGTGGGACTTCGTGACGGGAGCAGGGCGATTCCCATCGTCAATGCCCTGGCCGTGTATCTGCCGCATTTCCTGGCGCTGACCGCGTCGAGCCCGTTCTGGGGTGGGCACGACACGGGGCTCGCTTCGAGCAGGGCGGTCATCTTCGGTGGGCTACCGACGGCGGGACCACCGCATTTACTTGCGGACTGGAGTGAGTTCGAGGAGTACATGGACACGCTGCTCCGCGCCGGAACGATCCGGAGCATCAAGGAAGTGTGGTGGGACATCCGTCCGCACCCTGACTTTGGCACGGTGGAGATCCGCATGTTCGACGGTGTCCCCACGCTGCACGAGGTCGGGATGGTCGGTGCTCTGTCGCAGAGCCTGGTGCAGCTGTTCGACAGCCAGCTGGACCGCGGTTACACCCTGCCCAGGCGGCCAGCCTGGGTGGTCCGTGACAACAAGTGGCGGGCGACCAGATACGGGCTGGATGCCATCGTGATCACTGATGCCTCGGGATCCACGGCGCCGCTCCGTGACGAGCTGTATGAGCTGGTGGCGGAGCTCAGGCCGGTGGCGGACCGGCTCGGCTGCGCGGCCGAGCTCGAGGTGGTGTCGGAGGTACTGGACTGCGGCGCCTCGTATGAGCGCCAGCGCGCGGTCCTGGCGACGTGCGGTGGGCTGACCGAGGTGGTCGACGCGCTGGTGACCGAGTTCGCTGAGGATCGTTTTGTCGGCCCTGGGGAGGCCTCGCATGCCGCACCGTGACGTGCCGGCGGAACTCGATGAGTTCCTGGCCGCGCATGAAGCCGAGCTCATCGAGTTCCGCCGGGACCTGCACGCGCACCCGGAGCTCGGCTACCACGAGCACCGGACGACGCGGCGGGTCGCGCTGCGGCTGGCCGCGGCCGGCCTGCGCCCGGTGATCCTGCCCAAGGGCACTGGAATGCTGGTGGACATCGGCACGGCGCTGGATGGCCCGCTGGTGGCGCTGCGCGCCGATCTCGATGCGCTGCCGATCTCCGACGAGAAGCAGGTGCCTTACCGGTCCACCGTGCCGAACGTCTGCCACGCGTGCGGGCATGACGTGCACACCACGGTCGCCCTCGGCGCGGGGCTGTTCCTGGCCCGGCAGGCGGCGGCCGGGCGGCTGCCGGGCCGGGTCCGGCTGATCTTCCAGCCCGCCGAGGAGGTGCCCGGGGGCGCCCTCGACGTGCTGGCGGCGGGCGGCATTGCCTCGGCCGACCGGATTTTCGCCGTGCACTGCGATCCGCGGCTTGATGTCGGGAAGGTGGGCACTAGGACCGGCCCGATCACGGCCGCATGCGACAAGATCACCGTGCGGGTCACCGGGCCTGGCGGTCACACCGCGCGGCCGCACCTCACAGCGGACCTGGTGTACGCGCTGGGCAAGATCGTGACTGAACTGCCCGCGGCGCTGTCCCGCCGGGTGGACCCGCGGTCGAGCCTCAGCCTGGTGTGGGGCCGGGTCAGCGCGGGCACGGCGGCCAACGCCATCCCGGACGACGGGATAGCCGAGGGGACCGTGCGCTGCCTCGACGATGAGGCCTGGCACGAGGCGCCGGACCTGCTGAAGGCCCTGATCGAGTCGGTCGCCAGCGCGTACGGGGTCATCGCGGAACTCGACTACCAGCGAAACGTGCCGCCCACGGTCAACGAGCCCACCAGCACGGCGATGCTCGCCGCCGCGGCGAAACAGGTGCTCGGCGCGGATGCGGTGGTGACCACCCCGCAGAGCATGGGCGGCGAGGACTTCGCCTGGTACCTGGAATCGATCCCGGGCTCGCTGGCCCGGCTCGGCACCCGCCGGCCCGGCTCGTCCGAGGATTTCGACATCCACCAGGCCACGTTCGACGTCGATGAACGCGCCATCGCGGTCGGGGTGCGCGTGATGGCGGCCGCCGCCCTCACCGCCATCCGGGGCACCGGGACCGCCCCGCAAACACTCCAGGACAGCGCCCGCGCCTAGGGCACCTTCGGTCAAGTAGTGGGGTTGGGTTCGGGCGTTGCCCCGGCTGACGGTTGTCCCGTGTGCTACTTCCTGTTCGTAGCGGATGGTGAATTGTGTCTACGATCCGGGAGGAAGGTCGATGCGCCCTGTTGCGTGGCGTCCGCCGGCGGAGCCGTCGGCGGCGGAGCAGGCGGTGATCAAGGCGGTGCGGCGGGCGAAGCTGTTCGTGTTCTTGCGCTTGCACCGGCATGAGCTGTTTGACGAGGAGTTCCAGGCTGAGCTGGCGGAGGCTTATGCGGATCGCCGGAAGGGGCAGCCGCCGGTTGATCGAGCTTGACGGCCAGACGATCGTAGAGCACCCGCTGGTGACAGACAGCAACGACGAAGCTGGTTCGTGACGCCCGGTATGAGAGCAGGGCCCCGGCATAGTGGCGTGTCCGGTTGATGGCTTGATGGCCGTTGCGGCGTGTCAGGGAGCAGTACAGGCACGTTCCCAAGATCATGTGATTGCCGAGTTCCATGGTCACTGCGGAAGACCGTGCCTGCCTGCTCTTCATCTCTGATCAGTCCCGTCCTGGACGGTTTCGGGACCTGGGGGATCCACGCGGTGACCTGGCGGGCCGACGGCATCAGCGCGCCGAACCCGCCAGCCCGCCAGGCCTGTATCCACCGGGCCAGGCTGCCGCGGCACCCGCACCGGCTCACCTGCTCGCGGGCGGCCAGCTCACGGACGACCCGGCCCCGCTGCCGGGTTGCGCGTAGCCGCGTCGGCCGCGTGGCGGCTAGCCGCGCTGGGTAACACGCGGATGGTCGCGCCAGGCGGGCAGGGTGGCCATGTAGTCGAGGGTCTGGCGCTCGAGTTCCTCACGGGTCGCGGCCGGGTTGCGGCGCTCCTGCCAGGCCACCATCCGGCTGAACCGCTCGTCGAATGCCTGAAGCTCGCCGTGGTCGTCGGTGCAGTAGCCGCAGTACCGGCCGGTTTCCAGGGGCATTCCGCAGCTTTCGCAGGTCGCTGTGCTGGTCATGATGTCTCTCCTTCGGATCGCTCCGGACCAGCCGGATCGGGAATAGTGGCAGGGGAAGCAGCCAGGTCGACCAGGGCCCGCAGCCCGGCGATAAGCGTGTCGGCCTGGCCAGGCGGCAGCCCGGCCAGCGCCCGGGCGAGCAGGTCCAGGCTGAGTACCTCGCGGTCGCGGCGCAGCGCGTCGTGGCCGGCCGCCGTCAGCCAGATCAGCGTGCGCCGCCGGTCTGCTGGGTCGCTCTCGCGCTCCAGCAGGCCCTGGCGCTCCAGGTGGCTCACGATGTCGCTGATCACCGACTGCGCCCGGCTCAGGTGCCCGGCTGCCTCGCCGACCGTGAGCGGCCCGGCCATGGCCAGGTGCTCCAGCACCGCCCGCGAGGCGCCAGACAGCTGGCCGCGCGGGCCATCGCGGCGATGAAACGTCAGGTACACGGCACGGAACAACTCCGCGAACCGCTGCGCCTCAGACTGCTGGGCCTCCACCCGCTCCCCGGTCACCCGACCAGCGTTCCGGCCAGCCATTCCATCGTCAATCCCGATGGATCCGGCGCGGATCGGCGAAGCAGAGGTGCCAGGGCTCGTAGACGGGGAGCCCCGGCAGCGTTGCCTGCAGCCACGGTCATGTCCAGGTGATGCCTTCGCTGGGCCGGGGTTGCCTAAGCCAGGGAACTACGCAGGCGTGAGAGACCTGGTCCCCAGACACCCGTCAGGGCTGTCTCTCACACCCGAGAAGACGACCCTGACCTGCGGAACCTTTCGTCGGGACGGCGGGATTTGATGAACCCGCGACCCCTTGACCCCCAGTCGCGTGGCTGCTAATTGGCTTGCCGCCGCCTGCTGCGCGGCCGTACCGTCCGGGCCATGCCCCGCGTGCCATGGCAGGACCTGCCGGCCAGGGTCCGCGACTGGGCAGAGGGCTCCCTCGGGTCGGCCGTGATCGCGGCGGCCAGCCAGCCGGGCGGCTTCTCCCCTGGTGCGGCCTGCCGCCTGCGGCTCGCGGGCGGCCGCCGGGCGTTCGTCAAGGCCGTATCCGCGTCCGCCAATCCAGACTCCCCGGTGATGCACCGCCGCGAGGGGGCGATCGCCGCTGCGCTCCCGCCGCGGGTGCCCGCGCCGGTGCTGCTCGGACAGTACGACGACGGTGAGTGGGTCGCTCTGCTGTTCGCCGACGTCGACGGCCAGCCGCCCACGGAGCCGTGGCAACTCCCGCAACTCATTCAGGTGCTCGACGCCATAGCCGAAATGCACCGGATATGCACGCCGTCCCCGGTCGCGACCGTACCGGGCGTCGCGGAGTATCTCGCCGAGGACCTGTCCGGCTGGCGGAAACTCGCCGCAAGCGGTCAGGTCGGCCTGGAGCGGGACGGGCACGCAGGCCCCGGCCCGCGCTCTGACCTGCTCGCCCGGCTGGATAGCTGGTCAGTGCGGCACCTGGACCGGCTGGCCGAGTTGGAGTCCCGGTGGGCGGACGCGGCTGCGGGGCCCACCCTGCTGCACAGCGACCTGCGGGCGGACAACATGCTGATCACCGATGACGGCGTGGTATTCGTGGACTGGCCGCACGCGTGCACGGGCGCGCCCTGGTTCGACGTGCTGGCCTTCGCCCCGAGTGTGGCCATGCAAGGTGGGCCTGACCCGGAGTGGATCCTCGGGAGGGCCCGGTCGGCTCACGGGGCGGACCCGGACGCGGTCACGGCGGTGGTCGCCGCGGTCGCCGGGTACTTCACCCGGCAATCCCTGCTGCCCTCTCCGCCGGGCCTGCCCACAGTCCGGGCCTTCCAGGCAGCACAGGGCGAGCATGCCCGCGCCTGGCTGCGGCGCCGGACCGGCTGGCGTTAGTGGTCTATAAGACCACTGGAGCACGCCTGGGGCCGCACCATGGCCGGTGGCCTTACAGTGGGCGACGTGAGCGCCGCCCGACGCTCCGCTGACTGGTCATGGAGTCCGCCAGCCGTGTTCTCGCCGCAGCAGCAACCTAGCGACCGGCAGGTGTTCCGCAGTGCGGGCTCGGTTGTTCTGTGGTGGGTATGGCTCGTGTTCGCGGTCGCCAGCCTGGCTGCCGTTGCCATCGGCGGCCGCAGTCACTCCTCAGCGGTCGTGGCGGTCCTGCTTGTCGCCATCACCGGCGTGATTTACGGGTGCGCCCTGCGGCCGCGGATCGTGGCCGATGCGAACGGCATCAGCGTGCTGAACCCGCTCCGCGAGCACGCGGTGCCCTGGGCGGCGGTGACCAAGGTGGACCTGGTCAACGCGGTTCGGGTGCACTGCACGCCAGCGCCCGGCGCGTCCCGCGACAAGATCATCTATAGCTGGGCCGTCCAGTCGTCCGCCCGGCCTAAGCTCAGGAGCCCATCTCGTGCCCGCCGCACGGCGCAGCAGGCGGCGCGGCCGCCCGCTGGCTACGGGAGCCTGCCGCCGCAGGCCCAGGATGCGCTGGACCGGTCCGCGGCGGAGTTCGTCGCCAAGCAACTCGATGAGCGCGCCGCCCGTGAGCGCGAGCGCGCCGCGGCCGGGCCCACTTCGGGCGGCCCGTCGGCGACCGCGTCAGGCGGCCCTTCCAGCCCGTCGGCGTCCGCGACCGGCAGCGCATCAGGGACCGGCAGCGCATCAGGGAGCGGCAGCGCATCAGGGACCGGCACAGTGCAGGTGACCTGGGCCTGGGCGCAGATCGCCGCGATGGTGATTCCCACGCTGGCACTGGTCATCGTGGTACTGGCCTGATTCAGCGCGGGCATCCCCGGGGCAGCAGGTGCCGTGGTCAGGGAGGGGACGTCAGCTGCCGAGGGAGGCGCAGGGGCGGGCACGGATGCCGCTGACGTAGTCGGCCGGCGCACCCGCCTTCTCCGCCGCGTCGGCAACCAGCCCCAGGTAGCTCGCGGCCGGCAGGCCGCCCTCGTAGGCATCGAGCACATAGAGCCAGGCGCTCGTGTCGCCGTCGAGGGTCTCGACCCGGACCCTGATCTTGCGGTAGTAGCCGATAGTCACACCGTCCCAGCGGTCGAGTGACCGCTCGTCAAGATGCGATAGTTCGTAGAGCACCACGAAGACTCGTTCGGCGACGTCTTCCACGACCGTCGCCATGGGGCCTTCCCAGCCGATGTCCTCGCCGCCGAAAGTCAGCCGCCAGCCCTCCAGCCAGCCGTTCCCCCGCTGCGGTGAGTGCGGGCAGCGTTCGGCCATCCGGGCCGGGTCCATGTTGCTGCCGTAGGCGGCGTACAACTCCACAACTCACTAGAGTACGGGGCCGGCGTCGCCGGGGTGTCTCCGGCGACCATGAGGGCGCGCACGAGCCGCAATGCGACAGAATGAGGCACCGTGAGCCAGCCGCGCGCGAGAATCGCCATCATCGGGGGCGGACCCGGGGGATATGAGGCTGCGCTGGTCGCCGCGCAACTCGGTGCGCAGGTCACCGTGGTGGACTCCGACGGGCTTGGGGGTGCCTGCGTGCTGACCGACTGCGTGCCTTCCAAGACCCTCATCGCGACCTCGGGCACCATGTCCGTCCTGGACGGAGCAGCAGACCTGGGCATCCGCTTGGCCGGGGAGGAAACCCCCGGACCTGGGCACTCAGGGCAGCCTGCCCAGCCCGGGCAGCCTGCCCAGCCGGGGCAGCCTGCCCAGCCGGGCTACTCACGGCAGCCTGGCCAGCCGGGACGTCCTGGCCAGCCGGGACGGCCCTACGTGGACGCCCCCCGCCTCTACGCCCGGGTCAAGGCGCTGGCGCGGGCGCAATCGGCCGATGTGGCACTCCGGCTGGCGGCCGAGGGCGTGGAGGTCATTACCGGCCGAGGCCGGCTGGCCGACCCCCATACCGTCGTGGCCGGCGAGCGCGAGGTACATGCGGATGCGGTGCTGATCGCAACCGGGGCGCTGCCCCGCGTGCTGCCGGGCGCGGAGCCGGACGGCGAGCGCATCCTGAACTGGCGGCAGTTGTACGACCTCACCGAACTGCCACCGGAGCTGATCGTGGTGGGCTCGGGGGTGACCGGCGCCGAGTTCGCCAGCGCCTATCAGGCGCTGGGCTCACAGGTCACGCTCGTGTCGTCGCGTCATCGGGTGCTGCCCCAGGAGGACGCCGACGGGGCCGCCGTGGTGGAGGACGTGTTCCGGCGGCGCGGGATGACGGTGCTTGGCCGGTCCCGCGCCAGCGCGGTCAAGCGTGTCGGTGACCGTGTCGTGGTCACCCTGGAGGACGGCAGGACCGTGCACGGCTCTCACTGCCTGCTCACCGTCGGCATGGTTCCCGCGACCCACGGTCTGGGCCTGGAGGAGGCCGGCGTCGTGGTCGACAGCCACGGATTTGTCCAGGTGGACAGGGTGTCGAGGACAACCGCGCCCGGAGTGTACGCGGCCGGTGACTGCACAGGCGTGATGATGCTCGCGTCTGTGGCGGCCATGCAGGGCCGTATCGCTATGTGGCACACGCTCGGCGAGGCGGTCCAGCCGATCAGGCTGGGCCACGTCGCCGCAACCATATTCACCGACCCGGAAATCGCCACGGTAGGCGTGACCGCCGACGCGGTCGAGGCCGGCGAACCGGACGCGATGACCGTGAAGCTCCCGCTGGCCACCAACGCGCGCGCCAAGATGCAGGGCTTCCGGGATGGGTTCGTCAAGCTGTTCGCGCGGCCGGGAACGGGGATGGTGCTCGGCGGCGTGGTCGTCGCGCCACGCGCCAGCGAGTTGATCCTGGGGGTGTCGCTCGCGGTGGAGCAATCCCTGACCGTCGACCAGATGGCTAACACCTTCGCCGTCTACCCGTCCCTATCGGGCAGCCTGACCGAGGCCGCCCGCAGGCTCATGCGCCCATCCGACGTCCGCTGAAGTCCGAACTTCATGATCACGGCACATTTTCAGTCGCCCTGACAAGGCACCGTGATCATGAGAAACGGTCGGCCGAGGGGCCTGGTTTCTCGCTGGTCACACGTGCAAACGAGCGCGGGCCGTGGTCCAGTTCACCGCGATTGCGGTCTGTGCCACTTTGAGGGAAAACTTATGACTGCAGACCCCACGCTTGAGCGCGTTCTCAACCGCATCCTTCGCATTGGGAATATGGCCCGCGTCATATTCCGGCCACAGGTTCTTGACCGATCTGGGCGATCCGCCGAGTTCGAGCGGGATCAGGTGATCCTCCTCGTATTGGCTGACGCGCTTGTCCGCATAGTGGTATTGGGCGATCTGCGCAATCTTGATCGGCTCGGTGTAGGACTCCGGAGGGCGGACCGTGGCGGTCCAGCCCCTCTTGCAGATCGTCCTGCCGATCGTGGCCTGCGTCACCACCGAGTACGTCACCCCGGGCGTGCACTTGCGGTCGGGCAGCGCCCTGGCCGCGACGTGCCCGTTGATCGCGTGGCAGGACACGGCTGCCGCCGACGCCACGGTAACCCCGCCAGTGGATAGTCCTAGAACAGCGAACGCGGATGCTCCCGCTGCTGCGAGAT
The DNA here is from genome assembly GCA_036394075.1 of Streptosporangiaceae bacterium. Classification (GTDB taxonomy): domain Bacteria; phylum Actinomycetota; class Actinomycetes; order Streptosporangiales; family Streptosporangiaceae; genus JAWWPY01. The sequence continues at coordinate 14,345 of DASWFT010000703.1, forward strand.
AACGCTTCATCTACTCTTCTTCCCCGTGCTTTGCTGGCCGTCAGCAGGGCGCGCCTGAGCGCTCAGATTTGCGTTGTGAAATGGCGCTGCCCGCTGGCCTGGTACGAGCCTCCAGGGATGTCCAGTAGTGCTCTCAAGCTACCCGAAACCCTGGACCTTATGTGCAATGTGCAATTTTACGGTGGTCACGAAGAGCCGGGGTGGTCAGCCGGCGTCAGTGGCTGGGCCTGCCGAGGTCGGGGTCGTTGGGCACGGGCAGGCCGTGCTGACGGAGCCTGGCCGCCCGGACGTCGTCTGCGTAGGCCGCCACGGTGAAGACGCTGCCGCACAGGATGAGGGCAACCATCGTGAGGCTTACCCAGAGCGGGGCGGGGAGCACGAAGGCCAAGACGACCACCAGGACGGCGCAGATCGGCAGGATCACCGTCAGGTGCCGGACCACGGTCCGGCCCCGCCAGCCGGCATCGGTCAGCTCATGCCGGACCCAGTGCACGTTCTCGGGTGGAAGCCGGAATCCGAACGCGAACCGCAGCCAGCCGCCCGGCCCCGGGTCGCCGGGCAGGCGCGTCACGGCACGCTCTCGACGACCGCTCGGACGGGGACAAGGCGCATTGCCTCAGTCTTTCAGCTGGCAGACGATCCCGCCGGCCGGCACAGTCTGGCCGATCTCCACGGCCAGCCCGGTCACCGTCCCGTCCTTATGCGCGGTGAGCGGCTGCTCCATCTTCATCGCCTCAAGGACGACGACGGTGTCACCGGCGGTCACCCGTTCCCCCTCGCCAGCGACGATCTTGATGATCGTTCCCTGCATGGGACTGACCAGATCGTCCGCGCCGGCCCGGCTCGCCGGCGACCCGCCGCCCGAGCCTGCGGCCGTGCCACCGCCTGGGCCCGTGCCGCCGGCCCGCCCTCGCTGCGCCCGCTGCCCACGACCCGCTGCCCGCCCGCTGCCCGGACGGCCGGCCTGCCCCGGCGCGCCGCCCGGCCAGCCGGCTGCCGCCGGATCGGCGGCCAGCAGGTCGGCCGGCAGTAGGCCGGCCGGCAGCACCACGTCGAGCCTCTTGCCGCCCACCTCCACAGTGATCCGCTGCCGGGGCGGGGGTTCGGCTTCCTGGTCCGCCGCGCCGGAGAAGGATGGCAGCTGCTGGGCGAATTCCGTTTCGATCCATCGGGTGTGGATTTTAAAAGGCTCAGCGGTGAACGCCGGATCGCGAACGACGGCGCGGTGGAAGGGCAGCACTGTGGGCATACCGCCGACCACGAACTCGCCGAGCGCTCGGCGGGCCCGCTCCAGGGCCTCCTGGCGGCTGGCTCCGGTGACGATGAGCTTGGCGATGAGCGAGTCGAAAGCCTGCGGCACGGTCATGCCGCTGGCGTAGCCGGCGTCGACCCGCACGCCGGGGCCTGACGGCGGGCTCCACTCGGTGATCCTGCCGGGGGCGGGCAGGAAGTTCCGTCCCGGGTCTTCCGCGTTGATCCGGAACTCGATCGAGTGCCCGCGCTGCGGCGGGTCGCCGTAGCCCAGGTCCTGCCCGTCGGCGATGCGGAACATCTCGCGGACCAGGTCGATGCCGGTCACTTCCTCCGAGACCGGGTGTTCCACCTGGAGGCGCGTGTTGACCTCCAGGAACGACACCATTCCGTCCTGCGCGACGAGGAACTCGCAGGTCCCCGCGCCCACATAACCGGCCTCGGCCAGGATCGACTTCGACGCCTCGTAAAGCAGCGCGACCTGCTCGGAGGTCAGGAACGGGGCGGGCGCCTCCTCGACGAGTTTCTGGTGCCTGCGCTGAAGCGAACAGTCACGGGTGGAGACCACCACGACGTCCCCGTGCTGGTCGGCCAGGCACTGCGTTTCCACGTGCCGCGGCCGCTCCAGGTAGCGCTCCACGAAGCACTCCCCGCGGCCGAACGCGGCGACGGCTTCCCGCACCGCCGACTCGTACAGTTCCCCGATCTCCTCGATCGTCCGCGCTACCTTCAGCCCCCGGCCGCCGCCGCCGAACGCGGCCTTGATCGCGATGGGCAGCCCGTGCTCCCTGGCGAAGGCCTCGACCTCGGCGGCGCCACTGACCGGGTCGGCGGTGCCGGGCGTCAGCGGCGCCCCGACCGCGTGCGCGATGTGCCGGGCGCGCACCTTGTCTCCGAGAGCCTCGATCGCCGACGGCGGCGGGCCGATCCAGGTCAGCCCGGCACCGGTGACAGCCCGGGCGAAGTCGGCATTCTCGGCCAGGAATCCGTACCCCGGGTGCACCGCGTCCGCCCCGGAGTCGGCCGCCACCTTGAGGATCTTGTCGATGCTGAGGTAGCTGTCGGCGGCAGTCTGGCCGCCGAGAGCATGCGCCTCGTCCGCCATGGTGACGTGCAAGGCGTCGAGGTCTGGCTCGGCATACACGGCCACGCTGGCCAGCCCGGCGTCCCGGCAGGCCCGGACGATCCGGACAGCGATCTCGCTGCGGTTCGCGATGAGCACCTTGCGCACTAAACCGGCTCCTCTCGACTGCCGAGGAGTCTAGGTCAGAGGCCGGCGGGCTGCCCGCCCGGGCAGGTGAACAGCGTGCTCGGGGCGGGACCGGGACTGCCGTCCTACGCCGCTGCCCGGGCTGAGTTGCCCGGGCTGAGCGGATACAGCACCGGTCGCACCAGAAGTTACAGGGATCCCTCGTGACGCAGCAGCCACTCCTTGCGTGGCAGGCCGTAGTAGTAGCCACCGAGGCTGCCGTCACCGCGCAGCGCCCGGTGGCAAGGAACCACCGGGGCGATCAGGTTGGCCGCACAGGCGGCGCCGGCCGCCCGGGGGGCACGCGGCCTGCCCGCCTGTCGCGCCAGTTCCGTATAGCTGACTGTCGTCCCCGGTGCGACCGCCCGCAGTTCCGCCCAGAACCGCTGCCTGGTCGGCGTCGCCGGCTGGCGCACGCTGATCGTGTCGAGCGCCCCCAGATTCCCGTCGAAGTAGTCGCGCACGGGCTTGACCAGCCAGGACAGGTCATCCTGGCGAGCCGG
>DASWFT010000704.1:0-33860 GCA_036394075.1 Streptosporangiaceae bacterium
GCACGGTGTCGCGGCGGATCTCAGGCTGCGTCAGGACCGGCGTCATCCACCGGGCGGTAGCCGCGTCTCCTCGCAGGGTCAGCCACCCGAACGCGATCGGGAGCCGCCGGAGCGGCCGGAACCGCATTTGCTGCATGAACAGCCCGAACATCCGGGGCGAGAGCTTGCCGGTGAGCACGAGCGTCTTGCCCGTCAGCCCGGGCGGGAAGTTGTCGAACGCTTCGCATGAGGCGAGCACAACCCGTCCCACGCGTGCGGCGCCGTCGCGCATGAGCAGCTGGACCAGCGCCCCGCCGGTGTCGTTGCCAACGAGGGTGACGTCATGCAGATCGAGGCGGTCAAGGAACTCTGCGACCAGCTGGGCTATCCCGGGAAGCGACAGGTCGGCGTCGGCGTGCATCGCGTGACGATGCGCGCCAAGCGGCAGCGTCGGTGCCACACATCGGTGCTCGGCGGACAGATCAGCGATCGGTCCGTCCCACAGCGAGGCGTCCATCATCAGCCCGTGCAAGAACACCAGCGCGGGCCCGTCGCCGCCGGTGTCCAGGTATTCGATCGTCCCGGCGGACAGCTCGACCTCCTTCATGCCCGTCCGCCTGAGTGCGGCGCGGCCTCGGCAGCGATGGAGCCTGGGCCGTCCGCGCGCGAATGATCAAGCAGGTGCCGGCGCAGGAAGGACAGCTCGGCCTCGACGGCCCGCTCGTAGCCGCCCAGGAACGGCCGGCGATAGTCGAACGCGAGGACCGTCAACCCGGCATCGTTGAATCGCTTCGCGAACGGGTGGGTACCCGGCTCCTTGGTCACCGCGAACCCTCCGGCCATGATCACGCAGGCGCCGTTGGTTCCCGGATAGTGCCGGGCAGCGCACTCGGTGTCGCCGCTGACGAAACGAACCCTTTCCCGCTCCACAGACCCCCGCACGCCGACCTCCAAGTGGACGAGATTAATCCTTCCTTGAAGTGAACCACGTGGTTCGCAAACTGTCCAGCCGGGCCGATTGCGCTACGGAGCGGGCCGAGCCCAAGGCGATTACTCCCCGGCGGCCTCTTCCCGCTCCAGCGCACGGGTCAAGGCCTCGAACCCCGCGGCGACTCTCGCGGTATCTCCGCTGGTCAACCAGTCCACCCGGAAGCCCTGGAGCACCGCGAGGATCATCTCGGCGACCTCGAGCTTGCGCTGGTCGGACCAGCCCTCCGGAAGGACGGACAGCAGCGGCGGCAGGTACTGCTGCCACGCCTCCCGGCCGAGCGCGGCATAGCGTTCGGGGTCGTACATCGCCAGGCCGATGGCCTGCTCGAGCACCCGCAGACCCGACTCCTCTCCCATGAGGACGGCTCCCACCGCGCGCACCCGTGCCGCCAGCGGCCGGCCTGCCGGTCCTCGGGTGGCGGCGGCCAGCGCGCTACCGATGCGCCTTTCGCGCAGCTGGAGCATGGCCTGCCGGAGCAGGTCGTCGGCGCCGTCGAAGTGGTAGAGCAGCACCTTGTGCGTGGTGCCGGCCGCCCGCGCGGCCCGCCGGAGCGAGAAGTCCACCAGGCCGTTGTCCGCGAGGTCGTCGGCGACCCGGCCGAGCAGCTCCTGACGTCGCGCCTCTCCTCGCTTCGACCCCGCCGATCGGCGGTAGCCCGCGCGCCCTGGCGAGCCGTCATCGGCAGAGGTGTTCACATCGACAGCTTCCACGGTCGGACATCCTCACACAGTGGCAGGGTCGCGGCGAACCTGCTCGGGGGATGATCGAACTTGTGTTTGAAGGATGGCTTACACTCGAACGCATGACCGGACCATCTCGGGGTGCTCCGGGGGGTCGCTCCCCCGGGCCGGCACTGCAGGGTTCGCTGCTGGACCTCTGCGACGAGGCGTCGCCGGGCGCGCTCGGGTCATCACTGCGGCGGACGATCCTCGGTGCTGGGGCGTGGATCGATATCCAGCCCGGCTGGATGATGGGGGCCGGCGAGCTGTTCAGCCGGCTACTCAGTGACGTACCGTGGCGCGCCGAGAGACGCCCCATGTATGACCGGGTCGTCGACGTCCCCAGGCTGCTGTGCTTCTACGGCGAGGGCGAGTCGCTCCCCGATCCCGCGCTTGAGGAGGCCAGGCAGGCGCTGAGCACGCACTACCGGGAGGAGTTCGGTGAGCCGTTCCGCACCGCGGGCCTGTGTCTGTACCGAGACGGCCGGGACAGCGTCGCGTGGCATGGAGACACCATCGGGCGTGGCGCGACCGCGGACACCATGGTCGCGATCGTCTCGCTGGGAACCCCCCGTGCGCTGCTGCTCCGGCCGCGAGGCGGCGGCCGCACGCTGCGCCATCACCTCGGCCACGGCGACCTCATCGTGATGGGCGGCAGTTGCCAGCGCACGTGGGAACACGCGATACCCAAGACCGCGAGGCCCACCGGGCCGCGGATCAGCGTCCAGTTCCGTCCCCGCGGAGTCCGCTGACGGCTCTGTCCCCTGTGGCCCCGGTGCCCGCTGTCAGGCGCGCCCTGGAAGCTGGCCCTCGAGGAACCGGGCGACAAGACCACGAATCACGGTGGCCATGGAGAATCCGTGTTCTGCGCACCATTCGCGCAGCTGGGCGTGCTGGTCTGTGGAGAAGCGGACCGGGACCATCTGCTGGGCCGCGGGCGGTGATGATGCGCGCAGGCTGAGCGTGATGTCCGCCTGCGCCAGTGCACGTACGGACTGCGAATCGGGAGTCAGCCACATCGGACGGCGGCGGGCGGTAGCCTCGGGCGCCGCCGGAGCGGCCCAGGCAGCGGCCGTCCAGCCCGCGTCCCGGCGCAGCAGCCAGGCGAGCACCCGGTCCCGGTCTGCGGGATCCAGCTGCCCCACGGCCCGGACGAGCAATTCGACGGGATCCGGATGTGGCTGCGGGTCGGGTGTGGCACTGGGGTCCGTCGGCGGTTCGGTCATCATCGACTCCGGGGAAAGAACAACCGCTAGATATCACTTCTCGATATCACGATATCGCTCTGACATCAACCAGCACACCTGCCGGGAGAATCACGCCACGGTCAGCCGGTTCTCCCCGCGGCTGGCGCCAAGATCACGCCCCGGCTGACCATAGCAACCCGGGGTTTGCGCCGGTTGGGACCGCTGGGTGGCCCGAGGGGATCTCACGCTCGGGCCACCCAGCGGTGTGGGACCGGCACGAACCCCGGGATTGCTACAGCTCCCGAAACGGCGTACGGCGGCAGTGGGCTGTCCGCACGGCTTCAGAGGGCGATGCCGAGCAGCGCGTCCACGGTGTCACGGACTAGCTGGGCGGACGAACGCGACGAGCGGGCCGTGCCGGCGCGGCGGCCCGACGAATCCGCCTCGTCCCTGGCGACTGGACTGGTGTTGCCCGTGCCGACGGTGGCGGGCGCGGCTGACCCCGCTGCGATGACAGCGTCAGCCCAACGGTCCACGACAGCCAGTGCGCCCGGTGCGTCGAGGTCCTTGGCGAGCCGCTCGCGCACGGCCGCGAGCACGGACTCCGCTGCCGGCACGGACACCGCTGGCGGCCCGGACTCCGCTGGCAGCACAGACTCCGCTGGCGGCAGCGGCCCAGCCGATGCGGTGCGCACCGCCTGGCGCCAGCGGGCCAGTCGCTTCACCGCGGCGGCCAGACCTTGCTCAGTCCAGTCCCAGTCGTGCCGGTAACCGTGCGCGAGGAGCGCGAGCCGCACCGCCATCGGGTCGGTGCCCTCCGCCAGCAGGGAGGACACGAACACCAGGTTGCCGAGCGACTTCGACATCTTCTCCCCGTTCAGGCGCACCATCCCGGCGTGCGCATAGTGGCGCGCGAACGCACCACCGTCGGCGTCGGCACTGTCAGCGCCAGCACCGTCGGCAGCCGCCGCCGCACCGCCGGCCCCTGAGCCCGCGATGGCTGGCATGCCCTCCCCCAGCGCGACCCGGGCGTGCGAGGCGCTCAGCTCATGATGCGGGAAGATCAAGTCGGTGCCGCCGGCCTGGACGTCGAACACCGGGCCGAGGTACCGCGTGGCTATCGCCGCGCATTCCACATGCCAGCCTGGCCTGCCCGGGCCGAATGGGGCCTCCCAGGAAGGTTCACCCGGCCGCGCGGCCAGCCAGACCAGGGCGTCCAGCGGATCCTTCTTGCCCGGCCGGTCCGGGTCGCCCCCGCGCTCCGCCGAGAGCACCAGCATTTCGCCGCGATCAAGCCCCGACACCGAGCCGAACGCACTGTCGCAAGCCCGGGAGAAGTACAGGTCCCCGTCCAGGTCATAGAGGGCGCCCCGATCGGCGAGCAGGCTGATGAACCGCTCGATGTCCGGCAGCGCCTCCACCGCCCCGATCAGGTGGGTCGGGGGCAGCAGCCGCAGCGCCTCCATGTCGGAGCGGTACCGGGTGATCTCCCGGTCGGCCAGGGCTCTCCAGTCCTCCCCGTCGCGGGCAGCGCGTTCCAGGAGCGGATCATCCACGTCGGTGACGTTCTGCACGTAGCTGACCTCGTGGCCGGCATCCCGCCAGGCCCGGACCAGCAGGTCCCAGGCGAGAAACGTAGCCGCATGCCCGATGTGCGTCGCGTCATAGGGCGTGATCCCGCATGCGTAAAGCGTCGCGGCGCGCACTGCTGCCGCCTGCACCAGCTCACCCGTCGCGCTGTCCGTCAGGAGCGTCTCGGGACCTCGTCCCGGCAGTTCGGGAACAACAGCAGCACGCCAGGAATCCATAGCCGCAGGGTAGGCCCACGAGGGTCATGCTGGTACGCCGAGGGTCGCTGACGTGCCAGCCCTTGGGCATAGAGTGGTCAAGAATGGCGGCGTCAACGGTACCGGCCCCGGCCCAGCGCCCCCAGGAACGAGCACGAGCCCCCGGGCCGACGACTGGAACCCGCAGGACCGCAACCTCTAGCGGAGGCAGGCCCCTTTACCGAGCTGCCGCAGGCCCTATCGATCTAAAGGACGAGCGAGAAAGTGGCACCCCCAACCACCACGTCGCGGCCCGGACGCCTCCTCGGGACGCTGGTCGCGCTGATCGTCATCCTGCTGCTCGGCGTTCTGGCCGGCTCCACGTTCCAGCCCGCGAACTGGCACAAGCGGTTCAGGGTGGGCCTTGGTCTCGACCTCTCCAGCGGTACCACCGTGACCCTCCGGGCCGTCCCGCCCAGCGGAACGAAACCCAGCCAGCTCGCGGCCGACATGGGCACCGCGGTGTCGATCATGAACAGCCGGGTCAATGGGGCCGGCTTCAACGGGGCGACGGTGGTCCCGGAGGGCACGGATCTCATCAACGTCACGGTGCCCGGCAAGAGCGCGCCGCAGGTGGTCGGCCTGGTGGGCACCACCGCCCAGCTCCGGTTCCGCGAGGTACTGCTCACCGCCCCCAACCTGGCCACCTCATCGACATCGACGACCCCCAAACTGTCCACGACCGCCGACCCCGCCGCCCAGGGCCAGGCCAGCCTGCTCAGTCCGGCGGTCAAGGCCCAGTTCGACAAGCTGAACTGCGCCAACAAGAAATGGCAGTCAGCGATCTACGGTAGTGACCCGAATAACTGGGACAACACGAATACCCCGATCGTCACCTGCTACCAGGGCCAGAAGTACGCGCTGGACAAGTCCACGGTGACCGGCCAGATGCTCAGGCTGGGCGGATCGTCGACCCAGCTGCAGACCAACGGCGGCTGGTGGGTCAGCCTGACCTTCAACGGGCAGGGCACCACGGCGTTCGGCGCGCTGAGCACGAAGATGTACGACAACTACTACAACGCGAGCACCTCGTCGCCAAGCTCGGAGCTGGACTACTTCGCGATCGTGCTGGACGGCACCCCGGTCGCGGTGCCGTACATGGCGGCGGTACTGAACACCGGCACGGCCACGATCCAGGGCACGTTCACCCAGAGCCAGGCCGGCAGCCTGGCGAACGTCCTGAACTACGGCGCGCTCCCGCTGACCTTCCAGCCGGAGCAGGCGCAGTCGATTTCCGCGCAGCTCGGCTCGTCCCAGCTGCACGCCGGCCTGCTCGCCGGCGCGATCGGCCTGCTGCTCGTGGTGATCTACGCGTTCCTGTACTACCGGGGCCTTGGCATCGTGGCGATCTCCAGCCTGGCGGTCGCGGCCCTGCTGTCCTACCTGGCCGTGGTGCTGCTCAGCCTCTACGAGAGCTTTGCGCTCTCGCTGGCCGGCGTCGCGGGCCTGATCGTGGCGATCGGGATCACCGCGGATTCGTTCGTGGTGTTCTTCGAGCGGCTGCGGGACGAGGTCAGAGACGGCAAGTCGCTGCGGGCCGGGGTGGAACGCGGCTGGCAGCGGGCCCGGCGGACGATCCTGGTCTCCGACACCGTGTCCTTCATCGCCGCCGCGGTGCTGTACAAGTTCGCCGTCTCCGAGGTCCAGAACTTCGCGTTCACCCTCGGCCTGACCACGCTCATCGACGTGGTCGTCGTGTTCCTGTTCACCAAGCCGATGATCACGCTGCTGGCCAGGACCAGGTTCTTCGGCGGCGGGCACAGGCTGTCCGGGCTGGACCCGACCCGGCTCGGCGCACGCTCGCCGTGGCGGGGCAGCAGGCGCCCGGCCGGCAGGCCGCAGCCTGGCGCGGCCCCCGCCGAACCGGCGTAGGCGGGCCGGGTACCCGGCGGAGCCCCGGCCACTGCCCGGCCCCGGACCAACCCGAACGAGGCATGGCCGCTCCTGCGGACAGGTTCCGCCCGTCAGCACGACGGTGTCCGTCCGGGGGTCCAGGTTGAGCCGGGTGGCGATGCTGTCCGGCGGGGTGATTCGCTCTACTTCCAGGTCTTGGCGTGTCGGATCGTGGCCCTGGCCCTCGATGTCGGTTTCCAGGCGTCCGATGTCGTGAGGACGGTGTGGTCCGCAGGGTAGAACCTCCCCGGCCATGCTGGTACAGCGGCGTCCGCTGACGCGCGACCTCCCGGGCCGGGCAAATACGCCCGGGTCCGGTCAGAGTCCGGCGGGGTGGGCCCGGATCGGCCGGGACGACCGAGGCACTGGCCAGCCTCGGCCGGCCATCGTGAACCCCTCTCAGGACAGCCGCGGAGCGTGGGCAGCAGCCACTATGTGTGACAGATCACGTGCCGTGGGCTGAACCGCCCGAGCTGCGGTTACGTGTAACGATCGTCCAGCGCAGGGGAGCACCACCGTCACACTGGTGCAATGACAAGGAGGATTTTGTTGTGTTTTCATTCCCGATTGACCGTGATCCCCGGCGGAGGAAGCGGCCACGCCGTGGCCTGACATTCGCCAGTGCCCTGGGCGCGGCGGCCACAGTCACCCTGCTCGCGGCGGGATGCTCTTCTTCTGGTTCATCGACGTCGGCCAGTTCCCCTACCGCGTCAGCTCCTACGAGCGCCGCCGCGCCGACCTCGGCAGCAGCCTCCAGCCCAGCCGCGCAGGGCGGCGCCACCATCGTGACCGCGACGGAGACCGAGTTCCACATCGCATTGTCCGCAACCACTTTCAAAGCGGGCGCCTACAAGTTCACCGCGGTCAATAAGGGCAGCTTTTCGCACAATATCGTCATCAACGGGCCTGGGGTGAGCCAGGTGAAGACCCCGGACCTGATAGCGCCCGGTGAGTCTGAATCGGTCACGGTCACACTGCAGGCAGGAACCTACGACGTCTACTGCGGCGTTCCCGGCCACAAGGCCCAGGGTATGGACGTGAAGATCACCGTCTCCTGATGGGCATCCGGTGAACCTCGCGCTAATCGCCAGCGCCCCTGCCGCACCCCGGATCCGGGATGCGGCAGGGGCAATCACCCGTCGGCACCTTGAGATAGCCCTGGGCGTGATCTGGGTGCTCGACGGTGCGCTGCAATTCCAGCCCTACATGTTCAGTAACGCCTTCTTCGCCAACATGCTCGGCATGGCCAACATGGGCCTGCCTGGACCGGTTTCCTCCGGCATCTACCAGGTGACCAGGCTGCTCACCATGCATCCGGTGATCTGGAACGCGCTGTTCGCATCCTTGCAGGTGGTGATCGGCATCGGGCTGATGTGGGGCCGCAGCGCAGCGCTCGCGCGGTGCGTCTCGATCGTCTGGGCCCTCGGCGTGTGGGTTGTCGGCGAAGGCGTCGGAGCCCTCTTCATGCCCGGCACGAGCGCGCTGAATGGCGCCCCGGGAGCCGCCCTGCTGTATGCGGTGGTGGCGGTCGTCCTCTGGCCGCGGCGCCGGGACGACGGTACCGCCCCCGCCAGCGCGGGACTGCTGGGCGCGACGGGGGCGCTGTGGTGCTGGGCTGTCCTGTGGGCGGGCCTGTCGCTACTCGAGCTTGGCGCCGCCAACCATGCCGCAGTAGTGCCAGCCGCCGAGGTGGCGAACATCGGGCCAGGGGAACCGGGGTGGCTCGCCGTGATCAACCAGGACGCCGGGCATCTGCTAGCCGGACGCGGCGCCGCCTTTGCCCTGGCGGCCGGGCTCGTCCAGCTCGCGGTCGGCCTGGGCGCGACGCGCCCTCGCTGGCGCCGGGTGGCTCTCAGTACGGGCATCGCGCTGGCCATCATCTACGGCGTGCTCGGCCAGGATCTCGGCGGCATTCTCACTGGGCGGGCGACCGATCCCGGGACTGCTCCGCTCCTCGTCCTGTTCGCCGTGGCGCTCTGGCCCCGGCGGCACCTCACCAGCTCCAACCACACTCTCACCGGCAGGCCAAGCACATGAGCCAGAACGTCACGCAACAGTCCAATCCCAGCCAGCGGCCCTGGGTGGCCCTGCTGGCTCGCGGCCCGGCGGCCATCGCCTCGCCAGCGACCCGCGCCGCGGTCACCGTCCTGATTCTGATCGGCGCGGTCGCCACGGTCGGCTCGGGGGTCATCCACCTCTACCTGTGGGGCGAGGCGAACGGGTATCGGCAGATACACATCATCGGCCCGCTGTTCCTGGTTCAGGGGATTTCGGCCGTCGTGATCGGGCTGCTGGCCGCCGCGGCGCGGCGCCTCGTCGTCGTGCTCGCCGCGGCCGGGCTGCTGGCCGGCACTATCGCGGGCCTCATCTTCACGATCGAGGTCGGCATGTTCGGCTTCAGGGAAAGCTGGGGTGCTCCCTATGTCCGCACCTCGCTGTACGAAGAGATCGCCGGAGCCGTCGTGCTCCTCATCGCGGCATGGCCGTTGGCCCGGGCTTCACGCTCGTGATCAGCGGAAGTTGCCGGTATGGCCCAGGGAGTACCGGCCTGGCTGCGGGAAAATGCACAGCCCGTGAGGCCCAGCCCCGACCGGTATCTCGGCGATCAGGTGGCCGTTGGCCGTTGACATGGCATAGACGACCCCGTTGTACCGGCCGCCCCACCACATGACTTTCCCGTCGGGGGTGATGCCGCCCATGTCGGGGGATCCGCCGCCGGGGATCGCCCACGTGTGCAGCACCGTGTCGGTGGCCGTGCTGATTACCGAGACCGAGCCTGCGTTCCGGTTCGACACGAACACGTACTTGGCGTCGCGGCTGATCAGCAGGCCGTGCGCGCCGAGCCCGGTATGGATGAAGCCGATCTTGCGGAAATGCGCGGCGTCGATCAGCCAGATGCCGTTCGCGATCATGTCAGCGACGTAGAAGACCTTCCCGTCCGGGGAGAGCCGGACGTCCTGGGGCATGCTGCCGCCGGGAATCCGCATCATGTCGGTCGCGAGGCCCATCCGCAACGTCCCGAGCACCTTGTGCGCCTGGACGTCGATATACACAACCTGCCCGCTGAACTCGCAGCTCGCCACCGCGTAGCGGCCGTCCACGGTGAAGTCCATGTGGTTGACACCGGAACAGGGCACGCTCATTGAGTACAGGAGCCGCATCGTGTGGGGATCGCGGAAGTCGATGCGGTCGTACAGCTCGGCCATGGTGAGCGCATACTTCCCGTCCTGGGTGAAGTACAGGTTGTAGGGGTCGGTGACGGGAATCGGCGTGCCGGGCTGGCCGGTCGCCGGGTTGATCGGGACCAGGGTGTTGCCATCGGTGTCGTTCACGTACAACACCGAGCCGTCCCATGACGGTGTTACGTGGTTCGGCTGCCCCCCCACCGGGAATTCACCGATGACCTTGTACGTCTGCGGGTCGATGACGGTGACGGTATTACTCAAGCTGTTCGGCACGTAGACCCTGACCGGGTCCCGGAGCCAGTTCGGGTTGATCATGCCCGGGCCGATGTGCGCGTAGACGTTGACCGGGGTGGGCGACGGGGTTGGCTTGACGACCGCGTGCGAAGTGGCCGCCCGCGTCGTTTCCGGTTTCACGTTCGACGCTGACGTAGCCGAAGACGAACACCCGGCCGCGGCGCCGACGATGAGCGCCGTTACCAGTGCCGTACCGATCTTCGCGGTGGTGGGGCTGATCAAACAGCGCCGCAAATCCCTCACAACACCCGCACTCTAGCGGCCCGCCGGCCGCCCAGGGGACCAAGCCGGTAGAACCAGCGACCGCGAACTCATTAGCAAGGACGTCCCGCAAAGCCTCCAGTCCCTCAAGCAGGAGCTTCCAGGAGACTTGCACGTCACCGGCAGTCCCACCCTGGTCCGCTGGCTGCTCGCACGAGGCCTCCTCGACGAACTGCGCCTCCAGGTCTCACCCGTTCTCGTCGGGAAGGGCCAGCGCCTCTTCGACACCTCCACCGCGGCCACGGCCCTCGATCTGGTTCAGTGCAAGCCCCTGCCCAACGGCGTGCTGTCCCTGACCTATCGAACGTCGAGCGACTAGGGCCAGCGCTTCTACTTACGGCGCGCAGGCGCTATCCGGCACCGGCACTCGCCCGCAGGCCTGGCCGGAGTCCCGCCTGGACCGCCAGCTCAAACGCGTGGGCCAGCCCGATCAGCTTCGGTTCGCTCCAGGCTGACCCGAGGAAGGACAGGCCCACCGGAAGCCCAGCGAAAGACCCACACGGAACGGAAACCGTTGGGTATCCCGCCACCGCCGCAGGAACCGAGGTATGGAAGACGTCGTAATCACCGAGCACGTAATCGGTCAGGCAGGCGGGATTGGCGGTGAGGGTGATCACCGCGTCGAGATAGTGCCCAGCCAGCGGACCGTCCAGGGCCGCCCGGGCGAGCCGGGTCGCGGCGCCCCGGTCCTCCAGTGCGGCCGGGTCGGCCGGGTCCCCGCTGCTGGCCTCCGCTTTCTCGAACAGTTCCTGGCCGAAGTACCTCAGCACCTCGTTTCCGTTACGGGAATTGAATGCAATGAGTTCGGCCAAGGTCGCCGGGTGGCGGCCGGGAAGCGCGCCCAGGTAGGCGTTGAGATCGCGCTTGAACTCGTGCAACAGCGCGGCGAACTCGTGCCCGCTAATCTCATCCACCCCAGGCAATTCGACTGGGTCAAGCACCTCTGCGCCGAGATCGCGGAGCCGGTCCAGCGCTGCGTCGAGCACCGCGGTGATGGCCTGCTTAGCCCCGGCGCAGCCATCTCGCCACACGCCCAGGCGCGCGCCAGCCAGGGCGCCCGCGTCAAGAAAAGCCGTGTAGTCACGCGGCCGCCCGTCGGCCGCGCTGGTCGCCGGGTCCGCCGGGTCCTCGCCGGCCATGACATTGAGCAGGGCGGCGGCGTCGGCCACCGTTCGGGCCATCGGGCCCGCGGTGTCCTGCGCGGACGATATCGGCACGATCCCCGCGCGGCTGACCAGGCCGAGGGTTGGCTTGAGGCCAACGATCCCGCAGGCGCTGGCGGGGCACACGATGGAGCCGTCTGTCTCGGTGCCGACGGCGAGCAGGGCCATGCCCGCCGCCACGGCTACCCCCGAGCCGGAGCTGGAACCCGAAGGATTACGGTCCAGCGCGTACGGGTTCGCTGCCTGGCCGCCCAGGGTGCTCCAGCCGCTGGTGGAGTGCGTGGACCGGAAGTTGGCCCACTCGGACAGGTTCGCCTTGCCGATGATCACAGCGCCGGCCTCGCGCAGCCGCGTGACCAGGAAGGCGTCGCCGGACTCCGCCTCCAGCAGCGCTGGCGAACCGGCCGTGGCAGGCATGCCGCGTACCGCGATATTGTCCTTGACCAGGACTGGGACGCCCTCTAGCGGCCCTCGTCCCCGGCCCTCGCCGCGCATCCGGTCGCTCGCCGCCGCCTCGCTAGCGGCCCCGGAGTTGACGCGGATGACCGCCCGCAGTTGCGGGTTCAGCCGCTCGGTGCGGGCCAGGTAGAACTCGATCAGGTCGACCGAGGTCAGCGCGCCCGAGGCCATCGCCTGCTGAAGCGCGGAGACTGTTGCGCCTTCCGCGTCGACTTCCGTGCCACCGATGGTCTCCGCTGCGGCGCCGCGCTCAGCCATGGGGGCAGGATAAGCCCCAGGGGCGTATAGGTATACGTGAGGTTTTGCCGACTTCGCGCTGCTCACAGTGCCGGAGGTCGGGCCGCGTGGCTGGGCAGTCCTAGACTGCCGGACGTGGGAACGCGCATGGGAAGCCTGGAACTAGTAGCAGCCCTGGAGCGACCGGATCTGCTCGCCCCGCCAGTGGGCGCCGCCCTGGCGGAGCTGGACCGCGTGCTGCCGGCCGGAGCGGTGGAAGTCGCGGAGATCGACCCAGACCTGGCCGACACAGCCGAGTTCTGCGAGCGCTACGGGATCGCCCTGGCCGAATCGGCCAACTGCGTCGTCGTGGCCGGGCGCAGGGGTGGCGAAACCCGGTTCGCGGCCTGTGTCGTGCTGGCCACCACGCGCGCTGACGTGAATGGGGTCGTCCGCCGCCAGCTGGACGTGCGCAAGGCGTCGTTCGCCCCGGTCGATGTGGCCGTGGCCGAGACCGCGATGGAGTACGGGGGCATCACGCCGATCGGCCTTCCGGATGGCTGGCCGGTGTTCCTGGACGCGGCGGTCGCCGCCACACCTCGGGTCGTGATCGGCAGTGGTGTCCGGCGCTCGAAGCTCGCGCTCACCGGTGACATGCTCCGACGTCTTCCCGGCGTCACGCTCCTCGAAGGGGTCGGCCGTTAGGGCAGCCAGGAGACGTGGCCGTGCAGGGTCGCGTACCCGACGAAAGCCACGCTGTCGATGAGCGCGTGCGCGACGATCAGCGGGGTCACCCTCCCCCACCGGCGATAGAGCACAGCGAAGATGGCGCCCATGGTCGCGTTGCCGACAAATCCGCCGAGCCCCTGATACAGGTGGTAGGAGCCACGCACGACCGCGCTCAGCGCGATGGCCCGGGCTGGCGTCCAGCCCAGTTGATCCAGCCGTCGCAGCAGGTAGCCGACGACGAGGATCTCCTCGACGACTCCGTTCCGCGTCGCGTCGAGAATCAGCACCGGGATGCGCCACCAGAGGGCGGGCAGACTCTCCGGAACGACGTTGAGGCTGACGCCAAGGTGGAACGCGGCCAGGTACAGGCCCAGGCCGGATCCGCCGATGAGGGCCGCGAGGATTGCCCCGCGGGTGGCGTCCTGTGCCGGGTGCTCATTATCCAGTCCCATCGCCGACGGCCCCGCGCCCTCCCTGGCCAGTAGGTAGAAGACCAGAGCGACCGGGGCGAGCGTGGCGAGGATGCTGGCCAGCTGCAAGGCGAGGTCCAGCCAGGGGCGGCCGGGGGCGAGCGACCCGACGAGCAGGGCCCGCTGCTTGCCGAGCGGCTTCACCGCCGTGATAGACCCGATCAGCTGGATGATCGCGAAGAGGGCGCTGGCGCCGAGCGAGAGGCCGAAGACGATGACGATCTCCCAGCCAAGCAGCCGCCTGGTCAGCGGTGGGAGGCTGGTCTGCTGACCCTGGGTCACCTGAGGACTCTAACGCCGCCGCCCGCCCCCTCAGGCACCTGCCGCGGTGACGATCGCGTCGGTGACGAAGCCCAGCACAAGCCCGGACAGGATCGCCCAGGTGATCACGACCTTCAGCCTGGTCGCGCGGGCCACGGCGAGCAGCTCGATGACCACGTAGAGGATCGAGCCGGCCGCAAGGGCAAGGAAGGCGACGCTCAGGAGGGGGTTGGTCACCTGCTCGCCAATAATGGTGCCGAGGAAGGTCGGGCCGCCCCCGATGAGCCCGAGGACCGCGAGCCGCCCCCACGACGGCCGCTCCTGCGCCGCCGCGAGGGGGGCCACGATGCCGAAGCCCTCGGTCGCATTGTGCGCGCCGAATCCGATGACCAGCAGGAGCGCCAGGCTCAGCTGGCCGGCCGCGGCCGAGGTGCCGATGGCGAGTCCCTCGCCGAAGTTGTGCATGCCGATGCCGACGGCGATGAGCATCGACAGCTGGAGCGCCCTGGCGCGTGCCGCCTCCGTGCCCGCTGGG
The DNA here is from genome assembly GCA_036394075.1 of Streptosporangiaceae bacterium. Lineage (GTDB taxonomy): Bacteria > Actinomycetota > Actinomycetes > Streptosporangiales > Streptosporangiaceae > JAWWPY01. Next base: position 14,169 of record DASWFT010000704.1, read on the forward strand.
AGCACTGTTGGCCGCGCGGTCGCCGCGCCTGGCCCCTCGGGCCGGGCGGAGCGGGCGCGGTAGGCGATCCAGCGATCGAAGTAGACCAGGCCGAGCAGGCCAAGCCCGGCACACGCGAGCATCACGGTGCCGTCGGCGACGGCCGTCGCGTAATGATGATGGCTCAGTGCGCTGGCGGCTGGGTCCCACGCATGCGTGAGCACGTCCCAGAGCAAGAACAGGAGGATCCCGATGGCAGTGCCACCCAGGAAGGCCTTCACCCTCGGGGCTGGTGCGTGCATCCGGCCGAGCGGCAGGCCCAGGAAGATCGTGACGCCTGCTATGGCTCCCAGCAGGGCGATCTGGCTTGACGACACGACAGTGCTCCTCCGCGAGCCCGACGATTGCGATCCCGATCGAGGCTAACCTGACGTGGCGGTTGTGCGGACAGGCGGGATTGACCACGGAACCGTCAGCCTGCGGCCTGGCCCGGATCGGGAGAACGGAACCGGCCGGCCGCATCGGGCGGAAGCGGGCGTACCAGGCCGCTCTGATAAGCGGTGACGACGAGTTGGGCCCGGTCGCGGGCGCCAAGTTTGACCATGGCGCGGTTGACATGTGTTTTGGCGGTGGCCGGGCTGAGCACGAGGTGGGCCGCGATCTCGTCGTTGGAAAGCCCGGTGGCTACGAGCGCCACGACCTCGCGTTCCCGGTTGGTGAGCGCGGTGAGCTGGGGTGGCTGCGGCAGGTCGGCGTGCTCGGGGAAAGTCAGGTAACGGGCAATCAGGGCGCTGGTGGCGGTGGGTGACAGGAGGGCTTCGCCCCGGCTGATCACCCGGATGGCCGCGAGCAACTCCTCAGCCTGAGCGCTCTTGCCGAGGAAGCCACTCGCGCCGCAGCGCAACGCCTGGAACACGTATTCATCGAGCTCGAAGGTGGTCAGGATGAGGATGTGCACGCCGGCCAGATCCTCGTCCTCCGTGATCAGCCGGGTGGCGGTCAGGCCGTCCGTGCCGGGCATGCGGATATCCATCAGCACCACGTCGGCCTGGGTGGCCTTGGCCAGCTCCACGGCCTCGCGCCCGTCCGAGGCCTCGCCGACGACCTGCAGGTCGGGCTGGGAATCGATGAGGACCTTGAAACCGGCACGGAGCAGGGGCTGGTCGTCGGCGAGCAGGACCCGGATCGTCATGCTGGCTGACCCGTCAGTGGCAGTGTCGCACTGACCCGGAACCCGCCGGCCGGGCGTGGCCCGGCGTGGAACTCGCCGCCAAGTGCGGCGACCCGCTCGTGCATGCCCACGATGCCGTGGCCGGCTTGGACATCCTGCGAGCCGGCCGGGGCAGCCTGCACGCCGGCCCGGGCAGCCTGCGGACCGGCCGGTGCAGCCTGCGGACCGGCCGGTGCAGCCTGCGGACTGGCCGGTGCAGCCTGCGGGCGGCCTTCGTGATCGCCGGGACGTGATCGGCCGTCGTCATCGACGACGATGCTCAAAGCGTCGGGTTGATAACCGAGCTGGAGGCGCGCGATCTGGCTGCCAGCGTGCTTGCAGACATTGGTCAGTGATTCCTGGATGACACGGTAGGCGGTCAGGTCCGCCGCTGGTGGTAGCTGGCGGACCGTCCCCTGGACCTGGTGCTCGACCGTGAGCCCGGACCGGCGATAGGCGGCGATCAGCTCGCCAAGCCCGGTGAGGCCGACGACGGGCCTGGTCGGCACGGGCGAGTCGCCTGGTTCCCGGAGCAGCCCGACCGTGGCGTGCAGCTCCTCCAGCGCGCTCCGGGTGGCCGTGGCGACGTGCGCCAGTGCCGCACGGACCTGGTCAGGGTCGGTGTTCAGCAGGAATCCAGCCACCCCGGACTGGACGTTGATGATGGCCAGGTGGTGGCCGACGCTGTCATGCAGGTCATGAGCGATCCGCAGCCGCTCCTCGGTGACGCGCCGACGGGCCTCCTGCTCCCGGGCGCGCTCCGCCTGCTCGCTGATGCGCTCCGCACGCTGCGCGCGCCGTTCGACCTCGGCGAGATAGCTGCGCCGGTTACGGGAGGCGACGCCGACGGCCAGGGCCATCCCGCCCAGGGCCGCCAGAGCCAGGTTGTCTGACTTCAGCCACGACGCCGAGCTGGCCAGCATGTGCATGACGACCAGCGCCAGGACCGCGAGGCCACCGACCAGCCGCGCGCCGCGCCGGTCACTGATGTCGGCCACCGTGTACAGCGCGATCAGCGGGGCGAACATGAGCATCACCGCGCCGCGACCACGGGTCTGTGCCAGGCACGCCTCGGCCGCAAACACGCTGATGACCAGGACCGTGACCGGATAACGGCGTCGCGCGCCGAGCACGCCGCAGCTCACAGCGGCCAGGGTCACCGCCGGGGCGGTGAGCTGATCGGAGGCGGCAGCCGGGCCGATCATGCTGATCTCCATGGTGACGGCGAAGATCACGGCCGCGGCCGACAGGTCGACCACATGCGGATGCAGGCGCGCCGCGCGGCGCAGCACGCCCAGTGGCGCTCTCAGCAGGCCCAGGGCCCTCAGCCGACCCAGTGGCGCCCTCAGCAGGCCCGGTGCGCTCATGGGGTGTCTCCCGCTCGCCTCCGGGGCGCTTTCAGGCGCCTCCTTCCCTCGTCGCTCGTGCTCTGCTCCCCGCTCGCCGGCCGGGGCGCTTTAAGGTGCCGCCTTCCCTCGTCGCTCGTGCTCTGCTCCCCGCTCGCCGGCCAGGGCGCTTTAAGGTGCCGCCTTCCCTCGTTGCTCGTTCCTCGCTCCTCAGTCCAGGCAGCACCGCGCCCCGGCGGCTCGTTCACGCTCCGCTCCTCAGTCCAGGCGGCGCCGCGCCCCTCCGGCTCGCTCATGCGTCCACGATAGGGACGCGGCGGCCGGTGCGCGTCGGCGTGGGACGGTAACCGGCCGGTACCACGGCCGCGGTAGCCCAAACATGCCGCGATGGGCTGACGACCGGGAGGGCCCGGCCGGGCCATGGTGGTGGCGAAACCGCTAGCGGCGCCCCGACAGAGAACGGATGACTCTTGGATGAGGCAGCAGATCGCCAGGAGGCCGCGATGACCGGCCTATCGGTACGAGGACTGAGCAAGCGCTACGGCCGGGTGAGCGCGGTCGAGGATCTGAGCTTCGATGTCCCGGCCGGCGAGGTGACCGGGTTCCTCGGCCCCAACGGCGCCGGAAAGACGACCACCCTACGGATCCTGCTGGGGCTGGCGCGCGCCACGACCGGGCAGGCGCTGATCGGTGGGTTGCGCTACGACCAGCTGACCCGCCCACGCGAGATAGTCGGCGCCGTGCTGGAGGCCACCGGGTTCCATCCGGGCCGCCGCGGCCGGGATCACCTGCGGATCCTCGCGCGCTCAAGCGGGCTGCCCGCGCGCCGGGTTGATGAGGTGCTCGACCGGGTGGAACTGTCGCCGGCCGCTGGCCGGCGGGTGGGTGGCTACTCGATGGGCATGCGCCAGCGTCTCGGCCTGGCCGCAGCCCTGCTCGGGAATCCGCAGGTGCTGATCCTCGACGAGCCAGCCAACGGGCTCGACCCGGCGGGCATGGCGTCGCTGCGCCTGCTGCTGCGTGAGCTGGCCGGGGAGGGACGCACCGTGCTGATCTCCAGCCACGTCCTGAGCGAGATCGCCCAGACGGTGGACCGCGTCGTCATCATCAGCGCCGGCCGGCTGCGCTTCGCTGGCCCGCTCAGCCAGCTCGCGCGCCCCGGGGTCCAGCAGGCCGCCAGCCTGGAGGATGCCTTCCTGCGGCTGACCACGGACGTAGGCCAGCCGGACGTCACGGCCCGCCCGACCTCCGCCGACACCCGCTAAGAGCAGACCGTTAAGAAAGGCCCCTTGTATGCCTGCCCTGATCGCAGCCGAGTTCCTGAAACTACGCACGATCCGCAGCCCCTGGCTGGTGCTCGGTGCGGCACCGCTGATCGTCGTGGCCGGCATCAGCGGGCTGGTCGTCTCCAACGGCCACACACCGCACGAGACACAGCAAGGCCCCGCGCTCGCGCATGTCGGGCTGACCTCCGTGATCACTTTGATGTTCGGCATCCTCGCCGTCGCCAGCGAGTACCGGCACAAGACGATCACCGACACCTACCTGAGCACGCCCCGGCGGGACCGGGTCATCCAGTCCAAGCTCGTCGTGTACACCCTCGTCGGAGGCCTCTGCGGTGTCCTGGCCAGCGCAGTCGGGCTGGCCACCGCCGCCGCTTGGTGGGCCGGTAAAGGAGCGTCCTTCTCCTGGTCGGATGCGCGGATGTGGCAGACGATCGGCGGCTCCATAGCGTGGAACGCCGCGTTCGCGGCGATCGGCGTCGGCCTCGGCGCGCTGATCCGCAACCTCGCCGGTGCCATCGCCGTCGCCTTGGCCTGGCTCGCCCTGATCGAAGGCATCCTCAGCCAGCTGGTCGGCAGCAGCCTCAGCCGCTGGCTGCCATTCAACGCCGGACTCGCGCTCGGCGGGTCCGGTCAAGCCGGCCCGGCCGATCCGCTCTCTCGCTGGGCGGGCGGGCTGATCCTGGCCGCGTACGCGGTCGCATTCGCCGTCATGGCCGTCGCGACCACGACCCGGCGTGACGTCGCCTGACCCGGGGCACGTCCCAGACTCACCCTGGCCGCAGACGCCGTCAGCCGTGAGCTCATGGGCCCGCGGACCTTGGACGTGCGGCAGGCTCACGATCCCCTGGACACGCCTACCGCCCCAAACATGCGCTGGCCGCCGCGTCGCGCAGGGACACGGCGGCCAGCGGTCAGGGCTCGCGGCCCGCGGCGAGCACGGAGACCGGCTCGCCGCGGCCGCGACGACGGCCTGGTACTAGACCAGAAGATCGTCGAATTCGCCTTGCTTGACGCCCTCGATGAGCGCCGCGATCTCAGCCTGCGTGTAGATGAGCGCAGGCCCTTCCGGATTCCTTGAGTTACGGACGGCGAACTCCCCGCCAGCCAGCCTGGCCATCTCGACGCAGGCCCCCTGCGAGTTGCTCACACTGCTCTTGCGCCAGCGAGCATCGGCCAGCTCGGCGGCGGACATTCCGTTATATGTCTTCATCTATGTAACTTCCTCAAGCATTCTGCTCAGGATCTCTGTGGTGTGCTCAGGCGACTCGCTCTCGACACTGAGGCGCTCCATCACCTCGGTGTACCTTTCTACGTCGTCGCGCTTATCCAGGTAGAGAGCGCTCGTTAGCTGCTCGAGGTAGACCACATCCGGCAGGTCAACCTCGGGGAATCGCATGATGGTGAATGCCCCGCCCTCGGCGGCGTGTCCGCCTGAGCTGAAGGGCATGGCCTGGAGCGTGATATTCGGCTCCCTGGTCGCCTCGATCAGCCTCTCGAGCTGCGATCGCATCACCTCCCTGCCACCGATCGGACGCCGAAGTGCTGCCTCATCCACCACCGCCCACAGGCGGGGCGCGCCCGCCTTCGCGAGCAATTCCTGCCGGGCCACGCGCAGGCTGACCCTGCGCTCGATCTCCTCCTCGGGTGCACCCGGTCGGCCGAGCGTCACAACTGCCCTTGCGTAATCCGCCGTCTGGAGCAATCCAGGGACGAACTGGACCTCATAGAGCCTGATGAGCGTGGCCGCCTCTTCCAGGCCCACGTAGACCTGGAACCATTCCGGCAGGACATCGCTGTACTTGTGCCACCAACCCGGTGTATTGGCCTGCCTGGCGAGCGCAACGAGCGCAACACGTTCCGCCTCATCGGCAACGCCATACATTTCGAGCAGGTCGACAACGTCTCGCTCCTTGAAGCCAACTCGCCCAAGCTCCATGCGGCTGATCTTGGAACCGGATGCACGGATCGTGTACCCGGCGTCCTCGCGAGTAATTCCCCTGCCCTCGCGCAACCTTCGCAGCTGGGAGCCGAGAAGGATACGGAGGACCGTAGGGCCGCTCCCCGGTTGAACTGAAATCACGCCAACCCCCCAAGCAATCGCCTAAGAACTCCGTCAGCAGCTCCTCCCGTCGAAGCTTCCTCACGGTTCGCACGTGCGGCTGGAACTTTCATCTGCACGTGCATCCGGCCTTGCGCTTGCAAGGTATACAGGGGATGATAGCGCTTGCGCTCCAGACGTACGACATGTGCCAGCGAAGACAGACGGGAACCCGATGACCGCACACCGGGCGGCCTCGCCAGTCACGACGGAGGTCATGAGCGTGAGCCATGACTGGTTCCTTGCTCGGAGCGGGCCTGCGGGAATGAGCCCCTTGAGCCCACCTCGTGCGCCAGTGTCGGCGACGATGGACGGCCCGGCCGCGGCCCAGCCTTCCGCGACCTGCGCGCTCAGCCCTCTCCCCGAATCGGTCAAGATCGGGCGGGACTTCGCCCGGGCCACCCTGGGGCACTGGGGCATGGCTACGCTGATCGACTTGGCCGAGCTTGTTATCTCCGAGTTGCTCACCAATGCTCTGCGGCACGGGATCCCATCCGCCCGGCAACTCGCGGACGATTGTCCCATCCGGCTGAAACTGCTCGGGCAGGCTCCTTATCTGATGTGCATGGTGACCGATCCCGGAGCCGAGATCCCAGTGCTGCGCGAGTCAGGGCCCCTCGCGGAGTCAGGCCGTGGGCTGAAGGTCGTGGAATCGTGCTGTGTCCGCTGGGGCTGGCACCTGCTCGACGGCGGCGGGAAGGTCGTCTGGGCGCTGCTGCGCCCGGATTCCTGAAAACTGGCTGCCGGCCCCGGGCCCTTCCCGTTATCTGCGCCGCGGCATTCGGGTGGTGGCCACGGTATTTGGCCTAGGCAAGGCCGGCCCGCGAAGCTAGGCTCAGTGCGCTGCCAGCCCGGCGACATTCAGGCTGGCATGTGAGCCGCGCTCATTCGAGCTGGCGTGAGGAGCAGGCATGTACCAGCCCTACCCGTCGGGCGGGCAGGTTCCAGAGCCGCAGCGGCCGGAGCCGCCGAGCCCAGTGCTTACCGCGGTCAAGCTCATGTATGCGGGCGCGGTGCTGAGCGCCATCATCGTGGTGGTGACTTTGCTAACCGTCGGCAGCGTCAGGACCGCCATCCATAACGCTTACCCGCACTACTCGAGCACCAGGGTCCACTCTGCAGCAATGGGGCTGGTAGTTATCGAAGTGATCATCTGGGTTGTCACGATGGGCCTTTGGCTCTGGATGGCCGTGAAGAACAGAGTAGGAAGAGGCTGGGCGCGGATCACGGCGACCGTGCTGTTCGGCCTGAATACCATCTTGCTGCTGCTGAACTTCAGCCGCCCGCATATTAGCTTCGGCCTGCTGCTCTTCCTGCTGATGTGGCTGATCGGCCTCGGCGCCATCCTCATGCTGTGGCGGAAGGAATCCAGCGCCTATTTCGCCGCGGCCCGGCAACCCTGACCGCGGACTGGGCGGACCCGCGGAACCGGGCGGACCCGCGGAACCGGGCGGACCCGCGATACCGGGGGCGGCACAGGTGCGCCGCGCGGGCTCAGGCGTTCGCCGCCTGGAACCGGGCTGATCCGGAGTCATCCAGATCGGTGCCGGCCACAGCCCCGCCCTCCGGCCCGGCCGCGGCCGGAAGCGTGGCGGTCAGCTGTCGCCATGCGATCTCGGCGCCGGCCGCCAGGCAGCCGTCGACGACCGCGTCAGTCCCCAGTGCGCTCACCCGCACCTCGGGCATGACGGGCGCAAGCTGCCGGAGTTCGCGGGTCACCGCCTCGGCGAAACCCGGGGCCTGGCCGATCCCGCCGCCGAGCACGACCAGCGCCGGGTCCACGATGGTCACCACGGAGCACAGAACCCTGGCCACCAGCAGTGCCTCCTCAGCCACCACGGCGGCCGCCCGCTCATCGCCACCAGCCGCCGCGGCGAACACGCGGCGGGCCGAGACCGCGCCCCGCATTCCCGCCCGGCGCGCCGCCCTGACCACGGCAGACGCCGATGCCGCGGCTTCCAGCGACCCCCGCCGGCGGGCGTCCTGGTGATCGGTGCCATGGCCACCTGACAGCGGCATGTAGGCGATCTCGCCGGCCACCCCATGGACGCCGCGATGCAGCCGTCCCCCGATCACCAGGCCCATGCCGATGCCGGAGCCGACCGAGACGAAGGCAAAGTCGTCCGCCTCCCGGCCGTGCCCGTGCGTGCGCTCGGCCAGCGCCGCCGCGTCCACGTCGTTCTCCACCACCAGCGACTGGCCGAACGCCTCCCGCAGGCCGTCCAGCACCGCCGGGCGATCCCAGCCCGGCAGGCCGCCGGTGAGCGCCATCGAGTTATGCCGCGGATCGTAGACACCGGGGCTGCCGATCACGGTCTGGGTGATCGACGGCCTGGCCAGCCCGGCCGACACGCACAACTCGTCCGCGAGCCTGGTCAGCTCGGCCACCCGGCCGCGGACGCTGGAGGCGCGCGACCTCGCCGACGATCGGGCCCGGATGTCGCCGGCCAGGTCGGCCAGCGCGCCGCGCACGTACTGGTGCCCGATGTCGAGGCCGAGCACGAATCCCGCGTCCGGCCGGATCTCGTACAGCCGTGCGGACCGGCCCGGCAGACCCGTGCGCTGTCCGGCGACGCGGATCAGCCCGGCCCGCTCGACCGTGGCGAGCGCCCCGGACACGGTCGGCTTCGACAGCCCGGACAGCCGGGCCAGCTCGGCGCGGGAGCACTGGCCCAGGTCCCGGATGTGGCCGAGCAGCAGCTGCTCGTTCAGCGCCCGGATCAGCTGAGGACGTGCCGCTGACCGGCCGGCACCATGGCCTCTAGGCCTCGTCATACCGAACGGATCAGCCCCGCCGCTCCCGGGCTGCGCCGCTGGCTCAGCCCCAGAGGCACCGACCGACGTGCCACCGGACATGCCATCCGAGACCGTCACCGCCACCTCCGCCACCATCCTTCCGCATCGCCGCAGCGAGCGCATCAGGTAGCCCGGCTACCCGCCGGGCCCAACGACACCGATTCCGCACCGGGCTCGTCCCAACGACACCAAACCCGCACCGACCACGTTCGCCGACGGGTGGGTGGGTGGGTGGGTGGGTGGGTGGTGGGGTCGGTGGGCCGCGCCCTGTAGTCCACTGGGCAATTTCCGAGGACCGCCTTGTCGCTCCCATTTAGTTAGGATACTGTCCTAACTAAATCGCGCAAGGATGCGCTCGCCACCCCCTTTAGGCAGGTAATCGTGGGCGATTCCCCGGTCGTGCTCGGACTCGACTTCGGCGGCACGAAGATCGCCATGGCGGTCTGCGAGACGTCCGGGGACCGGCTCGGGTCAGCGACCGTGGGCAGCGGCGGCGAGCTGGGAGCACACGCCAGCTTCGAGCGGGGCATCAGCGCCGCCCACGACCTGCTGGCGGTGGTGGCGCCCGGTCGCGAGCTGGCCTCTGTCGGCGTGTCCACGTTCGGGATTCCCTTCGACGACCGGGTCGAACTCGCCCCGGCGATCAGCGGCTGGGACACGCTCGCCCTGGGCAGCGAGCTGCGGGCCGCATTCACCGGGGCACAGATCCGGATGGCCACCGATGCAAAGGCGGCGGCGCAGGCCGAGGCGCGCTGGGGTGCGCTGGCCGGCTGCGACCCCGCCATCTACCTCAATCTCGGCACCGGGCTTTCCGCCGCCATCGTGCTCGGCGGCCAGGTGCTCAGCGGCGCCAACGGCGCCGCTGGTGAGATCGGATACAACCTCCGCGCGATGTCAGATGTGGGACTCGAGCTGGGCGCCCGCGTGCCGCTGGAGGACATGATCAGCGGCTACGCGATTGCCCGGCGCGCCACCAGCCACGCCGGGCAGGACCAGCCGATGGCAGCCGCCGACGTGTTCGAGGCCAGCGCGGACGACCCCGTGCTCGACGGGCTGGTGACCGACTTCGTGACCGAACTCGCTTTCCACGTAGTGAACCTCGCGATCTGCCTGAACCCGGTGCGGATCGCGGCTGGCGGCGGCATGGTCCGGTCCTGGGACCGCCTGCGGCCTGGCCTGCAGCGGGCGCTGACCGTCGGCGTCCCGTTCCCGCCTGAGCTCGTCGCCGCCCGTTTCCCGTCCGATGCGCCCCTGATCGGCGCCGTGGCCCTGGCCGTGGATGCTGCCCAGGGCGGCCATGGGAGCGCGGACGGAACCGTGGACGCCGCCGGGGCGGCCGGCGTCCACGACGACCCCCAAGTCACGTCCCTGCTATAACACTCAGTGAAGGGCTACCACTATGAGACGCCTCAAAGCGATCGGGGTCCTGGTCTCAGCCGGCTTGCTCGCGGCCGCCTGCAGTTCCGGCTCTGGTTCCGGTTCCGGTTCCAACTCGTCAGCGAAGAGCGTAGTCACCATCTCCAACGAGAACGGCGCGCTCTGGACCTGCGGCTTCAACCCCTTCCTCGGCGCGGACCAGCTCCTGTCCGTAGGGTTCGTCTACGAGCCGCTGGTCTACGTCAACCCGCTGCAGAACGGCAAGACCACACCCATGCTCGCGACCGCCTGGACGTGGGGGGCGGGCAACAAGTCGATCACGTTCACCATCCGCAAGGGCGTCAAGTTCAGCGACGGGACGCCGATGTCGGCCTCGGACGTGGTGTACAGCTTCGGCCTGATCAAGAAGTACGCCGCCCTGGACCTGACCGGGGTGTGGTCGGTGCTGTCCGGCGTCAGCCAGACGGGCTCCGACCAGGTGACCATGACCTTCACGGCGCCGGCGGTGCCCTACTTCTACTACATCGCCGACCAGACTCCGATCGTGTCCGCGCACGTCTGGTCGAAGATCGCCAACCCGGTGGCCTACGCCGACAGCCACCCCGTGGGCACCGGCCCCTACGTGGTGAACCCGTGCACCACAGCGAACATCACTTACACCGCCAACCCGCACTACTGGCAGCCCGGGCTGCCGCACATCACCAAGGTGGAATACCCGGCATTCACCTCTAACAACACGGCCAACGATCAGCTGGCGACCGGCCAGGCGCAGTGGGGCTCCCAGTACATCCCGGCCATCAAGGAGTTCTACACCTCGAAGAGCCCGGCGAACCACTACTGGTTCCCGCCGACCGTGAACGTCTCCCTGGTGCCGAACCTGACGAACCCCCTGCTGGCCAACGTCAAGGTCCGCCAGGCCATGTCGTATGCGATCGACCGCGGCAAGGTCTCCACGATCGGCGAGTCCGGGTATGAGCCGCCCGCGAATCAGGCCGGCATCGTCACGCCGACCTTCTCCAGCTGGCTCGACAGCTCACTGGCCGGCCAGTACAACTACGCCTACAACCCGGCCAAGGCGAAGCAGATGCTGGCCTCGGCCGGCTTCACGATGGGCTCCGACGGCATCATGGCGAACTCCAAGGGCCAGAAACTCGCCTTCACCGTCATCAACATCGGCGGCTACTCCGACTGGGTCGCTTCGATGCAGGTGGTCGCCCAGAACCTCAAGGCGGTCGGCATCCAGCTGACACCTGACAACCTGACCAATACCGACTTCACCGCCGCGCTGTACGCCGGCAAGTACCAGCTCGCCTACTACGACCAGCAGTCCTTCGGTCCTGGCCCCTACTACGAGCTCAGGAACTGGCTGGACTCCGCCAACACGGCCCCGATCGGGAAGACAGCCGCCTCCAACTATGAGCGCTACATCAACCCGGCCACCGACAAGCTGATCAGCTCCTACGCCGCTACCACCGACGTCAGCGTGCAGCACTCGGTCGTCAACCAGCTGCAGCAGGTCATGCTGAGCCAGCTGCCGATCATCCCCGTGGTGGAAGCGGTGGACTGGTATCAGTACAACACCTCGGCTCTCACCGGGTGGCCCACGCCCGGCAACCCGTACGCCCAGCCATCGGCGTACGCGTTCCCGGACATGGAGCAGGTCCTGCTGCACCTCAAGGCGAAGTGACCACTGGCGCGTGCCCGGGGGCCAGGCCCCGGGCACGCGGCAACCCGTCCGGCACACCCTGGAACGGGTCGATGTGACAACGAGGTCCCAAGAGGGTGCTCGATGTCACATCGACCACCGGGGCGGGCGAGCGAACGAGGGCGCGCAGCCCAGGTGAGGAGCTGACCATGACCACGAGGAGACGAGCTTGAGATTCGCGCTCCGCCGCCTCGGCTTCTTCGTGTTCACGCTGTGGGCGGCGCTGACCATCAACTTCCTGCTCCCGCGGCTGATGCCGGGGAACCCGGCGCTCGCGATGCTGTCCAAGTTCCACGGGGAACTCACCCCGCAGACGCTGAAGGCTCTGGACATCTTGTTCGGCATCAACACGCACAAGAGCCTGCCCGCGCAGTACGTCAGCTATCTGCACCAGGTGGCGACGGGCAACTTCGGGATATCGCTGGACTTCTATCCGAAGTCGGTCAGTTCCGTCATCGGCAGCGCGATCTGGTGGACGGTCGGCCTGGTGGGCGTCAGCACAGTCCTGGCCTTCACACTCGGCACCGGCCTCGGCATAGTCGCCGCCTGGCGCCGCGGCGGCCGGCTGGACAGCATCCTGCCGCCGGCATTCGTGATCACCTCCGCGCTTCCGTACTTCTGGGTGGGCATGGTGTTCGTGCTGGTCTTCGGGATCAGCCTGCACTGGCTGCCGTACGTGGGTGGCTACTACGTCTCGACTGATACCCCGTCTCTGTCGCCGACCTTCGTCGGGGACGTGCTGGCCCACGCCGTTCTGCCCGGCCTCGCGCTCGTAGTCACCACGATCGGCACCTGGATCCTGACCATGCGCAACACGATGATCACCACCCTGGCCGAGGACTACGTGCGGATGGCGCGCGCGAAGGGACTGCCGGGCCGGCGCATCATGGTCGACTACGCGGCCCGCAACGCAATCCTGCCCAACCTCACCGGCTTCGCCATGTCACTCGGCTTCGTGGTCAGCGGCGCCATCCTGATCGAGTACGTGTTCAACTACCCGGGCCTCGGCTTCATGCTGCTGCAGGCGGTGCAGGGTGAGGACTACCCGCTGATGCAGGCCCTGTTCCTGCTCATCACGCTGGCGGTGCTGCTGGCGATCCTGCTCGCCGACATCGCCACGGCGCTGCTTGACCCGCGGACCAGGACGGCGGGGTAAAGCCATGTCCATGCCCATTTCCGGGGTCTCCACGCTCGGCCCGCCCGGCCAGGAGCCCGCCACTAGCCCGGCCGCCGGGCAGTCCGTGCCGCCGGCCACGCATGCGCTGGCGCGGATGGCCCGCGCGGTGCGCTCCAACCGCAAGGCCACCGCGGGCACCGTGCTGCTGGTGGTGTTCATCCTCGTCTCGCTCTTCCCTGGGGTGATCGCCCACGACAGCCCGAGCGCGGACGCCTACACCCCGCGCCTGGGCCCGTCGACCGCCCACCTGCTCGGCACCACCGCGTACGGGCAGGACATGTTCGCGCAGCTGGTGTGGGGGACCAGGAACGTGCTGATCATCGCGTTCGTAGCCGGGCTGGCCACGACCGGGATAGCGGTCCTGGTGGGCGTCGCTGCCGCGTACCTCGGCGGCCTGTGGGACGGCTCGCTCAGCGTGCTCACCGATGTGCTGCTCGTCATCCCGCTGTTCCCGCTGCTGATCGTGATCGCCGGCTACGCGCACGGCGGGAGCACGCTGGTGCTCATCCTGGTGATCACCCTGACCAGCTGGTCCTACACCGCGCGCCAGCTGCGATCGCAGGCGCTGTCCTTGCGGAACAGGGACTTCCTTGAGGCGGCGCGGGTGCGCGGCGAGCGCCGACTCTACATCATCGTGGTGGAGGTCATCCCCACCATGATCTCGCTGATCGTGGCGAGCTTCCTGACCAACGCGCTGTACGCGGTGCTGTTCGCCTCCAGCCTGCAGTACATCGGCCTGGGCGACCCCAACAGCGAGAGCTGGGGCACGATGCTCTACTGGGCACAGAACAACGCGGCGTTGCAGACCGGCCAGCCGTTGTGGGCGCTCGCGCCAGGGGCGTGCATAGCCGCGCTCGGTGCGGCGTTCGCCCTGCTCAACTACGCTTTCGACGAGATAGGAAACCCAGCGCTGCGACCGGTACGGAGGGCTCGTGTCAAGCGTGCGCGCTGACGCCGATCCCCGTTCGCCAGGCTCAGGCGGGGCGGCTGGGCCGATGCTCGCGGTCCACGACCTTTCTGTCGCCTACGCGACGGACCGGGGCGCCGTGGCCGCCGTTGACCGGGTGAGCTTCGATCTGCACCCGGGCGAGTTCCTGGGGATCGTGGGCGAATCGGGCTGCGGCAAGTCAACCCTGCTGTTCGCCATCGCCCAGCTGCTCGCCCCGCCCGCAGACATCACCAGCGGGAGCGTCGTCTTCAAGGGCGAGAGCATGGTGGGCCTGACCGACAAGCAGCTGACGGCGGTGCGCTGGCGGGACCTGTCGGTCGTCATGCAGAGCGCGATGAACGCGCTCAACCCGGTCAAGTCGATCGGAGCGCAGTTCAAGGACGCGATGAGGGCGCACGGAGTGAGGTCGGCGGACGAGATCGGCGAGCGATCGGCCGAAGTGCTCAGCATGGTGAGCATCGACCCCGTGCACCTGAAAAGCTACCCGCATCAGCTGTCCGGAGGCATGCGGCAGCGATCGATGATCGCGATGGCGCTGCTGTTCACGCCGGATCTGGTGATCATGGATGAGCCGACGTCCGCGCTGGACGTCGTCGCGCAGCGGTCGCTGATGGTCCAGATCAAAGAACTGCAGCAGCAGCTCGGCTTCGCAATCATCTTCGTCACCCACGACATGTCGCTGGTCAGCCACTTCTCGCACCGGCTCATGGTGATGTACGCAGGTCAGGTCGCCGAGTGGGGCGCCACCAGGCAGGTTTTCGACACCCCGCGGCACCCCTACAGCATCGGCCTGATGGAGGCGTTCCCGTCGATCAGGGGCGCGCGGGTCCCGCTGACCGGGATCCCGGGCCGCCCGCCGGACCTGTCCGGGCCGCAGGAGGGCTGCTGGTTCGCGCCGCGCTGCCCGAAGGTCATGCCGGCCTGCACCCAGACCGAACCGGACCTGTACCAGGTGGACGGGGTGGCGGTCCGGTGCCTGCTGCACGCCGACAGGAGCGACCACAGTGACTGACCAGGCGACCGGCACGCCGGACGGCTCCGGGGGCACCCCCCGGCGAGAAGATGTGCCCTCACCGAACGGCAGCCCGCCTCTGCTCACGACCACCAGGCTGACCAGGCATTTCCACATCGGCGGCGGGCTTTCCCGGCGAACCCTGCACGCCGTCGATGATGTCAGCCTGGCCATCGGCGAGCGCGAGATCGTGGCCCTGGCCGGCGAGAGCGGGAGCGGCAAGAGCACCATCGCCCGGCTGCTGGCCAAGGTGTACAAGCCGACCAGCGGGGAGATCTACTTCCAGGGCACGCCGCTGTCCAGCATCCGGTCCCGCCGGGAGACGCTGCGCTACACCGGGCTGGTTCCCATGGTCTTCCAGGACCCGTTCAGCTCCATCAACCCGGTGTTCCGGGTCTCGCACGGCATCCTGCGCGGGCTCAAGCTGCACCGCCCCGAGCTCAGCAAGGACCAGCGCCTGCAGGAAGCCGCGCGCGTCTTCGAGACCGTCGGCCTGACCCCGGCGGCCGAGGTGCTCAAGCGCTTCCCGCACGAGCTGAGCGGCGGTCAGCGGCAGCGGGTGGGCTTTGCCCAGGCGCTGGCGCTGCGGCCGAAGCTGATCCTGGCCGACGAGCCGGTCTCCATGCTGGACGTGTCGATCCGGATCGGGCTGCTCAACCTGATGGCCGGGCTGCGCGATGCCGAAGGCGTGTCGATCCTGTACATCACCCACGACATCGCCAGCGCGCGCTACGTGGCCGACCGGCTGATCGTGATGTACGCCGGGCACATCGCCGAGTCCGGACCGGTCGAGGACGTGCTGGCCAGCCCGAAGCATCCCTACACCCAGCTGCTCCTGTCGGCGGTGCCCGACCCCCGGGCCCCGCTGGATGTCACGGCGGAAACCGACCGGGGCGAGCCGCCGCGTGTCGTCGATCCCGCCCCGGGCTGCAGGTTCCGCTGGCGCTGCCCGCTCGCCATCGACACGTGCCACCAGGTGACGCCGGAACTCAGGGACCTTCTCCCCGGCCACCACGTGGCCTGCCACGTCGCTCAGGCGGGCGCGGACGTGAGGGCGTTCGGATGAAGCTGGCGGTCATCGGCGGCGGGTCGACCTACACCCCGGAACTGGTCGACGGCATCGGCAGGTTGGCCGGCGACGTCAAGGTCACCGAGCTCACCCTGGTCGACCCGGACACGCGGCGGCTCGCCGTGGTCGGCCCGGTGTCGGCACGGATCATGCGCGCGCTCGGCCACCCGGCCCACGTGCGCTGGACGACCAGCCTGGACGAGGGCCTCGACGGCGCCGGCGCGGTCCTGCTCCAGCTGCGGGTCGGCGGGCAGGCAGCCCGGCAGCGCGACGAGACGTGGCCGCTGGAGTGCGGCTGCGTCGGCCAGGAGACCACCGGGGCGGGCGGGCTGGCCAAGGCCCTGCGCACCGTTCCCGTGGTCCTCGCTATCGCCGAGCGCGCCCGGCAGCGGGCTGAGCGCTCCGCATGGATCATCGACTTCACCAACCCGGTCGGCATCGTCACCCGCGCGCTGCTCGACGCCGGGCACCGCGCGGTCGGCCTGTGCAATGTCGCGATCGGCTTCCAGCGGCAGTTCGCCGGCCTGCTCGGCGTGCCGCCCGGGCAGGTACTCCTCGACCATGCCGGCCTCAACCACCTGACCTGGGAACGGGCCGTCATGGTGGATGGGACCGACCGGCTGCCTGAACTGATCGCCGCCCACGGCCCGCAGATCGCGAAGCTGACTGGGCTGCCGGTTTCCGTTATGCAGGAGATTGGTGCTGTTCCTTCGTATTACCTCCGCTATTTCTATGCGCATGACGCGGTGGTCGCGGAGCAGCGCGGCCGCCCGACGCGCGCCGAGGAGGTCGCGGCGCTGGAGCGGGAACTCCTCGCGATGTACGCCGACCCGGCGCTGGATCGCAAGCCCGAGCTGCTCGGCGAACGGGGCGGCGCCTACTACTCCGAGGCGGCCGTTGCACTGCTCGCCTCGCTGGTCAGCGACCGGCGGGACACACAGGTGGTGAACGTGCGCAACGCGGGCACGCTGGCCTTCCTGCCCGACGACGCGGTGATCGAGGTGCCAGCCGTGATCGGCGCGGCCGGCCCCGAGCCGGTGCCGGTCGCGCCGCTCGGGCCGCTGATGCGCGGGCTCGTCGGGCACGTGTCCGCGTACGAGGAACTCGCGGTCGACGCGGCGCTGCGCGGCGGCCGGGCCCGGGTGGCGGCCGCACTGCTGGCGCACCCGCTGGTCGGCCAGTTCGACCTGGCCGGGCGGCTGGCCGACCGGCTGATCACGGAGAACAGCGGCTACCTGCCTTGGGTTAGCCAGCACAGAGTTAGCCAGCACGGGGCCGGCTCGGCAGGCGGGCGGTGAGCGGCGGCCTGCCCGCGGTGCTGGCCATCGACGGCGGGAACAGCAAGACCGACGTGGCGCTGGTGGCCGCCGACGGCACGCTGCTCGGCAGCGCCCGCGGCCCGGGGGTGCCGGCGAAACTCTCCGGGCAGACGGTGGCGATGCTGGCCACGATCGTGGGCCAGGCAGCACGCGACGCCGGGCTGCATGCTGGTCTGGCCCGTGCGGCGGGGACGCCGATCGCCCGGCACACCATTGCCTGCATGGCCAACGCCGATCTGCCCGAGGACGAGCACCGGCTCGCCGGGATGCTCCGCGAGCAGGGCTGGAGCGACACCACCGAGGTGGCCAACGACACGTTCGCCGTGCTCCGGGCGGGCCTGGATCCGGCGGGCGGTTCCTGGGGGGTGGGGGTGACCTGCGGCGCGGGCATCAATTGCGTAGGGGTGGCGCCCGACGGGCGGACCACCGGCTTCCTCGCGCTCGGTCAGATCACCGGCGACTGGGGCGGCGGGTATGGCCTGGGCCTGCAAACCCTATGGTGGGCGATGCGCGCCGAGGACGGCCGCGGGCCGGGAACCGCGCTGCGCGCCGCCGTGACGGCCCACTTCGGCGTCCCAGAGGTACGCGACGTGGCCGTTCGCGTGCACCACGGCACAATCGTCAAAGACGGCCTTGCGGAGCTCGCACCTGTGCTCTTCGCCGTCGCGGCCAGCGGCGACCAGGTGGCCCGCGACCTGGTCAGCCATCAAGCGGACGAGGTGTGCGCGATGGCGCTCACCGTCATGCGGCGGCTCGACCTGACCGGCCTCGCCACCCCCGTGGTACTCGGCGGCAGGGTGCTGACCGCGCGCCACCCGCTGCTCACCGGGTGGATTACTGAACGGCTGGCCGCAGGCGCCCCAGCGGCGGACGTGCGCGTGACCGACGTTCCGCCCATCGCCGGCGCCGCTCTCCTGGGCCTGGACCAAACCGGCGCGCAGGCCGGCGCCAAGCTGCGCCTGCACGCTGCCTACCTGGCGGTGTCCTGAGGAGAACGCATCAGGCCGTGGCAGGCGACGGCCGCAGCGGCGACCACGTTCAGCGAGTCCACTCCCAGGGCCATCGCCGCTGAGCTCATCGGGATGCACACGGCCTGGTCGGCCTCGTGCATCCAGCGGGACGACAGCCCGTCACCTTCCGAGCCGAGCAGCAGCGCGACCCGCTGGCCCAGCCCTGCGTCATCGAGGGGCACCGCAGACTGATCCGGGGTGAGGGCGAGCAACTGGAAACCCGCCGCGCGCAACGCCGCCAGCCCGTCATGCCAGTGCGCCATCCGGGCGTAGCGGATGGCGAACACCGCTCCCATGGAGACCTTCACGGCCCGCCGGTACAGCGGGTCGGCGCACCGGGGTGACAGGATCACGGCCCCGACGCCGAGCGCCGCGGCGCACCGGAATATCGCCCCGACGTTGCCATGGTCCACCAGGTCCTCCAGCACGACCAGGCGCTTCGCCCCGGCGATGACCTCGGCGACCGACGGCAGCGGCCGCCTGGCCATCGACGCCAGCGCGCCCCGGTGCACCTGGTAGCCGGTCAGCTGCCGGGCCACCGCCGCGGGCAGCACGTAGACCGGCGCCGCGCAGCCGCTGGCCAGCCCGGCGAGGCCCGCTAGTTTGTCCTCGGTGACCAGGATGGAGCGCACCGGGTAGCCGGCCGCGATCGCGCGCCGGATCACCTTCTCCCCCTCCGCCACGAACAGCCCGCTGGCGGCCTCAAGGCTCGTGCGCAGGGATGCGTCGGTCAGCCGCACGTAGTCAGCCAGCCGCGGGTCGCCTGCGTCGCGGACGGGGACGGGGATAAGTCCTGCCACTCCCCCAGTGTCGCGGACTCCCACGCCGCCGCGGGATCGCCGCTGGGCACCGCTGGGGATCGTGCTGGGGACCGTGCTGGGATCGCCGGGAAAGCGGGCAACCGGGCTGAAATGTCATTCATCGTCCGATACAGTCGGCCCGGTAGCCCAAGTGGGCCGCGGGTCACGTGATTGAGGGATGCGGTGAACGCTGGACGCGCCACCGCGGCCGCCCCGAGCCGGCGTGGCCGCAAGCGCCGCGGGACGGTCGTCGGTCTGAGCGTGCTTGCCGTGGTGCTGGCCGGGACCCTCATTGTCGCGCTCGGCGCCCAGGCCATCGTGTCCCGTGAATCGTGCGCATCGAACCGGGTTGTGGTCACCGTCGGCGTATCCGACGACATCGCCCCGGCGGTCCGTCATGTCGGCCAGTACTTCAACGCCCAGCAGCGCAAGGTCGCCGGGCACTGCGCGGTGGTCCGGGTCACCAGCGAGCAGTCGGCAACCGTCGCCGCGCAGGTGTCCGGGCAGAAGCCTGCCGGGGGGCGGGCCGTCGACGCCTGGATCCCCGACTCCAGCCTCT
>DASWFT010000705.1:0-2131 GCA_036394075.1 Streptosporangiaceae bacterium
TGTTTCCGCGAGGTGTTCTTGGCCCCACCTCTCCAGGCCGCAGCGGCCCCACGTGGCCAACTCCAACTTCTTTCGGCCCCACCCTGCTGGGGTCAGAACATCTTGCAACTTGCCTGGCAGAGTCCCTTTCCTCGCTGCCAATGACTGATCGGGGTGGGGCCGAATCATCTTCGCAAACGATCTTGCCGGGGCCAGGAGAGCTTGGAACGGTGGGGCCGGAACCACTTCGCGAAATCACCAGTTCGCTCGCTCGATCCAGCCGCCTACTAATGCGCGGGGTGTGGCCGGGCGGCCGCTCAGTTGTGTGCCGCATGTGGGCTCGGTTTGCTTTGAAGGCGGGTGACTGGGCGTTGGCGTCGAATCTGTCCGATGCCGATCCCCCGTGTCGGGGGACATCGGGTTTGGGTCGTTCAGGACGCCGTGGGTGCGCATGCATTGCGCGTGGGCGACCAGTTGATCGTGGACGGGATCGAGATGCCCCCGATGCCGGGCAGGACCAGATCTGCAGTGCGGGACGGATCCGGATGGCAGGCAAAAAAAAAGAGTCAGCCATCCACCGGCACCGGGCCCGGCGGTGAACGCTATCCCGTCCAGCGCGAGCCCGGACTGAACTGCTCGCGTAGCCCGGCGACCTCGATAGCCCATCGCTCATGCGATTGCCTCTCAGTGCGTGAATGCCGTTTCGGAACTCGTTGTACGCCGGGGCCGGTCCCAGCACGGTGCCAGCGGCTGATACCTGGCTGAGACCGGCGCCCTGGCATGCTGAAGCCGGTCCTCGGGATCGACGCGCGCGGACTTACGCGTCGCGGAGCCGGAGCGCCAGGCCGCCGAGGAGGAGCGCTCCGGCGGCCCAGGCGGCGAGCGCGCCGAGGCCCTGCCAGGGGGTGAGCGGCAGGGCGCGGATATTGGCCGTGGCCTGGATGTCCAGACCCGCGGTCATCGGGGCGATCTGTTCCAGGTGCCGCAGCCAGGCCCCGGTGCTGACCGTGGCGGTGAGGAGCGGAAACAGGAACAGCAGGCCCAGCACGATCCCGATCGCCGCCGCGGAGTTCCGCACTGCGGTGGCGACGCCGAGGGCGAGCAGCCCGATCAGGGCCAGGTACAGAGCGGAGCCGAGAGCAGCGCGCAGGTCGGCGCCGTTGCCCAGCGACAGCGGCGGGCCGGCCAGGCCGTGGCCGGGCAGGATGAGCTGCGCGGCCAGCACCGACCCGGCCGCGGCGACGGTGCCGGCCGCCAGCACCAGGCCCGAGACGACGGCGGCCTTGGCGGCGAGGACGCTGAGGCGGCGGGGCATCGCGGCGAACGTGAGGCGGATCATCCCGGTGCCGTACTCGCCGCCGATCGCCAGCACGGCGAGGATCGCGGCCACCGCCTGCCCGAGATAGACCCCGGTGAGGGAGAGCTTCGCGGGATCCTGGCCGCACCCGCCGGCGGCGTGGCAGGTCGCCGACCCCGCCGCGGCCGGGCCGATGGCCGCGGTGAGGACGACGACGGCGAGCAGCAGCCAGCCGGTGCCGCCGGCCGTCCGCAGCTTCGTCCACTCCGCGCCAAAGGCGCGCGCCGCCGACTGGACTGAGGAGCGAGGAACGAGCGACGAGGGAAGGAGGCGGGTCCAAGCGCGCCGGAGGCGCAAAGCAAGCAGGGTCCGGCTCATGCGTCCCTCCGGTGCAGCAGGAAAGCAGCCAGCGCCAAGGCGGCTACGGTCCAGGCGCACAGCACCGCGAACCCGGCCCACGGCGCGAGCGGGTAGTAGCCGTACATCGGCGTGTAGACGGCGGTGACCTGGGGATAGGCCGGGATGCTCTGCTCGGCGGCGATGGCGGCGGCCGGGGTGGTCCGCAGCACCCAGTCTGCGGCGTCGGCGGGCAGGGCGGTGATCGCGAGCAGGTACGGCAGCACGATCCCGGCGATCACGACGGTGACCGTGAGCGCGCCGCGCCGCAGCACCGCGCCGACGGCCAGGGCCAGGACGGCGGCGACGGCGATGAGCGCGGCGGCCCCGGCGATGACGCGCAGTTCGGTGAGCGCTGTCACGGGCAGGATCGGGTTGCCGCCGCTTCGGAGCTTCGCCAGGCCGACCGGGAGCGCGATCGCTATTCCGGCGATCCCGGCGGCGAACGTGACCGCGCCG
>DASWFT010000706.1:0-2034 GCA_036394075.1 Streptosporangiaceae bacterium
GGCGACAGCATGATCGTCGTGGTGCGCGCCTTTTTCCGAACGTGGTCGCGCCCTACCTGGTTCTCGTTCGCTGGGGTCGGCCACATGTTCGCCGACGGTTTCATTTTCAGTGGTGGCGGCGCGAAAAAGACCGCACCAGACGAGATCATGTGGGACTTCAGGTGACCTCTAACAACCGCGTGAACCGGACCGTTGAACCTCCCTCGAAAAAGTAGACACTTCTAACCCCAATCCGAAAATAAATGGTGAGTAGCGGCGCAGATTTGAAGCAGAAAGGCCCCCCGTGCGATCGAAAGGGAGAACGCGCCAACGTTGCTCCCCTCACACAGGAGGCCCCTCTGATGCGTTTGAGCGTAGCGAGCCTGCGACGGATGGTCAAGCGGCCACTGCATGTCGAGTTCGTGCCCCAGCAGTTCACCTCGTACAGCGGCTTGGAGCTGCTCCGGCGCTATCTGCGGCAGTGCGAGCTGCCGAGTCGACTGCGCGCCGCCTGTGCGTCCACGGGCGGAGACTATGGCGGGGGCCGCCTCGCCCTGCTCATCCTGGCGCTGTTCTACGTCGGGGCCCGTCGGCTGGAGCATCTCCGGTATCTCGGCAGCGATCCCCTCATTGCCCGCTTCTGCGGGTTGGCGCGGATCCCCACGGCGCGTACCGTCGGCAACTGGCTGCGCCAGTTCACGCAAAGCACCGTGGCGCCGCTGGTTCAGCTCAACCACCACCTCGTCATCGACGCGCTCAAGCGCCTCGCGCTGCCGCGCCTGACGATCGACGTCGACGGCACGGTGGTGCGCACCGGGGCGACCGTGGGCTGGGCCTTTCGCGGCTTCAATCCGCATCACCGGAAAGATCCCAGCTACTACCCGCTGCTGGCCCACGTGGCCCAGACCGGGCACATCCTGCGGGTGAAGAATCGGCCCGGCAACGTGCATGACTCCAAGCAGGCCGTCGCCTTCCTGCGGGAGGTCGTCGATGGTCTGCGGGCCCAGTTCGGCCGCCGCCTCCCCCTGGAGTTCCGGATGGACGCCGCCTTCTGCCAGCGCGACGTCTTCCGGCTCCTCACGGCGCGGGGCTGTGCCTACGCCATCAAGGTCGGCTACTGGAGCTGGCTGCCGCTCAAGGAGTTGGCCGCGGCCCGCCAGCGCTGGCTGCCCGTCGCCCCGAAGGTCACCGGCTTCTTCCACGACCTGGCCATCCCCCAGTGGAACCTGACGGTCCGGGTGATGATCTACCGCAAGCACGTGGCCCACGAGAGCCCGAAGAACTTCCAGCTCGATCTCTTCACCCCCGATGATGGGCACTTTGAATACGCCGCCGTCGCCACCAACATGGCCCTGGATCTGTCGGCTCTGCACGCTTTCATCTGCGGCCGAGGGGCGCAGGAAAAGACCATCGCCGAGCTCAAGGGCGAGTTCGCCCTCGACGTCATCCCGACCCGGCACTACGGAGCCAACACGGCGTGGCAGCAACTCAGCGTCCTCGCCCACAACCTCATTCGGAGCTTCCAGCTCGACACCCTCGCCGAGCCCAAACCGCGGTCTCGGAAACGCACCTATACGTACCTGATCCGAAGCATGCGCACCCTGCGCTTCCTGCTCATCACCCGCGCCGGCCGCCTGACCCGCATCGGCGGCCGCCACGTCCTGCGCCTGTCTCACAATCCGGCCACGGAGGCCCTCTATGCGTCGCTCAATCGCCGCCTGGCCGCCTGAGTTATTTTCGGATTGGGGTTAGCAGACCGTTCTTCGTTTTCCACGGCATCTCTCGTAAGCTCCACTCATTCGAGTACTGGTCACCCTCTCTCTGCTCTCCGGTCTCCTGGTCGCCACGCCGGGCCATCCGGCTCTGGCCCAGAACCGGCCCCCGCCCGCCCGCGGGCCGGAAGCGAACCGCGCGCTTCTCCTGCAGGGCGAAGACCTGCTTCGGAATGGTCAGGTCGCGCAGGCGGAAGGAAAATTCAGGGAGGTCCTGAAGCGCGACCCCAGGAACCTGGACGCCATGGTCTGGCTCGGCGACATCGCGCTGTCGCGAAAGGAT
>DASWFT010000707.1:0-10859 GCA_036394075.1 Streptosporangiaceae bacterium
TGTGGACCCGCTCGCGGATGTGCAGGGCCACGCTGCGATCGACGCGACACTGGCCGCCGTGCAGGCCCAGTTCCCGGGGCTGACGTTCGCGCTCGCCGGACCCGTGGACGCGCACCACGACCAGGCGCGCTTCAGCTGGGAGCTGGGGCCCGCAGGCGGTGAGGCGCTCGTCATCGGCTTCGATGTCGCCGAGCGCGACGCCGACGGCCGGCTCAGCCTGGTGCTGGGTTTCCTCGACAAGGTCCCGGCGGCGTGACCGATGGCGGCCGGCGCCCGCCGATGATGCGCAGCAGGCTGCCCGGGGAGAAGTAGCGGCGGGGCGGCACCGTTCCGCTCAGCACACCGAAAAAGCGGCTGATCTCCCCGGGCCGCCCGCGGAGCGAGCTGTAGAGCAGCCGCTCGCCGAGCCGAAGCGGACCCAGCCGCGCCACGCGTGCGGTGAGGTCATACATCGGCAATGCCGCCCGGTCCCGGCGCCGCTGATATCCGTCGAGCGCCACATCGAGCGCTGTCGCCGGGCAGCTCCCGGCCGGGCCGCCGCCAGCGAGGCCCAGGCTGACGGCCCCGGCGAGCAGCTCGGCGTCGCGGAAGGCATTGCTGATGCCGTGCGCGCTCACCGGGTCGAGCACCAGGCCGGCGTCGCCTGCCAGCGCCCAGCCAGGACCAGACGAAACGTTCAGTCGACTGGGCAGGTCAGGTGTGGTGCGCAGCCTCTCCGCCCGGCGCCCGGCCCGCACCCGCTCGCCAAGGTCTCCGCATTCCTGCAGGCTGGCCAGGTAGTGCGCTTCCAGATCACGCCGGGCGGCGGCGAATTCGCTGGCTGGCGAGGCTACATAGATCATGGTCAGGCCGTCGTTGGTCGGGAAGGCAGCGGCGGCGCGCCCGGGACGCCGGTAGATCTCGCCGCCGGCACCGGCCGTGGGCACCCCCGCCCAGTAGCTGTAGCTGGCCATGGTGCGGACCGGATGCTGCCGGTAGCTGCGGGCCCCGGCCGCGCGGGCGACGAACGACCGCTTGCCGTCAGCTCCCACGACGAGATGGGCGGTCTCGGTCACCCGGGTCCCGCCGCGGTCGCGGCCGCGGATGCCGGCGACTCGCCCCCCCGCCCAGGCGAGCTCGTCGACCAGGAAGTTCTGGCGTACCTCGGCGCCCGCATCCCGGGCGGCATCCACGAGGAGACGGTCAAGCAGGATCCGGCGCGGGCTGTACAGCGCGTCGGCCCCGTCCCAGGCCGGGTAGTGCCCGTCAAGCAGCACCCGGCCGGTGTCGAAACGGAGCCTGCGGGTCGCGGGCGTGCCCGCCGCGGACAGCCGTCCTAGCAGCCCCCACCTACCCAGCGCGCTGACTCCGGGCAGCTGCACCTGATGCGTTGACAGCGTGTCGCTGGGAAAGCCGGCCCGATCGACCGCCAGGACCCGCAACCCGGCCCGGGCCAGCAGCATGGCCGTCGCGGCACCCGCGACCCTGGTTCCGACCACGATGACGTCGTACCTCGTCTTCTGCGCGCAGTGGGCCAGGCACATCGGTGTTCCCTCCTACGGCTTCCTGCAGGAGCCGGCTAACCATACGGTGCCGTATGTTCTTACCATACGGTAGCGTATGTTAATGGCCGGACGATCTGCAACCCCCAGACGGCGGCTGACCGCTGACGACTGGGCCGCCGCCGCGCTGTCAGCGATCGCCGAAAGCGGGCTCTCCGCCGTCGCCGTCGAGCCGCTCGCCGTGCGGCTCGGCACCACCAAGGGCAGCTTCTACTGGCATTTCGCCAGCCGGGCCGCCCTCCTGGAAGCCGCCCTGAGCCGCTGGGAGCGGCAGACCACGACCGACGTCGCTGCACGGGTGCGGGCCAGCGCCGCAGACCCGCTGGCCCGGCTGCGCCTGCTGATCATTGAGGTCGTGGAGATGGCTGAATCCGACCGCATCGGCGTAGCCCTGCTGGCCAGCGCCGCGCATCCCGCGGTCGCCCCCGTGCTCGCCCGCGTCACCGAGCAGCGCCTCGCGATCATCGCCGGGCTGTTCGCCGAACTCGGCTTCCCGCCCGCCGCGGCCCGCCGCCGGGCCCTCCTCGCCTACAGCAGCTATCTCGGGCATGCGCAGCTCAGCCACACCACCCCCGAACTGCTCCCGCGTGATAGCGGCGCGCGCCGCGCCTACCTCGACGACGTCCTCTCGGTCCTGACCGCGCTACCGGCCGCGGGCTCAGGTCACGAGGTCTAGCGCCCCGGCTACCTCGGCGAGCACGCCAAGGTGAGCATCGACCGCGCCCAGTCCAGCGCCCATCGTGTTGATCGACAGGTGTGTCGCACCGGCGTCACGCCACCTGGCGGCCTGTTCCACCACCTGGGTCCCGCCCACCGCACTCCAGCTCACCCGGCCCTCGATGCCGATCGCCGAGGGATCCCGGCCCGCCGCCCGCGCGGCGTTACCAATGATCACGAGCGCCTCGTCGAGCTTCGGTCCCGGTGGCACCTGGGGGAACCAGCCGTCGGCCAGGCGGCCGACACGCTCGTAGGCACGCGGCGACTGCGCCCCGAACCAGACCGGGATGGGACGCTGCACCGGCAGCGGCGCGAGGCCGGCCGCCGTGACCCGCTCGTAGTCACCGTCGAACGTGACGCTCTGCTCGGTCCACAGCCGGCGCAGCAGCACGACCTGCTCCTCGATGCGACGGCCCCGGTTCGAGAAGTCCTGGCCGAGCGCCTCGTACTCGACCGCGTTCCAACCCAGCCCGACCCCGAGACGGAAGTGACCACCGGTGAGCAGGTCGACCTCTGCTGCCTGCTTCGCCACGAGCACGGTCTGGCGCTGCGGGAGGATGATGATCCCGGTGACAAGTTCCAGCGACCCGATCGCGGCCAGGTAGCCGAACAGGACCATCGGCTCATGGAAGGTGGTGTGCACGTCATACGGGCGCGTCCATGGCGCATGCGCCTCCGGGTCCGCGCCCACGACATGGTCATACGCGAGCACGTGGCTGAACCCGAGTTCCTCGACCCGTTCGGCGTAGGCACGCACCGCACCTGCGTCCGCGCCGATCTCGGTCTGGGGGAACACGACGCCGATGCGCATGGTGCCAGTTATACCTCGCGGGAGAACCGGGCGACGGCCTGGCCCCGCTCGTCTTCGACGGCGGGGCTTGCGCTTCGCGCGACGGCCTGGCTCCGCTCATCTTCGACGAAGGTGATGCTGCTTCCCGTGCTGTTCCTCCCCAGCCGCAAGTCCTGACCGGTCAGCGAGTCGCGGCGAAGCCGTCGGTTGCTGGGATTCCAGCGATGTCCACGGGGGCTCGCTCAGTGCCTGGCGGTCGCCGCGAACCGCAGCCGGTCTCCCTCGACCTCGATGGTCGCATCGGCGAACCCGGCGTCGAGCAGCCGGTCGGCCAGAGTGGCGGACTCGACGGGCACGAAGATGTCGTCCTGGTGCAGGCGGCGCCTCTCCGGTGTGTCCATCCCGTCCGAGCCCACCAGCACGCCACCGGGCCGCAGCACTCGCGCCATCTCGGCCAGCGCGGCGTCCTGCAGCGCGGCCGACGGGATGTGGTGCAGCATGGTCAGGCAGGCGGCCGCCGAGAAGCGCCCGGCGGCGAACGGCAGTCGCGTCGCGTCGGCGGCGACCACCTCGACGTTGGTCCCGGCCAGCCGGGCCGCGAGCCGGTCAGCGAGGCCCACGTCCAGTTCCACCGCGGTGACGTGGGCGGCGCGCCGCCGCAGGACGTCGGTCGTCAGGCCGGGCCCTGCGCCGACCTCCAGCAGCTCATCGCCCAGGTCATGACCTTCCAGGACCCAAGGCAGCAACTCCTCTTCCACCAGCCTCGCCCACTCGGGACTGGAGCAGATGGCCAGGTGCGCCTCGTTCACAAGCGGCATCATAAGCGCCGCCCGAGCGAGGTGCCCGCGCCGGAGCCCGGAATTCGCGCGGGCGTGGTGCGGTTGGCACGGGCATGGCTAGAGGGCACCAGATCACCATCACCCCCACCGGGCAGCACGTTGAGGTCACCCTCAACGGCGAGAAGCTGGCCGAATCGGACCGGCCGGTTCTCCTCGACGAGACCGGCCTGCCAACCCGTTACTACCTGCCTCGCGAGGACGTGCGCACGGAGTTGCTCCGGCCCACGAGCAGCGAGACCACCTGCCCGTTCAAGGGCCAGGCCTCGTACTGGTCGGTGCAGGTTGGCCAGGAGGTCTACGACGATCTCGTCTGGAGCTACGAGACGCCGATCCCTCAGGCCAAAGGAATCGCCGGCCTCATGTGCTTCTACACCGAGCGCGTCCACCTGACGATCGACGGCGAGCGCCAGCCGGTCCACTAGGCACCCTCACGTGCCGGGGCTGACGCCGAACGTTATCTGGTAGTCGCACCTGCCTTTGCAGGTGAAGACGCTCGTGGCATCGTCATCGACATATGAGTAGGCATAGGGCTCGGCCTTCTTGAACACGGCGGCGTAGTCCACCGGCCACCTGGCCGGGTCGCACTGTGACCGGGGTGCCCACGCGCCGCGGCAGCAGTACTGGTCCGTGCCGATCCTCGCGCACGCGGACTCGCAGGCAACGGCGACCCCGCCCGCCTTCACTTGCAGCGCGCTCGGGCAGGCGACCGGCTTGGTGCAGCCGGCCGGTACGCAGCCCGTCCGGCTGATCTTGTCTGTGGTCTGCCCCGCGGTGATGTTGATATACATCGGCAGGTTGGAGCCATCGACCATGCTGACGTCATAGAAGTCCAGGCCGTCCCAGGCGTTCAGGTCGTACTCAGCCAGGGTCGCGGGAATGGCCCCGTTGCCGGCGCACTGGAACCGGCCATTGCAGTCGCCGGTCTGGCAGTGGCCCAGGCCCCCGTGAAAGACGCAGCCCGTGCGGCCCCAGAAGCGGCCGTTCCAGTTGTCGGGCACGGTAATCGTCAGGCTCTGCCCGGCCGGCAGCACCCAGCCGGTGGTCGCCAGCGGATGAGCCGGGTTCTGCGCCGCGGCCACCCAGATCGTCTGGCTGACCTTGTTAACGAAGGTCACCAGACGCTTCCCAGACGCGACCGCGGCCGCGTCGGGCACCGGCAACGGGTCACTGGTCCGGGGAGCAGCGGTTGACGGCGACGGACTAGCCCTCCGCGCGGCCGACGACGGCGTTCCCGTGGCGGAGCCCGGCGATGCTGCCGCTTGGCTGGACGCGACCGGCTCCGCGCTCTGGCCCGGCTGACCCGCCGTCGTGGCGCCGCCGGGCGAGGAGCACGCCACCACCAGCGCGGCGGCGGGCACCGCGGCCACGATCGACGTGGCTAGTTTCCACGTTCTGCTGAAAGCCATCCTGTCCGTCCTACGCTGCTCAAGGCGTCCGGCCTGGTGCGGCCCGCGTGCTGGGGACCGGCGGACCGCTGTGACATCCCCTGTCTTGGAGACGCTCGGACTGCGGCTGCATAACAGAAACTCCGATGGCGGAGTCGTCCCAGGTGCCGGCGGCTTTCGGCAGTTACGCCAACCCCTGGGCGGAGTTCTCCGGCCACGCGGCATCATGCGGATACGGAGTTTCTGTTATCCGCCCTGGTTTTCGGCGTCTCCACGTATGAGGCGCAGGGAACCGAAGCAGTGGCAGCGGAAGGGACACCGGCCGCCCCGGGCGGTGCCGGAGCGCGGCTGCGTCGGCCGACTTCGACGAAACGCGAGGTGGCGTGGGAATGCCCCGAGGCAGCGGGCCTGGCGTGCAGACGGTGATCGCCGCGCAGCAGGGCGACGAGGCGGCGCTGGACAACCTGCTCTCCGAGTACCTGCCGCTGATTTACAACATTGTCGGGCGGGCCCTGAACGGGCACGCCGATGTGGATGATGTCGTGCAAGAGACCATGCTGCGGGTCGTGCGCGGCATGCAGGACCTGCGCGATCCTGGCGCGTTCCGGTCCTGGCTGGTCGCTGTCGCCATCCGTCAGTTGCACGATCACCGCCAGGCACGGCAAGCCGCGCCGCTGTATGGCCTCCGGTCCGAGGTGGCCGACCCCGGGGCCGACTTCGTCGACCTGACCTTGCTGCGGCTCGGCTTGTCGGGCCAGCGCCAGGAAACCGCGCAGGCGACCCGCTGGCTCGACGCCACCGACCGCGACCTACTGGCGCTGTGGTGACTTGAGGCGGGCGGCGAGGTTGACCGCAGCGAGATCGCCGCCGCCCTGGGACTGCCGCCCGGCCACGTTGCGGTGCGCATCGCCAGGATGAAGGAGCAACTCACCACCGCGCGTGTCGTGATCCGGGCCCTGCAGTCGGCCCCGCTGTGCGATGGACTGGCCAACGCCACAGCGGACTGGGACCAGGTTCCGAGCCCGCTGTGGCGCAAGCGCATAGCCCGGCATACCCGCGACTGCCAGTCGTGCGGCAGGCACTATGACGGGCTGATTCCAGCCGAGCGACTGCTGGCCGGCCTGCCCCTGGTGCCGGCCGCGACCGCGGCCGGCCGTAGCTGGCTGCTGAGCCGGGGGCTGGCACGATCGCACAGCAGCCAGGCACAATCCCCGGGCAGCCAGGCACCGTCCGCTGGCAGTCAGGCATCATCCCCTGGCCGGCAGGCACCCTCCCCTGGCGGCCAGGCTCGTTCCCAAGGGCGCCAGGCGCTCCACCGGGCGGCCACCAGGTCCCACCACGGACGGATCCTGGCCAAGGCCGCAGCCTCCGTGCAGCCAAAACTGGTCGCCGTGACCCTGGCCGCTACCTGCGCCGTCGCCGGCACATTCGCCCTGGTGCACGCGCACAGGGCGCGGCCGGCCGCGCTGGCCGGCCATCCGGCGGCCGCCAGCCCCGCGGCACCGCCCAGCCCCGTCACGGCGGTGATCGCACGCCCGGATCGCAGCCCTTCGCCGCGGCGGGCGCCGGCGGCCGCCACCGCCAGCGCGCCCGCCGCGTCCACGGCGGCGGCCAATGCGAAGAAAGGGGTCAGCGCCTGGACGTTCACGGGCGTCGACCAGGCTCTCGCCGAATCCCGGGTGTCCTGGTACTACACCTGGTCATCTAGTCACGCGGGCATCACCAACCCGCCAGGCGTGCAGTTCGTCCCGATGATCTGGGGACCCGGCAGCGTCAACGCGGCGACGCTCAGCCAGGCCAAGGACGAGGGTCACATCCTGCTCGGCTTCAACGAGCCCGACATGAGTAGCCAGTCGAACATGATGGTCTCGCAGGCGCTCAGCCTGTGGCCTCAGTTGATGGCCACCGGGATGAGCCTGGGCAGCCCCGCCGTCGCTGTTAACGCGGCCACGCCGGGCGGCTGGCTGGACCAGTTCATGCGGGGCGCCGCCGCCCGTGGTTACCGGGTCAACTTCATCACGGTGCACTGGTACGGGGCGGACTTCACGACCGGCCCCGCGGTCCAGCAACTGGAGAGCTACCTTCAGGCGATCTACGCCCGGGATCGCTGACCTGTTCGCGGGGGTCCACGTAGGTCCGGGTTGACGTGCATTCCGGCAGGTCAGAGTCCACTAGTGTCCGCCCCGGTGCGCCGCTGTCCATGGCGTTTTGCTCCCAGGTTGGCTCCCGATGGCTCCCATGCCTGTAAGCCCGCGGCGGGAGGGTCGGCATGCTGCTGAGCGACAGCCTTGGGCGGGGTTTCTGCTTGCCCGTGCGTCCAGCATGACTCGCCGTATCTCAACGGTCGTGGACGCCCGCGCTCGCTCCATCCCTGCCTTGGTCCTGGCCCGATGCTAGCGCGGAGCCGTCCACGGTAGTCCCGGTATGTCCTCTGACGTGCAATGTCCTGGTCTAGGCAGTCCACCCAAGTCCGCTGAAATCCCCCCAGGTAGATGGCCGTTGCCCCCCACCTTGCCCCCAACTCCCAAGCCCGCGGGGGCCATCCGCATCTCGTGGCTATGCACCCTCCCGGGCGGCAGTAGGGGTGACCGTTCATGAGCATGACCGGAAGCGGTGGCCCGCAGAACATGGCCGCACACCACGCTGCCCAGATGATCCGGCAGAGCCACGCCACCGTCCAGCAGAACATGATGTTCCAGCGGTCGAGGATTTTCACCGTCGTCGTACCGCCTGCCCCCAAGACGACGGCCATGGGGCTGGAAGTGACCAACACCTTCACCTTCACCATCCAGGAGACGGAGCCCATCGACGGCGCTGCTCAGTACGACCTGCTGGTGGACGGCGAATCTGTGTGGTCCGGCATGGGCGATAGCCTCGCGGACGCCTATTGCAGGCAGTCATGAGGGTCACCGGTGAAGAGGACGAGATCCCGAACGACTGACCGGAAAATCACCCAGCGGAAATGGGCGCGCGGCAGCGGACCCGGGCCTGGTGCGGTGATCGGGCCTGTTCAAGAGCGGTATGGGTTATCCGGCTTTGGTGAGGGCGATGGTGAAGCCGAGCGCCTGGATCTGCCGGATGTGGTTGCGGAGCTTGCGGTCGGTATCGGTGCGGGCCTGGTAGTAGCTGGGGCCGAGGTCGGTGAACCGGGCGGCCGGGTCAGCTAGCAGATGCCAGATGATGACCAGGATGGAGCGGGCGATGGCGACCTGGGCTTTGGCCTTGCCGCGGCGGCGGGCGATCCGGCTGTAGCGCTCGCCGAGGAAGGTGGCGGTGCGGGCCGCGTTGACCGCGGCCTGGCCGAGGGCCCCGCGCAGCCAGGTGTCGCCCTGGCCTTTCTTCCCGGCCCGGGACCGGGGGCCGGACTGGCGGGCTGAGGGGCACAGCCCGGCCCACGACACCAGGTGGGCGGCGGTGGGGAACCGGGACATGTCCAGGCCGGTTTCGGCGATGATGGTCTGGGCCAGGCCGGGGCTGAGGCCGGGGATCTCGGCCAGCCGGGCTACCGCGTTCAGAACCGGGGCGCCCGGGCCGGTTCCGGCGCCGGGCGCGGTGGTGCCGTCCGCGTCGATGCCCCAGGCTCCGGGCATGGCCGAGGCCAGCTCGGCGGCCCGGGCGCCCAGCTGGGCGATCTTGGCGTCCAGGGCGGCGATCTGGTCCAGCAGCAGGGCGGCGAGCTCACCGTGGTGGTCGTCGAACATGCCGTCCAGGGCCTCGACGAGGGCATCGTGCTTGGCCTTCATGGTCCGGCGGGCCAAGGCGGCCAGGACCCCGGGGTCGCGCTGGCCGGCGATCATCGCCTTGATCATGTCCTGCGCCGACAGCGTGGTCAGCTTGGACGCCACGCTCGACAGCTTGATCAGCGCGCCCTCCAGCAGCTTTTCCAGCCGCTGCCAGCAGCGGGTGCGCTCGTGGATGAGCCTGGTCCGGGCCCGGGTGTAATCCCGCAGGTCCCGGACCGCCTTCGGCGGCACGAACGAGGCGCGCAGCAGCCCCATCTCAGTCAGCCGGGCCAGCCACATCGCATCCAGCTTGTCCGTCTTGGGCCGGCCGGGCAGGTTCTTAGCCTGGGCCGCGCTGACCAGTTGCACCGCCAGCCCGCACGCCTCCAGGACGAAGAACCAGGTCCGCCAGTAGTCGCTGGTCGACTCCAGCGTGACGATCTCGATGCCGTCCTTGCGCAACTGGCGTCCCAGCACGCGGATGGCGTTCATCCGGGCCTTGACCGTCCACACGGCGGCCCGCCGGGCACCGGGCCGGGAGGGGTGCGGAATGCGGGTGCACACCATCCCGGTGTCCTTGGCCACGTCGATCGCGGCCACCCGGTCATGGACCCGCTCGTGTTCCTGGTCGTCGATTACCTGCGGTCTGCTCACCGCGGCCACCTCCTGGGCTTGGCCTATATGGGACACGGCGAGCTGCCCGGGGGTCCGGTCGGCGGGCACCAGGCCCGGAATACTGACCGGCGGTCGGGTAAGGGCGGCGCATTGCTGCGCCGCCCTCCCCTAAGAACCGCACGTGCCACTCATCGCGGCATACGGCTCAAGCAAGCCGCTGGGGCGATTCAGCTTCGCTGTGCTGTGCTCCTGCGCTGGCGGGCGAGATGCCCGCGGTGGCAGGAGGCGTGTACCAGGCGGGTTTGGTCATCGTCTGGCTGCAGGCTGGGTCTTCCGTGGTGAACCAGGTAATCCGCGGAGATCGCCCTGCGGGCGAGTTGCAGCCACCACCGTTCCCATTGTTCGGGCGACTCGGGTGGCTGGTCGGCGACCAGAAGGGGGTCCCTGCAGAACGGGCAGCGAGCATCCTGCCTGGTGAGCAGGCGCATCGTGTAGCTGTCCAACGGGGGTTTGACCTTCTGCCGCCGGTTGGCCCAGTACCCGGCCAGGTCCGGGTCGTCGGGTGACGCCCCGCCCTTGACCAGGATGTGCCGGACGATGTCGGTCCAGGCGAACCTGACGACGTAGGGCTGGTGCCGGGGGCACCGAACACCCAGTGGTCGTTCCTGAACTTGTTGCGCTTGCCGAAGTACCGGTCGACGATCCAGGACTTCGGCTTATCAGAATGGCTCCACGCAGACCACTTGTAGAGCAGTTTCCACAGGTAGTGGTCCAGTGAGGCGAATATCCTCTTGGATACCGCGCCCCGATAATAGGCTGCCCAGCCTTTGATGATGGGGTTGAGCTTGGCGATGACCGCCAGCGCGTTCGATCCGCGTAGTGCACGCATCTCGGCCGCGAGCCTTGCGCGGAGCCGCGCCACTGCCGCCTTACTCGGTTTGACCAGCAACTTGTGGCGGTAGCGGCGGACGTTGAATCCCAGGAAATCGAACCCCTCAGACAGGTGCACGATCTGCGTCTTGCCCTCGTTGAAGGCAAGCCCCCTGGGCGCCAGCCACTCCGCCAGCCTTGCCTTGACCTGACCGGCCTGCTCCTGGCTGTGGCAGAGCACGACCAGGTGAGTAGGCCGGGGGAATTTCACCCCCGGCCTCTCGCAGAACCCGCCGTGCACGTCTCCGCGCAACGGGCTCCCATTGCCCAGCGGTCAGGGGGTTACGCCGAATTTCCACTGCGCGAACAACCTGGGATCG
>DASWFT010000708.1:0-2797 GCA_036394075.1 Streptosporangiaceae bacterium
GGAAAGTCCGCGAGGGCCTGGATTCTGGATGCCGATCTGGCCAGCGCATTCGACAAGATCAGCCACGAGCACCTCCTCGGAATGCTTGGCGGATTCCCCGCGAAGGGGATGATCGCCGGGTGGCTGAGAGCAGGGATTTTCGAGGCTGGGAAAGGGTTCGCGCCGACCGGGGAGGGAACTCCACAGGGCGGTGTGAGCACGCCCCCAACGCAATGGATAACCCGGGCCATGGTCACCCTCCGTGTCGGTGCTGGTGTCGTGCTGGCTGGAGCTGGCGTGGCCTGCGCGGGCGGGGATGCGATGCCGGATTGTGATCTTGTCGGGGCCGACGAGGATGTCCTTGACCAGGAGCCGGAGCACTCGCTGGCGTTCGGGGATGGTGACGGTGGCGGCTGTGCTGTTGAGCTGGGCGAGGAAGCTTTCGAGGTTCTCCGCGAGCTGGAGGTAGGCGTCGCGATCGGCGGCCTGGGTGTCGATGGCGTTGATCTGGCCGCGCAGGTTCGTCTGCCGGGCGCGCAGGTGCGGCATCCGCGCGCGAAGCTCGTCGATAGTAATCAGCTGCTCCGAGAACGCCTCGATCATGGCGGTGATCGCGGTGGCGGCCTTGGCCTGCTCGGTTTGGAGCCGCTGCCGCTGGCGGGTGACCGGGTCGGAGGTGCGAGCGGCATCCAGCCGCTTGCTGATCTCGGCCCGGATCAGGGCGGGGTCGGCGAGCAGGCCGGTGATGTGGTCCCACACGACGGTGTCGAGGTAGTCGGCGCGGACCGGCTTGTTGCCGCAGACCCGCCCGCCCTCGTACCGGTAGTCATCCGATCCCAGGCACCGGTAGTAGTAGATTTTCTTGTTCGTCGTCCGGGTGGAGGTCCGGTAGTAGCCGTACCCGCACGCCGAGCAGGCGGCCAGGCCCTGCAGC
This sequence comes from Streptosporangiaceae bacterium, assembly GCA_036394075.1. Classification (GTDB taxonomy): domain Bacteria; phylum Actinomycetota; class Actinomycetes; order Streptosporangiales; family Streptosporangiaceae; genus JAWWPY01. Next base: position 914 of record DASWFT010000708.1, read on the forward strand.
AGGGACGGCACCTTGGTGTTGCGGGAGGCATACCGCTTGTTGTCAGCCAGCCGCTGCTGAGCCCGCTCGAACGTGCCGGTGCTGACGATCGCGGGGACGGGAATCTGGGTCCATTGCCCGCGGGGCCGGTCCACCGTTCTGGACGCCCGCGGCGTAGTGCGTCCCTCCAGCCGTGCCCTGCGGTTCAGCCCCGGCGATTCCTGCAGGACCTGCGTTTTGCCGAACACCGCGGCGCCGGCGTAGGCGGGGTTGCGCAGCATCCCCCAGATCACCGACCGGTCCCACCGTGTCTTACCGGTCCGGGTGAGGACGCCGCGGCTGGTCAGCCAGCGGGCCAGGCCGGCGATCGAAGCGCCGTCGTCGGCGTAGCGGCGGAACATCTCGGTGACCAGCGCCGCCTCGTCCTCCACGACTTCATAGACGGCTCCCGCATGCTCGTTCTTGCGCAGGTAGCGGTAGCCGAATGGGGCGCCCGACAACACGTTCACCGACCCGGCCCGGGCCCGGTATGCCTTGCCACGCCGGTACCGCTCGGCCAGCTGGGCCTTCTCGTACTCGGCGAACATGCCCTGGAACTGCACCATCAGCTGGTCTTCGGGGCTGTCGCCGCGTGGGCCCTTGACGAACTCCACTCGCACCCCGGACCGGGTGAACTCCTCGATCAGCAGCGCCTGGTAGGCGAACTTGCGGGCCAGCCGGTCCGGGGAGTAGCACAACACCACGTCCAGGCAGCCCTGGGCGGCCAGGTCCCGCAGCGCCTCCAGGCCGGGCCGTACCAGCGTCGCGCCCGAGTGCCCCTCGTCTTCGAACACCCACTCCTCGGGGACCTCAAGCCGGCTCTGCCCGGCGTGCTGGCGCAGCGCTGCGGTCTGCGAGCCGATCGTCTGGTCTTTCTTCTGCCGGGCCGAGGACACCCGGGCGTAGATCGCCGCGCTCGTCATGGCCTGAGCTCTCTTCCTGGCCAGCCCGCGACATGCGGGCCCGCCGCTGCGGTACCAATATGGCGTAGGCCACCGACAACTCGGCGGCCGCGTGGCGGCCGAAGACGAACTGCGTCTCTACCGCCCGGTTGCTCACCTGCGCGGATGGTTTCTGCGGCCCCGCTCCAGGAATTCCTCCAGCGCCTGCGCCACCACCGCGGAGATCGTGCGCCCCGACACCGCGGCGTGCTCGCGGACGGCGGCGGCCAGCCGCACCGGCAGCTTGACGGTGAACACCGCGGCCTGCTCGGGAACCGCCACCCGGCCCGACGCTGCCGCCTGCTCCACATACCTGCGGGCCTGGCGGACCGAGCAGCCGAACCGCCCGGCCAGCACCCGCGCCGCCTCGGCGGCTGGCAGGCCGGCCTCGGCCAGCTCAGCGGCCGCGTTGACCCGCCCGGCGTGCTCACCGCCGCCCGCACGATCCCGCCCAGCCATGTCATTAACGTACTACCAGAAACGTCCGGAAAGGCCGGTGACACGCCAGGATCCCAGGTCCCGGAATCCTGCAGGGTGGCGCGTTACGATATCCGGCGTGAGGGAATGCGCCCAGTGCGGCCAGCGGCTGGCACGCCCGTATTCGGCCGAGGGCAGGCTGGCGACCTACTGCTCGCCAGCGTGCCGCCAGAAGGCCTACCGCGCCCGCGGCGGGCGCGCATCCGGGACGACGGGTGCCGAACGCCGCCGGGCACGGCAAAACCGCGCCGCCGGCTGACCGCCCGCCCTCACGCTCTTGCATCACTGTGCACGCCGTGGCCGCTCCAACCGCCGGTAACCCAGCGTGACATCGAAGCAGAAGTTATCCATTGCGTTGGGGGCGTGATCGGAGATCCCTGCGGGGTTCCCTTATCCCTTGGCGTAATGGTCCCGTCCGGCATCTGCACCGGGGCGACAAGCCACCGCG
>DASWFT010000709.1:0-29664 GCA_036394075.1 Streptosporangiaceae bacterium
GAGATCCGCCGCGACACCGTGCGAACACTACGAGCAGCGGCGGCAGATACCCACTTCCTGCTTGAGGCGGCCGAACGCTTGCCGGGCTTCAACCACCCCGCCCTCGTGGTCTGGGCCAGCGCAGACCGCGTGATGCCACCCGAGCATGGCCGGCGCCTCGCCGAACTCCTCCCGCAAGGACAGCTGGTCGAGGTAGAAGACAGCTACACACTCATCCCGCTGGACCAGCCAGCGAGACTCGCTCAGATCATCCGGGAGTTCACCCGCGAGACCGGACAGACCCCGCGGGCGTCAGGCGCCCAGCATGATGTCGGCCTGCTGTAGCAAGTGATGCACCGGGTCCACCACGACCCCCAGGATGAGCCTGGCGGTCTCCCCGTCCAGCTCCACCGTGCTTCTTGTCTCACCGTTCCCGCTGACGTACGCACCCGGGCGGCAGCGGCCGGCCCAGGCAGCGGCTACCCGGAGCTGGCGCAACAGCAGTGTGGCATCCACCGAACCCGACGCCGGCAGGGCAGGCCGGCGGTCGTGCGGAGGGTCGTTCAGCAGGTTAATGATCGATTCGAGCATGTGCCCGAGCGCTGAGTCGGGGGCTGGCGGCACCGCGAGGGCGAGCGACTGGACGCGGGGCCGGCGTTCCGGGGTGAGCCGGATCTCGGCCTGCACCACTCCGCGCTCACCGCGCAGCCACCACCGGCAGTGCGCGGGGGAGTCATACTCGGCGGGCCGGCCAGGATCGTCGCGGAACTCCCCGATGCGCTGGCGGATCAGCTCGATCGTGGACCGGCGCTCAGGGAATGGCTCGTCCTGGTCGACGTTCTCCGAGAACAGTGGGCCCGCGGCAGCGTCATCCCAGGACTGCAGGAGCCGGCTCACCGCCTGTTGCGCGAGGCGCGTCTGCGGCCACGGGCCGCCCGGGGCTGGCGCCGGGCCTGCGACTCGCGGCTGGCCCCCGGCGGCCTGCGGTCTCTGCCGCAGCACCGCGTCGAGCATCTGCTCACCGAGCGGGTGCGCGCCCGCATAGGTGCTGTTCGCCAGGACGATCACGCCGATCCCGGTCCCCGGGTGCCAGCGCATGTGACTGCCAAAGCCCGGGTAGCCGCCGCTGTGCTGGATGATCCGGCCATGGACGCGGTCCTCCTCGACGAAAAGCCCGAAGCCGTAATTGGCTGGGCCGCAGTCCCCCACGAGCCGCGACGGCCCGCGCTGCACCGGCCCCACCTGCGACAGCTGCATCTCACGCCGGGCCGTGCGGCCCAGCGGATGCGGCCCGCCGGCGGCATTCTCGCCCGGGGGAACGCGGCCGCGAAGCCGCCCACCCAGCGGGCGAGGTCGTGCAGGCAGCTGAACACCCCGCCCATCGGGGCGAACGCCCCGTAGGGGTCAGGCACCAACTCGGCCCATCCGGCGCCGTCACGGCTGTACCCGCGGGCCAGTTGCGCCGTGGGGAAGTCTGCGGCCTCGAATCCCGTCCGGGACAAGCCGAGGGGGCGCAGCAGCCGGTCCCGCACGAACTCCGGGTACCCGGAGCCCGCCGCCGCGGCCACGACCCGGCCGAGGATCGCGTAACCCAGGTTGGAGTACTCGAAACGGGTGCCAGGCGCCCAGGCGAAGCTCACGCCGCCGCTGAGGAACTCCGAGAATTCCTCAGCCGGCGTGCCCTGCTGGCGGTCCCCCCACGGGTCATCGGTCGGGAAGCCGGCCGTCATGGTGAGCAGGTGACGGATGGATATCAGCGGCGAGTCCGCGGTCGCCAGGCGCATGCCGCGAAGCTCGGGAACATACTCCTCGGCCGGATCGTCGAGGGCCAGCGCGCCGTCATCACGCAGCGCTAGGACGGCCGCCGCGGTGAAGCTTTTGGTCATCGAGGCGATGCGGAAGACCGTGCCGGCGTCCGGTGCCGGGCCGCCGAGCCATCGCTCGCCAAGCCCTCTGGCATGCACCAGGGAACCCCCGGCCACGACCCCGTACGCCAGCCCCGGCTGGCCGTGGCGCGCCTGGAAATTCTCGGCGATGGTGTCCACCGCCGCGAGGCCGCCGGGGGCCAGCCCGTCCCCGCTGGCTGGGCTGGCGGTTTCCGGGCTGGCGTCCAGCGTCTTGTTCCCCGGGCTGTCGTCCAGCGCCCCGGTCTCCGGGTCGGCCCCGGGCCGTCGGTCAGGCACGCGTACCTCCTGGTCGGTCGTGCAGGCAGTGCCACCCTAGATCAGCGACTTCAGGGGACTAAGCGACCCCAGGGGACTAAGCGACCCCAGGGACTAAGCGACTCCAGGGGATTGACGGTCTGCCTGCTGTCGGCGCTGCCTGCCATGTCCGCGCCGGGGACGACCGCGGCCGGGCGTGACCGCGGCCGGGCGTGACCGTGGGCGGGCGTGACCGCGGCCGAGCGGAGATATTTTGGGGATATGGAGGAGAACCGGGCCCGACGGGTCGCCGATGCGCTGCGCGAGCGCGGAATCGACGGGCACATGGCGAGAGTCGGCGTGGATCAGTTCGGCGTGCGCGTGACGCTGCGGGACGGGCGTGAGGCCGAGTGGGATACCGACGGTACCGCCGGACTTGAGGCGCAGGTGATGCAGGACGGGATGCTGGTCGGTTTCGTGCCCATGATCGAAGGCTCGGAGGATTTCGATGAGCAGCAGGTCATCGACGCCATCGCGCGTACCGACTACGAGCAGCCCATCGCCACGCAGCGTCCGGTGGCGCCGGAGCCAGGGCCGCCGCTGGTTCGTGAGGGCGGCCTGTTCCGGCGTTTCCTGGGCGGTTTCCGGTATCGGTAGCCGGCCGGCCCGTGGTCGGACGGCCCGTATCCGGCTTGGCCCGTGGTCGGATGGACCCATGAAGGTGGACCTGTGAAGGTCCGGATCGGGATTGGGCTCGGCGGGGCCGGCGGCCCTGACGGGTTCGCTGCCGCCGTCGACCACCTTGAGGCGATCGGTGTCGACTCCCTGTGGTTGCCCGAGATGGTGTACGGGCAACTCGTGGAGCCGTTCGTCGGGATGGCGCATGCTGTTTCGCGGACGTCCCACCTGAAGGTGGGCGCAGGCCTGTCGGTGCTGCCGGGGCGCCACCCTGTGCTGGTCGCCAAGCAACTTGCGTCACTGGCCGGGCTCGCGCCACGCCGGATTCTGCCGGTCTTCGGCCTGCGACCCGCCCGGCCCGGCGAACTGGCGCTGTTCCCGGTGCCGGCCGGGCGGCGCGGCGCGGTGTTCGATGAGGCGCTTGAGCTGTTGCGGCTGCTGTTGCGGCAGGAGAGCGTGTCGTTCCGCGGCGAGTTCTTCGTGGTTGAGGGCGCGAGCATCGGCCCGCGGCCGGCCAAGCCGCTCGACATCTGGCTGGGCGGCAGCGCCCCCGGCGCGCTCCGGCGCACCGGACGGCTCGGCGATGGGTGGCTGGCCAGCCTGCTCACGCCGGAGGAGGCCGCCGCGGGACGTGAGGCTATCCAGGAGGCCGCCGCGGCGGCCGGGCGGGAGGTCGAGCCCGACCATTTCGGGATGAGCCTGGCGGTGGCGATCGACGGCATCCCGGCCGGGCTGATCGAGGCGGTCCGCCTGCGGCGGCCGGACGCCGACCCGGCCACGCTCGTCGCCACCGGCTGGGGCGATGCCCGCAAGCTGATCGAGGCGTATGTGGCCGCGGGCATCAGCAAGTTCGTCATCCGGCCTGCTGGGACACCCGCATCTCTTGACCGGTTCGTGGAGGACTTCGCCCGGGAAATGATGCCACTTCAGAACTGAAGTCTGATGTCAAGACCGACTTTCCAGCTGTGGACGAAATAACGATAAGTACCTACTTATCCACAGAACGTAATTCTCTGCTGGTTGATCACGTCCTACAACGCGAGCCTGGATTCATGGAAGACACAGAATCCACCGGCGGCTCAGCCCCGCCCACCAGCCACTCCAGGGTCCGGATCAGTTCCCCGGCCGACGTGCTCGCCATCGTGCCCCATCTGCTCGGGTTCCATCCGGCCAACAGCCTGGTCGTGATCGGCGCTGGCCGCCCGCGGGACCGCATCGAGCTGGCATTCCGCTACGACCTTCCCGACCCGCCGGATGTGGACAAGGCCGCCCACATCGCGGCGCACTCGCTAGCCGTGCTCGACCGGCGCAAGCTCACCACGGTGATCGGGATCGGCTACGGTCCGGGACGGCTGGTCACCCCGGTTGCCGACCTGCTCGCAGCCGGGCTGCGCGAGGCTGGGCTGCGGCCGCGCGAGCTGATGCGGGTCGAGAGCGGACGCTATTGGTCCTACATCTGTCACAATCCGGCGTGCTGCCCGGCCGAGGGCGTGCGGTTCGACCTCAGCGCCCATCCGGCGGCGGCCGCCATGATCGTGGCCGGGATGGCGGCCTATCCGGACCGCGCGGCCCTGGCCCGGACGCTTGCCCCGGTCAGCGGCCCGGCGGCGGACTCCATGAACCGTGCGACGCGGTGCGCCCGGCAGCGGGCCGGCAACCTGGTCGGCGAGACAGCCGGGCCATGGCCGGGTGACCGCTCGCGGCTCTTGGTGCAGGAGGGTCGGCGGGCCGTGATCGAGGCGATCCAGACGTACCGCGGCGGCGGGCGGATCATCGACGACGACACGATGGCCTGGCTGTCGGTGGTTCTTGCCCAGTTGCCGGTGCGCGACGACGCCTGGGCCCGGATGGACCCGGAGCACCAGGAGGCGCATCTGCGGCTCTGGACTGACGTGGTGCGGCGCGCCTGCTCCCAGTTCGTGCCGGCGCCCGCTTCCTTGCTGGCGTTCACCGCGTGGCAGGCAGGAGACGGCGCGCTCGCCAATATCGCCCTCGACCGGGCGGTCGCGTCCGATCCGGCGTACTCCATGGCCCTGCTGCTCCGCGACATCATGGACGCTGGCGTGCCGCCCTCGGCCGCGCGGATGCCGATGACGCCGGACCAGGTCGCGGCCAGCTACGCCCAGGCGGACGCCGACCCCGCGGCGGAAAGGCCGGCGCCCGCCGGCTCCGGTCGCGGTCGCATCTCCGGCCGCGGTGCCGGGTCCGGCCGCAGAACCAGGAAGCGCCCCTCCCAGTAGCACGGCGGCCGCCGGGTCCGGCGGCGGTGCCGGCGGCCGGACCAGGAAGCGTCCCTCCTGGTAGCGGAGGCAGCCGCCGGGAGATCCGCACTGCGTAAAGGACGTCAAAAGGCGCGGACGGAGCGCCGAGGCGGTCCAGCTCAGATACCCAGCTCAGATAACCACCCGTTGACATCAAGGGGGGCTAGATCTACCTTATGTCCAAGGGGATGAAGCTCCGGGATGTAAAGCGTGCGCTCGATGAGCACGGGTGCACTAGTAATCCAGGCCGGGGCCCACATGTGAAGTGGACTTGCCGTGCGGAAAGCACACGGCGAACATCCCGAGACCCCGGCACATCTCCCCGGGAGTTGTCGGCGACACGATCAGGCGCATGGAGTGCTTGCCGGAAGGGTGGCTGCAGTGATCACCTACACAGTCCGGGCCAAGCCCTGGGCGCACGGCTGGGAACTGCATATCGACCGCCTTGGCGCTACCCAATCGCGCACGCTTCACGGCGCTGAAAAGATGGTCCGCGACTACCTTGCGCTAGAGACCGGGGAACCCCCTGAGTCCTTCGACATACAGATCATCCCGGATATCGGCGAGGACCTGGAGATGAAGGCCAAGAGCACGCGCGAAGCAGTTGCCGCCGCGGATAGGGCTCAGCGCGCCGCAGCCATAAAACACCGCGAGATTGCCCGTGAGCTAAAAAGGAAGGGCCTGTCCGGGCGAGACATCGCAGTCGTGCTCCGCGTCTCGCCGCAGCGAGTATCACAACTGCTTCGCAGCACCTCTCTTGAGGCACCGCTGGAGACAGTCCGGCCGAAGCTGCGGCATGGCGTGCGGCGACAGGCATAACCGCCTCCGCGCTGGCGTGAGGCTGGTCAGGGGAAGTGCTCGCCGGGCAGTGCCGCGCGTGCCGCGCAGGGGAAGTGCTTGCCGGGCAGTGCCGCGCGGTGCCGCACAGGGGAAATGCTTTGCCAGGCAGTGCCGCGCGTGCCGTGCAGGGTGCGCTGGCGCTGGACCGGGGAGCCGTCCGCTTAGGCGCGGACGGACGCCGACCTTGCTTCTAGCGAGCGTCCCTCCCGGTAGCGGAAGGCGGCCGGCGGGAGGTCGCCGGGCCTGCCGCTGAGGAGCACCCTCAGCGCTGCTTTGGCTGGCCCGGCCTCGAGCTGGCTGGGGACGGGCTCGGCGTGGCCATGGCCGGGCTCAAGCCGATCGTGGTCGGCGGCTGCGAGGGCCCTGCGCAGGGCCTGTGCGGCAACGGCGCTGGCCGAGCCGTGCAGGCTGACCCCGGGCAGGGCGGCGGCGATGGCCTGGGCCGCCAGTTCGTACTCGGTGCAGCCCAGTACCACGGCTCTGACGTGGCCGGGGGTGCGCGCGGCCGCGGTGGCCACGGCTGCGGCCGTCGCCGCTTCGTCACCTGCGTTGATCGCGTCGGCGAGCCCGGGGCAGGGCACTTCGGTGACCGGGACCGAGGCGGCGAACTGAGCGATCAGGGCGCGTTGGTAGGTGCTTCCGGTGGTCGCCGCCGTTGCCCAGATGGCGATGGGCTGCCCGGCCGCCGCGGCCGGCTTGATCGCCGGCACGGTCCCGACGACCGGGATGCGCGGCTCGAACTCTGATCGGAGCACATCGAGGGCATGCACCGAACCCGTGTTGCAGGCAAAGACAAGCACATCGGGGTCGTGCGCGGCGGCGGCACGCGCACACGCGAGGGACCGCTGCGCTATGTCATCCGGCGTGCGCGGGCCCCACGGCATCCCGTCGGGGTCCAAAGCGAGGATCAGTTCGACACCGGGCGACTGCCTGCGCAGCTCGGCCGCGGCGGCCAGCAGGCCCAGCCCCGAGTTGATCAGCGCGATCCGCATGCGCCCCACTGTAGCCAGACGCCATGATCACGGCACGACTCACGCGTCCCGCGACCCCTTGTTTCATGATCACGAAGGATTCCCGTCATATACGTCCGGGAATCCTTCGTGATCATGAAAGCGGGCTCGGTTACGGGCTCGACGCCCCACGCTTGCGATGTGTGGACGGGCCGTTAGCAGGTGGGGGCGAAGTTACCTGGCGGTAGACTTCGTGAGCCTTTCGGTCCAGGTCGCCGGGACTTGCCCTAACGGGTGTTCAGCGTTCATCCTCTCTGAGAGGCGAGGGCAGCCGTGAGCGGAGGGAGGGCGGTGTGACCGACGCCACGAACGGGCAAGGTCGCCGCGTGGTTGATCGTGGTGATTTCTCAGTCGATACAACTGACGGACTTCCACGTTCATCGAGTCCAGACCCGGCGGCGGGGCCCAGCTTGCCCGCACTGGAGCGGCAGGAATACGTGGCGGCGGTCCAGCAGATATGCCGCGACTACGCGGCGATCCCCCCTGGCAGCAAGGTCCGGCTGGCCAAGCGCACCTCCAACCTGTTCCGGTTCCGTGACCCCGCACCGGGCACAGGCCGCGCCGGGCATACGCGAGCCGGGCATTCGCGGGCCGGGCACGCGCAGGCCGGGCACGCGCAGGCCGGGCACGCGCAGGCCGCCAAGGGGCTGGACGTCTCCGCGTTCAGCCGCGTGCTGCACGTCGACCCGGTGGCACGGACCGCCGTCGTGGGGGGCATGACGACCTACGAGGACCTGGCCGACGCGACGCTGCCGCACGGCCTCATGCCGCTCGTGGTCCCCCAGCTCAAGACGATCACCCTCGGCGGCGCGGTGACCGGCCTGGGCATCGAGTCCACCTCGCTGCGCAGCGGCATGCCGCACGAATCGGTCACCGCGATGGAGATCCTCACCGGCGACGGCCGGGTGGTCACCGCGACGGCCGACAATGATCACGCCGACCTGTACCGTGGCTTCCCTAATTCCTACGGCACGCTCGGCTACGCCCTCTCGCTCACCATCGAGCTTGAGCCGGTTAAGCCGTTCGTGCATCTGCGCCACTTTCCGTTCGGTAGTCCCGAGGCGTGCATGGACGCCATCGCGCAGATCGCGGTGGACGGGAGCTTCCTCGGTCATCGGGCCGACTTCGTGGACGGGACCGCGTTCGGCCTGGACGAGATGTACCTCACGGTCGGCGCGTTCAGCGACGTGGCGCCATGGCGCAGTGACTACACCGGCGAGCACATCTACTACCAGTCGGTGCGCGGCCCGCGCGAGGACTTCCTCACCATCCGCGACTACCTGTGGCGCTGGGACACCGACTGGTTCTGGTGCTCACGCCCGTTCGGCGTGCAGAAGCCGCTGATCCGCAGGCTCTGGCCGCGCCGCTACCGGCGGTCAGACACCTACCGTGCGCTGGTCGCGTTCGACCGGCGGTACCGGCTGTCGGACACTCTCGACGCGCACCGCGGCCGGCCACCGCGCGAGGCGGTCATCCAGGACGTGGAGATCCCCGTCGGCCGAGGCGCCGACTTCCTGCGGTTCTTCGCGGCGGACGTGGGCATGAGCCCGGTCTGGCTGTGCCCGCTGCGGCTGCGCGGTGAGCAGGCCTGGCCGCTGTACCCGATGAAGCCGGGCGAGGTGTACGTGAACTTCGGCTTCTGGGGAACGGTGCCACTGCCCCCCGGCCGCGCCGACGGCTACCACAACCGGCTCATCGAGGAGCAGGTCGCGGCGCTCGGCGGGCACAAGGGTCTGTATTCGACGTCGTTCTATTCCGAGGAGCAGTTCTGGGCACGTTACAACGGGCCGGCCTACGCTGCGCTGAAGCGTGAGTATGACGGTGACGGGCGCCTGGCCGGGCTGTACGAGAAATGCGTGCGCGGGCAGTGAGCAGGGAGGATGGCAGGCATGGCACTGGCTGAGGTGTTCGAGAGGATGGCGGGACCCGACGCTCCGGTGGAGTTCCGGGCCTATGACGGGAGCGTGGCAGGCACCGGGGACGCGCCGATCCGGATCACGGTCAAGTCACCGGTCGCGGTGTCCTACCTGGCCCAGGCGCCCGGGTCGCTCGGGCTGGCCCGCGCCTACGTATCAGGCCATCTCGACGTCGAGGGTGACATGTACACGGCGCTGGCCAGGATGGTCCAGGCCCAGCAGGTACAGCTTGATTTTGCCGAACGACTCCGGTTGCTGCGTGAACTAGGCGGACCGAAGAGGCTCCTGCCGCGGGTGCCGCCGCCCCCGCAGGAAGTAAAGGTAAGCCGTCGCTGGCTGAGCGGGCGGCGGCACTCCAAGGGTCGTGATGCCACGGCGATCTCGCACCACTACGACGTGTCCAACACGTTCTACGAATGGGTGCTCGGGCCGTCCATGGCCTACACGTGTGCCTGCTACCCGCGCGAGGACGCCACCCTGGAGGAGGCGCAGGCCTACAAGCACGACCTGGTGGCCCGGAAGCTGGGGCTGACGTCCGGGATGCGGCTGCTCGACGTGGGCTGCGGCTGGGGCGGCATGGTGCGGCACGCCGCGCGGGAATACGGAGTCAAGGCGCTCGGCGTGACCCTGTCCTCGCAGCAGGCGTCCTGGGCCCAGCGTGCCATCGAGAACGAGGGCCTGTCCGGCCTGGCCGAGGTGCGCCACCTCGACTACCGGGACGTGCCGGAGGCCGGCTTCGACGCGGTCAGCTCGATCGGGCTGACCGAGCACATCGGCAAGGCCCAGTTGCCCGGGTACTTCTCGTTCCTGCACGGCAAGCTCAGGCCGGAGGGCCGGCTGCTCAACCACTGCATCACGCGGCCGGACAACAGCCAGCCAGCCCGGCGGGCGGGCGGGTTCATCAACCGGTATGTCTTCCCCGACGGTGAGCTGGAGGGGACCGGCTACCTGGTCTCGCTGATGAACGACTCCGGGTTCGAGGTACGCCACGAGGAGAACCTACGCGAGCACTACGCGCTGACGCTGGCCGGCTGGTGCGCGAACTTGGACGCGCACTGGGACGAGGCCGTCGCCGAGGTGGGCGAGGGCACGGCGCGGGTGTGGCGGCTCTACATGGCAGGCTCCCGGCTCGGCTTCGAGCGCAACGTGGTCCAGTTGCACCAGGTCCTGGGGGTCAGGCTCGGTGACGAGGGCCAGTCGGGCATGCCGCTGCGGCCCGACTGGGACACCCATGCCGACCAGGGAGTGAGCCTGGCGCAGGGGTGAGCGACGGCCGGGGTCGCGGGCCGGGGAGAATGGCGGGGTGGATTCCGCGCACGCACCGCCGCGTCAGATCGTCCTGCTCGGCTCGACCGGGTCGATAGGCACCCAGGCCGCCGACATCGTCCGGCGCAACCCGGGCCGGTTCCGGCTGACCGGGCTCGCGTCCGGCGGTGGCAACCCGGGCTTGCTGGCCGCCCAGGCGCTCGAGTTCGGCGCCGAGGTGGTGGCGGTGGCCAGGGAGGACGCCGCCGGGGAGGTGCGGGACGCGCTGCGCGCACTGTATTCGGGCGGACCACGGGTGTCAGGCGAACCACGGGCTTCAGGCGGGCCAGAGGCTTCAGGCGGCGGACCACGGGCGTCGGGCGGCGGATCGGGGCAGGCGGCGCGGCCGCTGCCGAAGGTCCTGGCCGGCCCGGCCGCGGTGGCCGAGGTCGCGGCGTGGCCCTGCGACGTCGTGCTGAACGGGGTGACAGGGTCGGTCGGCCTGGCCGCCACGCTCGCGGCGCTGGACGCCGGCCGGGTGCTCGCCCTGGCCAACAAGGAATCGTTGATCACCGGCGGGCCGCTGGTGGCCAAACGGGCAGCACCAGGGCAGATCATCCCGGTCGATTCCGAGCACTCCGCGATCGCGCAGTGCCTGCGCGGCGGGAGCGCGGACGAGGTGGCCCGGCTCGTGCTGACCGCGAGCGGCGGCCCGTTCCTGGGCCGCAGCCGCGCGGAACTGGCGGACGTGACGCCGGATCAGGCGCTCGCGCACCCGAACTGGACCATGGGCCCGGTCATCACCGTGAACTCCGCCACCCTGGTGAACAAGGGCCTGGAGCTGATCGAGGCGCACCTGCTCTTCGGCGTCGGCTTCGACCGCATCGAGGTCGTCGTGCACCCACAGTCGGTGATCCACTCGATGGTCGAGTTCACCGACGGCTCAACCATCGCCCAGGCGAGCCCGCCGGATATGCGGATCCCGATCGCTCTCGCGCTGGGCTGGCCGGACCGGGTTCCAGGGGCGGCGCCCGCCATCGACTGGACCACCCCGCACGGGTGGACCTTCCAGCCGCTGGATGAGGAGGCGTTCCCCGCCGTCCGGCTGGCGCGCGAGGCGGGCACCGTCGGCGGGACCGCCCCAGCGGTCTACAACGCGGCGAACGAAGTGTGCGTCGAGGCCTTCCGGGCGGGCCGCCTCCCCTTTCTGGGAATCGTGGACACGGTGGCCCAGGTAGTCTCTGAGAGTGGAAGCCACGCCCGGGACGCCGTGGTCCTTGAGGACGTTCTCGCCGCGGACCGCTGGGCACGAACCCGGGCGCTGGAGCTGACTGGCGCAGGGAGCCGTGACGCGGCCCGGGCCGTAAGCGCGACGCGCAGGGAGGGAGAGTAGGCCGAATGACCCTGCTCGGCTGGCTCATCTTCATCTTTGCCCTGCTCTTCTCGATCATGCTGCATGAGGCGGGGCACTTCGCGACCGCGAAGAAGTTCCACATGAAGGTCACCCAGTTCTTCGTGGGCTTCGGCCAGACGCTCTGGTCGCGCCAGAAGGGCGAGACCGAGTACGGGGTGAAGGCCATCCCCGCGGGTGGCTACGTCAAGATCGTCGGGATGACGGCTCTCGAGGACGTGGACCCGGCCGACGAGGCGCGGTCGTTCCGCAGGCAGCCGGGCTGGCAGCGGATCATCGTGCTGGGCGCCGGCTCATTCATGCACTTCGTGCTCGCGTTCGTGCTGCTGTTCGTCATGGCGGTCGGGATCGGCCTGGCGAATACGAACTCGGCCACGGTCGGCACGATCGATCCGTGCGTGCCCAAGAGCGTGAACGCGGCCAGCTGCGTCAAGGGTGACCCGGCGTCCCCGGCGGTCAAGGCAGGCCTGCGGACGGGCGACACAATCGTCGCGTTGGGCGGCACTCCGGTACACAACTGGACCCAGCTGGGCCGGGCCATCCGCAGTCATCCGGCGGGCAGCACCGTGGCGGTTACCGTGCGGCGGCACGGCCGGCAGATCACACTGCACCCGTCGCTGGCGGCGATCAATGGCCGGAAAGGCGCCTACCTGGGTATCACGCAGGCCGTGATGTTCCAGACCGTGGGCCCGGCCAGTGCCTTCACCTCCGCAGCCTCACAGTTCGGGCAACTCGTCACCGGCTCGGTCAAGGCGGTGGGCAGCATTCCCGCGGCGATCCCCGAACTGTTCGCCAAGAACCGCTCCAGCACGGCCGGGGGGCAGGTGACGAGCATCGTCGGCGCGGGCGAGGTAACCGGCCAGGCCTTCGCCCTCAACGTCAGCTGGCAGCTGAAGCTCACGGTGGTGCTGGACATCATCGTCTCGCTCAACATCTTCGTCGGCCTGTTCAACCTGCTCCCGCTGCTGCCGCTGGATGGCGGCCACCTCGCCGTCGTCATCTACGAGCGGGCCAGGGCCTGGCTGGCCAGGCTGCGCGGCAAGCCGGATCCGGGCCTGGTGGACATGCGCAAGCTGCTCCCCGTGAGTGTCGGAGTTTTCGCCCTGCTGGTAGGGTTCGGGCTGATCCTGATCATGGCGGACCTTGTCAATCCCGTTCACATCCCTCAGTGAGGCGATCACGGTCATGACGATCGATCTGGGCATGCCCATGCCGCCCGCGGAACCGCTGGCTCCGCGCCGCAAGTCCCGCCAGATCGTGGTGGGCAAGGGAAAGCACGCGGTGCCGGTGGGCGGCGGCGCACCTGTCTCGGTGCAGTCGATGACGACCACGGTCACCGCGGACGTGAACGCGACCTTGCAGCAGATCGCGGAACTGACCGCCTCGGGCTGCCAGATCGTGCGGGTTGCGGTGCCGTCGCAGGATGACGCGGACGCGCTGCCGCAGATCGCCCGCAAGTCGCAGATCCCGGTGATCGCCGACATTCACTTCCAGCCGAAGTACGTGTTCGCCGCCATCGACGCGGGGTGCGGCGCGGTTCGCGTCAACCCGGGCAACATCAAGGCGTTCGACGACAAAGTCGGCGAGATCGCGCGCGCCGCGGCGGACGCCAGGGTGCCGATCCGTATCGGGGTGAACGCCGGCTCGCTTGACAAGCGGCTGCTGGCCAAGCACGGCCGGGCCACCGCCGAGGCCCTGGTGGAATCGGCCCTCTGGGAGTGCTCGCTGTTCGAGGAGCACGGCTTCACCGATATCAAGATCTCCGTGAAGCATCATGACCCGGTCGTGATGATCAGCGCTTACCGGCAGCTCGCCGAGCGTTGCGACTACCCGCTGCACCTGGGCGTGACTGAGGCCGGGCCTGCCTTCCAGGGGACGGTGAAGTCCGCGGTCGCGTTCGGCGCGCTGCTGGCGGAGGGCATCGGGGACACGATCCGGGTGTCGCTCTCGGCGCCACCGGTCGAGGAGGTGAAGGTCGGCACCTCGATCCTGGAGTCACTCGGCCTGCGCGAGCGCGGCCTGGAGATCGTGTCCTGCCCGTCCTGCGGCCGGGCTCAGGTGGACGTGTACACCCTCGCGGACCAGGTGACCGCCGGGCTGGAGGGCCTGGAGGTCCCGCTGCGCGTCGCGGTGATGGGCTGCGTGGTCAACGGCCCGGGTGAGGCGCGGGAAGCGGATCTCGGCGTGGCCTCGGGCAACGGCAAGGGGCAGATCTTCGTCAAGGGCGAGGTCATCAAGACCGTGCCAGAGTCACAGATCGTGGAGACCTTGATCGAGGAAGCCATGAAGCTGGCCGAGTCGATGGGGAACACCGGCGGGTCTGCCTCCCCGGAAGTCACCGTCTCCTAGGTCGTCGACCGGAGACCCAGCCCGTCGGGCGCCGTACCAGCGCCGATTACGCAGGTTTTCTTTCTCCTTCGTAGGCGTGGTGACGCCAGGGTGTCCGACGTCGGCCTACGGGTGCGCAATTTCGCTTCGCTCTCCGCAATCGGCCAGCTCGGTCCGTGCCCGCAGCAACAGATCGCGCGATACCTCGCGGTCACCGAACCTGCGGCGGCACAGATCGTGGAGGAGTTGGTTCAGGCCGGACTCGTGGCACGCGGCCAGGATCCGGTCGACCGGCGTCGTTATGCGCTGGAACTCACCGATCTGGGCTGGGAACGGCTCGCCACGTTGCGTGATGCGGTTAACAATTTGCAGGCAGATCTGGTGAAGACACTGGGCGGCCCGGACAACGAAGAGGAAATCCACACGCTGATCCACAAGCTTCTGCCTCCCGAAATTCCTGAGCGGTCGAACATCAACGAGATGCAGTAGACGGGCGGCGTCGCCTCGACGCGAAAGTCGGCGGGAAAGCCTGCCTGGCGCACTTAATGAGCGACTACCAGGATGCGGCCAAGTGCTGCCCGGAGGCGGCCTGGCCGGCTGCTCCGACGTGCCCCGCATCCCCGGGGCCCAAGCCTGCCATCGCCCAGCACCCCGGCCGGGACCTGCTGGAATTCAGCCGCAACCACCAGCACGACGTCCTGCGGTTCGGCTGCGACACCAGGATCTGGCCGACGAAGAACATCTCAGAGCGCGGCGTGCGTCCGCTCAAAACCCAGCCGAAGATATCCGGCCGGCCAATGCCGGGAAACATATCTGTCTGCACAGCGCTTGTGGCAGCGGACAGATTAACGGGATGGCGCGTGATGGCGGTCGTGGCCGCCGAGATCATTTCCTCGAGCGTTGATTACCACGTGTTCTGGTTCGCCCGCCGCGCCAGTGGTCTGTGCGGGGTCTTTGAGCGAACGGCGACGTGCAGCAAAGGGCTCCTCTTTGGCGCGTCCGCCGCGGCGCTTAGGTGACGCTGTGGTCAGCGGCTGAGTCGCCGTCGGCCAGCCGTTCGACCCCGACCCCGGGATCTCGGCGGCCGACGCCGGACGGCTGCTCAGCGGGCTCCCCGTCGGCGATGATGAGCTGGCCGACCCTCTCGGCGAGCAGGGCGCGCGCCTCGGCGTGCAGTTCGCTGTCCGTGATCAGCGTGTCCACCTCGTCAAGGTCGGCGAAGGAACTCAGGCCGACGATGGCCCATTTGGTGTGGTCCGCCACCACCGTGACCCGGCGGGCCGCGTGCACGAACGCGCGGTTGGTCTCGGCCTCGGCGAGGTTGGGCGTGGTGAGCCCGGCTTCCGGGTCGATCCCGTGGCAGCCGAGGAAGAGCAGATCGACGTGGAGCGAGCGGATGGCCAGGTCGGCGATCGGGCCGACCAGGGCGTCCGACGGGGTGCGCACGCCGCCGGTGAGCACCACCGAGGCGTTCGCGCCCACCTGCACCGGGGGCCGCGCGGATTCGAACAGGTTCGCGACTCGCATCGAATTGGTCACAATCGTCAGTCCCGGCACGTCGACCAGATACTGAGCCAGGGCGAACGTGGTGGTGCCCGCGGATAGCGCGATGGCCGTGCCCGGCACCACCAGGGCCGCCGCCGCCCGGGCGATCGCGTCCTTCTCGGGTCTCTCCAGGACGGACTTCGCCTCGAAGCCGGGCTCGTGGCTGCTTGGCGCCCCCGGCAGCACCGCCCCCCCGTGGACCTTTTCGATCAGCCCGGCCCGGGCCAGCACCTCCAGGTCCCTGCGGATGGTCATATCCGACACGCCGAGCCGTTGGGTGAGGTCGCTCACCCGCGCGCTGCCCGCGCGCCGGACGTCCTCCAATATCAGAGACTGCCGGTGTCTGGCAAGCATCCCTGGGCCTTCTTTCTACTGTGGCCGAGCGCACGGCTCATGTCGGCCTCCCCGTGATCACGTCGGAATCGGATCTTTATATCTTGTTCGTTGACGATCGACTCTGTGTGATTTAGCTTAAGGCTCCACAAGGGTGTGCTGCCTCGATCATGGGTTCGATCTGACGGCGCATCCGGGGGAACGGTGCGCCGGGCCGGGCACCCTGGGTGACCGGGCAGCGGGCGTTCCGCTCAGGCACGGCCCCGGAAGACCGACATCGAATCGAGGACGAGCGATGCAGCGACTGTGGGCAGTTCGCTGCGTAACCTCATTTTCCGGCGGGGGACCTTGCAGAGCCGGAGAGGTTAGCGCTCACAATTGTTCCGAGCCCGTAACTACGATGTCTACGGCGCCGCCGGTTCCACGTGCCGTGTCCCAGGACCCGAGCCATCTATCCGCTATCCGCCTTTCGGCGCGCCGCGCTGTGGTGTCGCACCGAGCACTGAGCAAATTCTTCTGGAGGTAGACAGATGAGGAAAATCGACCCCAAGGTCGACGAGGCGATCGAGACACTGAACATGAAGGACGGGGTCACCCGTCGCAGGCTGCTCGAGGGCACCGGGCTGGTGAGCGCGTCGGCCGCCGCGGCGGCGCTGCTCGCCGCGTGCAGTTCCTCGGGCACCACCTCGGCCGCCGCGGCGAGCGCGGTGGGGAATTTCCCGAAGACGCCGGCGTGGAAATTCTGGTTCGTCAACCACGTCTACACGAACCCGTTCTTCGTCCCCACCCAGTACGGCTTCCAGGACGCCGCGGCGCTGCTCGGCCTCCCCAAGCCCAACTGGGGCGGCTCCGCGTCGACCTCGAGCGTCCCGGAGATGGTGACCTACCTGAACACTGCGGTCTCCGCGAAGGCGGACGGGATCGCGACCACGGTCATCAGCGCCACTGGCTTCACCGGCCCGGTGTCCAGTGCCATGAACGCGGGCATCCCCGTGATCAGCTACAACGCCGACGGGACCGTCAACTCCAAGGGCGTACCCGACATCGGCACCAACCGGCTCTGCTACGTCGGCCAGGCGCTGTACACCTCGGGCCAGCAGCTGGGGCAGCGCATCAAGTCCCTCGTCACCACCCCCGGGAACGTCGTCATCTTCATCGCCACGCCGGGCACGGGGAACATCCAGCCGCGCTACGACGGCGCGGCGTCGGTCCTCACCCCGCTGGGCTACAAGGTCGCCGAGATCGCGACCGGGGCGGCGACGTCCGCGGAACTCCCGGCGGAGAAGGCCTACCTGCTCTCCCACAAGACCGCGCTCAAGGGCGCCTTCGCCGTGGACGCGGGATCGACCGAGCTCCTCGCCCAGGCGCTGGCGGGTGCGGGCCTGGCAGGCAAGATCCCGTCCGGCGGCTTCGACCTCACGCCGACCACGCTGAGCGCGATCAAGGCTGGCCAGATGGACTTCACCATCGACCAGAACCCCTACCTGCAGGGGTTCCTGCCGACGCTCTACCTCTACCTCTACAAGCTGTCCGGCGGCCTGCTCACCCCCCCGGACACCGATACCGGCCTGACCTTCGTGACCAAGAGCACGGTCGGCCCCTACCTCTCGACCCCGAGTCGGTACGAGGGATCGACGACGGCGGAGAAGTACATTCCGCGGTCCGGCCCGATCCAGAACCCGATGGGCACCACGAGCACGTGACGTAAGCAGGCATAGGGTTCGAACATGGACAGGCGTGCCGACGGCGGACACCAGACCAGCGGCTGCGGACTGGTGCCCGCCATCGGCGCGTGAAGTGAACGTGAACGGGAAACGAAGGCACCATGAGCGAGACCGCTGAACAGCGCGCAGACGTCGGCGTTCCGCAAGCAGGTGGCCCGGCCCCGGGCGGCGGCGGCCTCTTGGCGCTCGCCAGGAGGGGCGCTGCCGTCTTCATCCGGCAGCGCGAGGCGACCGTCTTCGTTGTCATGGTGGTGCTGCTGATCTACTTCGGGCTGGCCTCATCGACCTTCTTCTCGAAGTCGAACATCACCAACCTCCTGTCCGGGTACGCGGCGCCCATCATCATCCTCTCGATCGGCGAGGTGCTCCTGCTGATCAGCGGTGAGATCGACCTGTCGGTCGGCTTCGTCTTCCTCTTCGCGCCCTTCCTCATGCACTTCCTG
Organism: Streptosporangiaceae bacterium; assembly: GCA_036394075.1. Lineage (GTDB taxonomy): Bacteria > Actinomycetota > Actinomycetes > Streptosporangiales > Streptosporangiaceae > JAWWPY01. The sequence goes on from DASWFT010000709.1 coordinate 17,855, forward strand.
ATCGACTTCTACGGCGTGCCGGTGATCCCGGCGATCCTCATCTCGCTGTTCCTGGGCGTCGTGGTCGGCTGGGTCAACGGCTTCCTCACGGTCACGGTGGGAGTGCCGTCGTTCATCACCACGCTCGGCACCGGCTTCATCCTGTGGGGACTGACGCTCACCACCTCCCACGCCTACCCGGCGAACGTCCCCGCCTCGGCGCAGAGCATCGGCAAGTATCTCGGCAGCCAGAACGGCGGGTACGTGTGGTCCGCGATCATCTGGGCGCTCGCCCTGGTGGCGTTCTTCCATATCGTGCTCACCCGGACCAGGTGGGGCCTGCACACCATCGCGGTGGGCGGCAACCTGCTCGGGGCGAGGGAGTCCGGCATCAGCGTGGCCAGGATCAAGTACGGCAACTTCATGATCTGCGGCTTGATGGGCGCGATCGTCGGCCTGATGACGGCGTTCTATGACAACACGATCGACCCGAGCGCCGGCCAGTACACGCCGATGTTCTACGCCGTGACCGCGGCCGTCATCGGCGGGACGGCGATGCTGGGCGGCACGGGGACGATCATCGGCGCCCTGCTCGGCGCGATCGTGCTCGCCACCCTGCAGGACGGATTGTCAATACTTGGGATCAGCGCCAACCCGCTGAACATCATCTTCGGCACCGCGATCCTGGTCGCCATGGTCGCCAACGTGCGGCTCGCACGGCTGCGAGCAGCGGGGAGAGCCTGATGACTACCGAGCCAGCAGAGGGCGCCACGGCCACCCTGGCGGCGGACGGCGATGTGCTGCGGGTGGAGCACATCAGCAAGCGGTTCGGCCCGGTGACGGCGCTCACCGATATCAACATGCGCCTGGCGAAGGGCGAGGTGCTCGCGCTGCTCGGCGACAACGGCGCGGGCAAGTCCACCCTGCTGAAGATCCTCTGCGGCTTCCAGCCGCCGGATACGGGGCGGATCGTGCTCAACGGCCAGGAGGTCACGCTCAAGTCGGTCGACCACGCACGCGAACTCGGCATCGACGCGGTCTATCAGGACCTGGCGCTGATCAACCAGCTTTCCGTCTACCACAACATGTTCCTCAACCGGGAACAGGTCCGCTGGCCCATCCTGAACAACCGGGCCATGCGCCGCGAGGCCAAGCAGCATCTCGATGACATGGGGGTGAACCTCCCATCGGTCGACGTCGAGGTCGCCCGGCTGTCCGGGGGGCAACGCCAGGCGATAGCGGTCGCGCGCTCGGTGTACTCGGAGGCGAAGATCCTGCTGCTGGACGAGCCGCTGGCCGCGATGGGCGTCAAGGAGGCGGCGATAATCCTGGACCTGGTGCGCGACCTGAAGCAGCAGGGCGATGTGTCGATCATCATCATCGCGCACAACTACGGCCAGGTGCTGGAGGTCTCTGACCGGGTGAACCTGATCCAGCAAGGCCAGATCACCTTCGACAAGAAGAGCGCGGAGACCTCGGTGGTGGAACTGACCGACATGGTGGTGGCGGAATACCGCCGCGCCCTGGAGGAGCGCCACCGTAGCGCGTCAGCGGCCGGGTGACGCAGGAGCCTGCGCGTCGGGGCGGTCCGTCCGATCGGGCAAGATTGCTGTCATGCCATCGCCTCGCCGGATGAAAGGGCTGCGCTCAGGGCGCACCGCCTCGCTGACCGCACTCGGCCTCTCCTGCGCCGCTGCCCTCGCCGTGGCCGGCTGCACCGCCTCCGGCGGCGGTGGCCCGGGCAGTTCCGGCCCGCAGGGGTCGTCCTCGGTTTCCGCCGCCGCCGGGCAGGCTCAGGCGCTGCGCTGGCATTCCTGCTCCGGGCAAGCCCTCCACATGCAGTGCGCCAGCCTGCCGGTGCCACTCGACTACACCCACCCGGACGGCAGGAAGATCACGCTGGCGCTGTCCAAGGTCGCGGCCACCGCGCCCGCCGGCCAGCAGCAGGGGGACATGCTGGTCAACCCGGGCGGGCCGGGCGGCAGCGGGCTCGGCCTCGCCGCCTCCGTCGCCCAGGGCCTTGACCCGGCGGTGGCCGCCGACTACAACATCATCGGCTTCGACCCCCGCGGCGTCGGCTCGAGCGTTCCCGCACTGCATTGCGCCCCGTCCTTCTTCGCCGGCGTGCGCCCGGATTACATCCCGGCGAATGCGGCGGCGGAGCAGGTGCTCATCGGCCGCGCGAAGGCCTACGCCGCCGACTGCGGGAAGGCATACGGCTGGCTGCTGCCCCACATGACCTCCGCGGACGCCGCGAGGGACATGGACTCCATCCGCGCGGCCCTGGGCGTGCCGAAAATCACCTATTTCGGCTACTCCTACGGGACCTATCTCGGCCAGGTCTACGCCACCCTCTTCCCGCACCGGCTCCAGCGGATGGTCCTGGACAGCACGGTGGATCCGGGCGGGGTCTGGTACGCCGACAACATCGCCCAGGACTACGCGTTCCAGGGCCGGATGCTGGCGTTCTTCTCCTGGGTGGCGGCCCACAACAGCCTCTACCGGCTCGGCAGCACCCGCGCGCAGGTCGACCAGGCGTGGTACCAGGCCCGCTCGGACCTGAAGGCGCATCCGGTGGCCGGCCCGAACGGCCCGATGATCGGCCCGGACGAGTTCGACGACACGTTCCTGCAAGGCGGGTACACCAACGCGCTCTGGCCGGGGCAGGCCGCGGCCCTGTCCGCCTACCTGCACGGCGGCTCCACCAGCCAACTGGTCAGCCAGTACAACCAGGCAGGCACCCAGAACGAGAACGGGTTCGCCGTGTACAACGCCGTGCAATGCAGCGACGTCAACTGGCCTCGCAGCTGGGCGAAGTGGGACTCCGACACCAGGCGGGTCTACCGGAGCGCGCCCTTCGAAGCCTGGGACAACGCGTGGTTCAATGCCGCGTGCGCGTTCTGGCCGGTCACGGGGCCCGCAGCGCCGCTGCTGATCAAGGGCGCGGGACTGCCAGGCATCCTGATGATCCAGGGCACCCTGGACGCGGCCACCCCGTATCTGGGCGCGCAGGACGCGCACCTCCGGCTGCCGACGGCGCGGATGGTCGTCGTGGAAGGCGGAGGCATCCACGGGCAATCCCTGCAGCAGCCGCCTAACACCTGCGTGGACGGTTACCTGAACCGCTATCTGGCCACTGGCGCCCTGCCCAACGGCGCCGGCCTGGTCAATGCCGCCTGCCCGGCGCTGCCGGATCCACCGCCCGGGGGCTGATCCCGGGTGCCTGACCACGGAGACCTGACCACGCGGCTGACTCGTCCACGGTGGAGTGCCGATACCCTGAGAGGGTGCTGCGCACCAAGGCGCTTCGGTCATCATCGCTGCGCCTGCTGAACGACCGCGATCGCGCGGAGGTGCTTGCCCTGTGCGACCGGGACCCGGTGGTGAACGTCTTCGTCAGCTCCCGGGTCCATGAGGCCGGCCTCGATCCTGTCCGGCTCGGCGGGCAGATGTGGGGATTCGTCCCTGGTGGCCGGCTGACCTCGCTGTGCTACGCCGGCGCGAACCTTGTCCCCGTGGCCGCCACGCCCGAGGCGGTCACGGCCTTCGCGGGCCGCGCCCGGCTGCAGGGCCGGCGTTGCTCATCCATCGTCGGGCCGGCCCAGGCCATCAGTGACCTGTGGGACCTGCTCCGGCCTTACTGGGGCCATCCCCGCGAGGTCAGGGACGCGCAGCCGGTGATGGCCATCTCGGCCGCACCACACGCCGCGCCGGACCCCCTGGTACGCCGGGTCCGCCCGGAAGAGCTGAGCGTGCTGCTGCCCGCGTCGGTAGCCATGTTCACCGAGGAGGTCGGGGTGTCCCCGCTCGGCCCGGACGGCGGCTCTGCGTACCGGGCACGGGTGGGTGAGCTGATCGGGGCGGGCCGCGCCTTCGCCAGGATCGAGGACGGCCAGGTGATGTTCAAGGCCGAGATCGGCGCGGTCACCCCTCGGGTGTGCCAGGTGCAGGGTGTCTGGGTACGGCCGGAACTGCGTGGCCGCGGTCTGGCCATCGCCGGCATGGCGGCGGTGGTACAGGAGGCGCTCCGCTCCATCGCGCCAGTCGTGTCGCTGTACGTCAACGACTTCAACGCCCCGGCCAGGGCGGTGTACCGGCGGGTCGGATTCACCGAGACCGCGACGCTGATGTCGGTCCTGTTCTAGTGGTCTGGACAGATCAGTAGGCAGCAACTGCGGCCGTTTCGTTATGTTGCTGGTTCGGGTTTTCCGGTCGTTTCCTGATCATGGTGCCGCGAGGCGGCCAGGACAGGCCACGCCCGGGTCCCTGCGCGCCGCCCGGGACCTCTCGTGATGCGGGCCCGCCGCACATGGCGGCGGGCCCGCACCCCGGCCCCCCAGTCGCAGTCTCGCTAGTGGCCGATCTCCTCCCCTTCGCAAGATGCGACTCGTAGGCTAACTCCGGTATGTCGCAGTAAGTTCGCACACGACGGATAGGGGCGTGCCGTGAGCGATCCCCAGCCCGCAGGTGGCCGGCAAGCCGCAGCCAGCTACATGCGTGAATTATTGCTGCGCCAGGGCCGTTACCGGTCGCAGTGGGAGCAGCATGCAGAACGGACCAGGCCGGGTGAGATCAACCACCTCGCCGTCGCGGAGGTGCTGGCGCAGCACCTCTGGCTCGCGCCACGCGGGTCGGGCGACGGCGACGTCTTGCCGCGCCAGTTGAAGGACACCGTCGGCCGGGCACTGTCCGGGCGACTGCTGAGCCGCGCCACCCTGGCGCTCTTCATCGAGGCGTTCGGGTTCTCCAGGCAGGAGGAGGAGCGCCTGTGGCGGCTGTGGGGCGGGTCGGGCCGGATCAGCGTGCTGTCCGGGCCGCGCGCGATGGCCGCCGGGCTCGCTGCCGAGGTCGCGGCGGCCCTCGGCCCGCGCCGGCACCAGACGCTCTCCCTGCACGACCATCACCTGGTCGGGCCGGATGGCCTGCCGGCCCGCACCCGCACCCTCCAGGTCATCGAGGCGATCGTGGACGGACTCGACCGGATCCCCTATATCTATGACACGAACGCGATCACCCTGGAGGTTGGGCAGGGGTGCAAGGATCTCACCGGCCCGCTCTACGAGATCAGGGACGGCCTGTATGCCACGGACATCTCGCTGGCCAGATCGCTCGCCCCCGGTGAGACGCTCACCCTCGAATACTGGACGACTTATCACTATCACGGGCACCCGGACACCCCTGAAGAGCGTCAGTACCGCCGTGCGGTGATGCGCCGCCTGGAGAATTTCGACATGCGCGTCGAGTTCGACCCGGCCCGGCTGCCGGCGCGCCTGTGGTGGGCCACCTGGGACGGGATGGAGGGCGGCATCATGGAGCAGGAGGAAGCCGTGCTGGACAGCCAGCATTCGGTACACCGCTACCTGAGGTCCGTCGAGAGAGCGGTGGTCGGCTTCCACTGGTTCTGGTCGCCCGAGGCAGATCAGGCGGGCCCGGACCTCCACTAGGCTCGTCCTCGTGTCCGGTGCGGAAAAGGCAGTAATCGCCAGCGGAGAGTCAGCCCGAGACGGGGCGCTGAGCCTGGCCAGGGCGCCTGATGAAGCCATCAACGGTGTGCTGCGCGCGATGGCGGGGCTGCTCACCGGGCGGGCCGCGGAGATCCTCGCCGCCAACGCCGCCGATGTGGCGGGCGGCGAGGCCGAAGGGCTCGGCCGGGGGGTGATCGACCGGCTACGACTCGACGAGACCCGGATCGCCGACATGGCGCGCCAGATCGGGCTGCTCGCCGACGCCGCGTTCCCGCCGGAGTACACCTCCCTGGGCGAGCTCGCCGGGGGATTGCGGCTGGCCGAGCGCCGGGTGCCGGTCGGAGTGGTCGGCGCGAACTTCGAGGCTCGGCCGAATGTCACCATCGACGTGGCCTCGCAGCTGCTGAAGTCACGCAACGCCGGTGTGCTGCGCACCGGGGGAGCGGCGCTGCGATCCGCCACGGCGCTCTTCGACCATGTCATCTCCCCGGCCGTCGCCGGGGCCGGCCTCGATCCCGGAGCCTTCCAGCTGATCCGCACCGCCGACCGGCAGGGGGCGCTCGAACTGGTCCGCCATTCCCGCCTGATCCCGCTGGTCATCCTGCGCGGGAGCGGGCAGACGACCCGCACCCTGGCCGCGGAGGCCGCCCGGCACGGGGTACGGACGCTTGCTCACGCGGACGGTGGCGGCGTGCTGTACGTGGACCGCGCGGCCGAACCCGCCATGGTGGCTCGGATCGTCACGGCGAGCCTGGACCGGCTGGGCGTATGCAACCGGCTGAACCTGCTGCTGCTGTGCTCCGATGTGTGGCAGGAGATGCTGCCGGGCGTGCTGGAGGCGATGCGCGCGCTCGGTGTCGCCGCCTCGCTCCCGCCGCATGACCACCCGCTGGGCCATGAGTGGGCGCTGGACGCCGGGCACGAGGCCACCGTCACCGTCGCCCCGTCCGGGGGCCCGGCCGAGGCGGCCGAGATGGCGAACGCGCAGACGTCGGGGCTGGCCGCCGCCATCGTCACCGCGGACCCTGGTGCCGCGCGCCAGTTCCTCGCCGCTTACCGGGGAACGGGGGCATTCTGGAATGTGAGCACCCGGCTGCTCGACGGGTTCAAGCTCCGCGGGGTCCCGGAGACGGGGATCAACGTCGATCATGTGCCGGGCCCGCGCGGGCCGGTGACCTTCCACGACCTCTGCCTGCGGCAGTACGTCGTCGTTCCCGCCTGATCCGGTGGCCGCGCCGCGCGCCGGTGGTCAGGTGTGGCCAGAGCACCGGCGCTGCGCTCAGCAGTGCGCGGTGTTATGAGATATCTGAATGTTCTGCCCGTGGCCGTATTGGTTAAGAATGACAACTCGCGGCCCTCTTGGAGAGATGCAACGCCCATCCGGTACCATTTGCGAACTCATGAAACCAGACGCGTACAGAACAATTGTTCTGCACATAGCTTATGGCGATAAGACCACCCGGTCACCCATACTATAAGGGCCACGGGACCCCATTACATTGCTCTGCGGTTCCCGAAGAAATTGGCCACCGGCGAATTACTCACCAGAATCAAGCCGTCAGGGAACCAACGACACCACACCAGCCCAGAAGGTCGTCACTACCGCCTGATCAGGAGGCGGCCGCCGCGTCGCGGTGACCGCCTCCCAGACGTGTCCCCCTGATCAGGTGGTCGGGCTGCGCCGGCGGGCCAGAGTATCGATGGCCACGGCGGCCAGCAGCACAATCGCGGTGACGATGTCGGTGGCCGCCGCGCTCATCCCGATCAGGCCGAGGCCGTTATCGATCGCGGCGACGACAAGCCCGCCCAGCACCGCGTGCAGCATCCGGCCCCGGCCGCCGAAGAGGTTGGTTCCGCCGATCACCGCTGCGGCCACCGCGAACAGCACGTACTGGCCGCCGTTGAGGTTGGTGCCCATCGAGTTGAGCTGCGACGCGAGGATGATGCCGCCGATTCCCGCGGTGAGGCCGCAGAGCGTGAAGCACATCGTCCGGATCATGATCAGGTTGACGCCCGCCCTCCGGGCCGCCTCGGCGTTACCGCCGATCGCGTAGATATAGCGGCCGAAACGGGTCCGGGTGGTCAGTATGGTCCACAGCACGACGACACCGAGCACGATGGGGACGACCCAGGGAACGCCGCGCAATGCGGTGAAGCCAACGCCGCGGTCGGTATTGCAGACCAGGACGACGACGACCCCGGCGACGGCCATCACCACGACCTTGAGCAGGGTGACGCCGAGTGGGGGGGCCACCAGGCCGCTGGACAGCCTACGGCGGTCGCGAAGGATCATGAACGAGCCGGCCACGACGACCAGGACCACCATGACGATCCAGCCGCCCGCCGGGCTGAGATTGCCGGCGGTGAAGTCGTAGATGACGTTGCTCGGGTTGTTGATCGAGCCGCCCGCGCCGTGGCCGGTGCGGGCGACCAGGATGATCAGGAGTCCTTCCAGGCCCAGCAGCCCGGCCAGGGTGACCACGAACGACGGCAGTCCCAGCCGCGTGATCAGGCTGCCCTGCACGAAGCCGATGAACGCGGTCGAGGCGAGCCCGATGATGACGGCCACCCACCAGGACAGCGTGTAGGCCGCCCAGAGGGTCATGACCGCGCCGATGCCCGCGTTGTAGCCGACGGACAGGTCGATCTCGCCGAGCAGCAGCACGAACACCTCGGCCATGCCCAGCAGGATGAACGCAGCGGACAGGATTATCAGGTTGACGAGGTTGCCCGCGGACAGGAACAGCGAGTTCCGCACCTGGAAGAACACGACGATCGCGACCAGGCCCAGAATGACCGGCAGTGCGCCGCTCTCGCCGCTCCTGACCCGCTTGAACCAGATGCGGGCGTAGTCGCCGACCGAATTGGCGATCAGTTCCGGGGCTCCGGCGAGCGCGGTATCTTCGGCGGCCTGGTCAGCCGCGGGACCTTCTGCGAGAATCACGGGCGCATCGGCGTCTGCCGGACCTCGCGCGCCGTCCTCTGTCGGTGACATGCTTCAGCCTTCCGTGCCGCTGCCACGACCGCCTGGCGGCGCGGGCTCGCGTGCGTTGCCGTTCGCGCCCACGCGAGCGGATGCGCCCGTGGTCATGAGTTCCACGACGGACTGGGTATCGAAATCCGACGCGGGGCCCGCCGCCGCGAGCCCGCCCAGGTAGAGCACCGCAAGCCGGTCGGCGACCTGGAAGACCTCGTTGAGGTTGTGCGACACCACGATGACCGCGTGCCCGCGGTTCTTCAGCCGTCCGATGAGGTCCAGGACAAGCTCGGTCTGGGTGACGCCCAGCGCCGCGGTGGGCTCGTCCATGATGACGAGCCTGGCGTCCTGCATCACGGCCTTGGCCACGGCGACCGACTGACGCTGCCCGCCGGACAGCGAGCCGACCGGCTGCCGGATCGAGCGCACCGTCGTCACCCTCAGGTCGGCCAGCGTCTGCTTGGCGGTGATCTCCATGGTGACCTCGTCGAGCAGCCCGTACCACCGCCGTACCTCGTGGCCGAGCAGCATGTTCTGCACGATATCCAGGTTGTCGCACAACGCCAGGTCCTGGTAGACGGTCGCGATGCCCAGGCCCGTCGCGTCCCGGGGGCCGTGCAGATGCACCGGCTTGCCGTTCCAGATCAGCTCACCGGTGGTCGGCTCCCAGATCCCCGAGATCGTCTTGATGAGGGTCGACTTGCCCGCGCCGTTGTCACCTACCAGCGCCGTCACCTGCCCCTCAGGGATATCGAGGTCGATCCCGACCAGCGCGTGCACCGGCCCGAAGCTCTTCCCGATCCCGCGCAGGCGCAGCAGCGGCGAGTCACCCTGGTCTACTGAGGCAGCGCCAGATGGCGCCCGGCCCGCGGCTGCGGGCCAGGCGCCATCTCCGGCGCTTGCTGTCACCACTGAGGAGGCCCAGCGATGGATCGAGCGGTCATGATCACCCCGAGATCCCTGCCGCCGTGCACGCCGCCTTGTACTTGGTAGTGCAGAGCTGCGCTGCCGGCACGAACTTGTCGGCGATAACTGTTGCATTCATATTGGATGGTGTTACCCATTTCGGCGTCAAGAGCACCGACGAGACCTGCACCTTCTCGGTCGAGTCGGCCGTGCTGCCGTTGACCAGGCCCGCAGGAGGCGTCACGCCGGCCCGGATGTACATCGCGAGCGCCGCGGCGGCCTGGGCCTCCAGGTAGATCGCCTTGTAGACGGTCCCGCACTGGTACCCGGACAGGATGTTCTGCAGCCCGATCAGGGTCGCGTCCTGCCCGGTCACCGGGAACGTGTTGGCCTTGACGCCCAGAGTCTGCAGGTAGTGGATGATCGGGGCGGCGTTCTCGTCGTTGGGGGTCAGCACGGCGTTGATGCTCTTGTGCGCGGTGAATTGCCCCTGGAACTCGGTTTCCGCGGTCGGCGGGTCCCAGGTTCCGGCTGCGGTGCCGACCTTGACCCACGTGCCGGCACTGAACAAGGGTGCCATCACGGCGTTGTAGCCCTGGGCGAACAGGGTGGCGTTGTTGTCCGTCGGCGAGCCGTACATGACCAGCACGTTGGGCTTGGCCACCTTCCATGCGGTCACGCAGCTGACCATGCCTTGGCCGATCAGCTTGCCGACCTGCACGTTGTCGAAGCTCACGTAGTACTTGCGGCTGCCGCCCAGGGTCAGCCGGTCGTAGTCAATGACGGCCACGCCGTGCGACTTGGCGTACTTCTCGATCGACGTGCCGACACCGGCGTCGAGCGGGTCCACGATGAGGACGCTCGCGCCCTTGGTGATGTCCGCCTGGGCGTCGCTCAACTGGGTCGCGTCACTGCCCTGCGCATTCTGCACGGTGAACTGCGAACTGGTCAGGCCCGCCGTTTGGAGGGCTTTGGTCAGATATGGCGCGTCGAATTCGACATAGCGCGCCGATGTGACGGTGTCGGGCAGAATCACGCCGACGCTCCCCTTGCCGCGTGACGCCAGCGACTTCAGGGCGGCCATCTGTGAGAAATCGTTCGTGAACGACGTAGCGGAGACCGACGGGACAGCAGCGGAACTGCTGGAAGCGCCGGCGCCGCTGGAAGACGAGCCGCTGCTGCCGCAGGCAGCAAGGACAAGAGCCGCGCTGCCAGCGAGGGCCGTCAAGCCAGCTCTCTTGGTGACTGAATACAAACAAACCACCTCACTCATGGGTGGGACGCTTCAGGGCGTATCCCGATGACAAGCCCACATGATGATCACTGCGGGCGGGTGCTATCTGTGAAGACAGTAGGCGGCCCGAAGTAAAAGGTAGCGTTAACATCCACGTAACCCTATGAAAAATTCATAAACATTGCTGGCCAGGTCAGCGGCTTGATGGCCCGGGCGTGCGGCGGAGCCGCATTCCGCTGCGATCCGATAACTATTCCGCTGCGATCCGGTAACCAGCCCTGGGCTGGGTCAGGATCAGCGGCGCCCCGCCGTCCGACTCCAGCTTGGCCCGGAGCCGCCGGATGTAGACCCGCACATACTCAGTCTCGGTTTCGTACCCGCGGCCCCACACCCGCCGCAGCAGGTGGGCGTGGGTCAGCAGCTTTCCCCTGTTGGTGGCGAGCTCACGCAGCAGCGCGAACTCCGTCGGGGTCAGGTGCACGGCCAGGCCACCCCTGGTCACCTGCTGGCTGGAGAGATCAATCTCCAGTTCGCCGATGCTGATGACGGGCGGGGCGGTATCCGGCGCGCTGTCGGCGGGGCGGGTGCGGCGGAGCGTGGCGGTGATCCGGGCCAGCATCTCCTCGATGCTGAAGGGCTTGGTCATGTAGTCGTCCGCGCCCATGTTCAGCGCGGTCACCTTGTCCCGCTCGCCGCCGCGCGCGGAGACCACGATGATGGCCACCGATGAACGCTCGCGGATCAGGCGGCACAGCTCGAAACCGTCGACCTCGGGCAGCATCAGGTCGAGCAGCACGATGTCGGGAGCCTCGGTCTCCAGGAGGTTGAGAGCGCGCAGGCCATCAGTGGAGACGACCGTGTCGAAGCCGCGCACGGCCAGATTGGACCGGATCAGGTCCACGATGTTGGGGTCGTCTTCGACCACCAGCGCTCGCGTGTTCACAGCCTGGTCAAGCACGGGGGACGGCTCCCGTGGTCGTCACGCCGCCCGCGGCTCTGGCGGCCCGGGCCCGGTCATGTCCGCTGGGAGCGGCGGGCGGCGCGGGAACGCCGGCCACGGTCGCGGGAATCTCCACCGGCAGGTGAATCCGGAAGCAGGTGCCCTGTTCCGGCGTCTCAAGCTCGATACGCCCGCCGTGGGCGGCCACGATTCCCCTGGCTATGGATAGCCCGAGCCCAGCGCCGGCACTCGGCGTGCGCCGACGCCGCATCGGCTCGAAAGGCGCGAGCGCGACGTCGGGGGGCATCC
>DASWFT010000710.1:0-13963 GCA_036394075.1 Streptosporangiaceae bacterium
AGCGTGGCGCTGCGCCGCGAGGACCTCCGTCAGCGACCGGACGGTGGCACCGTCGACCCGCGAGGCGTGACGTTCAGCCCACGCGAGCCGGTCAGTATCAACGGAACCGAGCAGCGGCATCGCGAGCCCTGCCGCGAGGACGCTCCGGCGGGTAGGCGGCGGCTTGGGTTTGTCCGTTAAAGCCATGAGCGTTCCGTCTGCCCCTAACACCTCGTCGCAGCGCCCCGCGATCTTCGCTGACGGCGGCTGCTTGCCCTCGCGGAGCCGGTAGATGTACGACCGGTCGCAGTGGACCCGGCGGGCCAGTTCGCATCCGCTGACGCCTTGCTCGTCCATGAGCGCCGTCAACGCCTGCGCGAAGTTCATCCGTGAACACCAATCGTGTGCGGACTGCCCTGCGGACCTGGGCGAGGACTGCCCTAGTGTCCACTTTCTACAGTAACGGCCTCGCCATCAGGGTTGGCACATGGCTGTAGAAACACGCGAAGCAGACGTCACATCCTTGGAGAAGCTCGCCGCCGAGCTTGGCGCACGCGGCTTCGATACCCACCTCACGATCCCGGACGACAGGCTCCCGTTCTTAACGGTCCGTAACCCGCATGCGGCGCAGCTCACCGAGGTGATCCTCGCTGACGGCGGGTCGTTCTGGTGGTCGTGGGCCGAGCGGATAACCGGCGTCGCCAACTTGGGCGGCGCGGCTGACGCGGTCGCCCGCGTGCTGGCTATCCGCGGATGACCGGCGAAACCGCACCTCTGACCATCGGCGCCGTGCTTGAAGAGTTCGGCCAGGTCTGGCAGGTCCACGCCGCCGAGTTCGCCTACGTGGCCGTGAGGCGGCCGACCGCGACGAGCCAGGAAATCGTCGTCGGCCAGACCCTCGATCAGCTCGTAGAAAAGCTGCGCGCTGAAGCGGAACCAGGATGACCACGGGGCAGCTGAGCGGACCCTGGCGGACGTTGCCGCGCTCGCCCGCGTGTTCCTCGCCGCGACCGCCGGCACCACGCCGGATGCCTCGCGGGACAGCCTGTGGGATCTCTTGGTCGAATACCGCCAGCACCTCGCCGCCGTGGTGGCCGGGCTGTGAGGCTCCTCGCCGTGGCGTGGCTGGCGTCGGCAGCCGCCGCGCTGTACCTGACCGGGCGCTCAACCTGGCAGCTGACGCACGACCCGGGGCGGCGGGCCAGCTGCCGCAGCCACGGTGAAGCGCTCGGCCGCCGCGCAGGATCGCACTGGCGCTGGTGATCCGTGTCCTTTTCCCGCCGCTGGCAATCGTTTTGACACGCGTCGCTGTCGCTGCTGGTCAGGTGAGGATAGCGGCGCGGGCTTACGCGCTGGGCTGGTTGGCGATGTCGTTGGCGGCGACGTAGCCGAACGTCATGGCCGGGCCGATCGTGGAGCCCGCTCCGGCGTAGCTGTGCCCCATCACGGCGGCGCTCGCGTTGCCGGCCGCGTAGAGCCCGGGGATGACCGTGCCGTCGGCCCGGAGCACCCGGGCGCGGGCGTCGGTGACCATCCCGCCCTTGGTGCCGAGATCGCCGGGCACGATCCTGAACGCGTAGAAAGGCGGCTCCCACAGGGCGGCGAGGCAGGAGTTGGGCACGACGGCCGGGTCGGTGTAGTAGTGGTCGTAGAAGCTGACACCGCGATGGAAGTCGACGTCCGTGCCGGTCAGCGCGAAGCCGTTGAACCGGCTGACGGTGGCCAGCAGGTTCTGCGGGGGGACGCCGATGGCGGTGGCCAGGCCCCCGATGGTCCAGGACTGGAACACGGCGCCGGCCTGGTACCAGGCGACCGGGAAGGGCAGGGTCGGCTCGACGTCCCGGAACAAGTAGCGGTTGCGGTAGTTCTGGTCGACGACCAGCCACGCGGGAATGTCAGGCGCGGCCGGGTTGAAGCGGTACATGGCGTGGACGACATCGCTGTAGGGGGCGGCCTCGTTGGTGAACCGCTGCCCGGCAGCATTGATCATCAAGCCGCCCGGCAGTGTCCGCTCGGCGAGGCAGAAGTAGGGCTGGCCCGGCAGCGGGATCGCCGGTCCCCACCAGGCGTCGTCCATCAACGCGAGCGCGGCGCCGGCCTGCTGGCAGGCCAGGATTCCGTCGCCGGTGTTCTCTTTGGCGCCGACGGTCCAGCTGGTGCCGATGGGCTGCTGCTGGTACTGGGCGCGCATGCTGGCGTTGTGCTCAAAGCCGCCAGAGCCGACGACGACGCCACGCGCGGCCGTGACCAGCCCCGGGGAACCGTTATGAGAAATCACCACTCCGGTGACGCGGCCGCCGGAGACGTTGAGACTGACCAGCGGGGTGCTGAGCCACACCGGCACGTTCGCCGATGCCAGCCCGGCCCGCAACCCCGCGGCGGTGGCCTGGCCCATGGTGAGGGGTTTCTGGCCCAGGAGTGCGGCCTCGGTACCACGGGCGAGGCATTCCGCGGCGGCCGCCGCCCCTTGCGCGTTGACCGTCGCGAGCTCCAGCCACTTGTAGTCGGCGCTATAAACCACCAGACCAGCCGGAACGGAAATGTAGGACGGATTCAAGTTGGCCAGTTCCGCGCCGAGAATGTTGCCGTCCAGCTCGGCCGGCTCTATGGACCGCCCGTTCGGCATGCCGCCGGGCAGGGAGGGATAGTAATCGCTGTAGCCCTCCATCCACCGGAACCGCAGCAGGCCGGAGCCAACGGCGACCCCGGCACCGACAGTGGCGGCGCGTAGAACCTGGCGGCGGGACAGTTGCCCTTCGGGACAATGGTCAGAAATGGCATTCTCGGGCATGCTCAACGCTCCAATGGTGTGGTGTGGGGTGGGCAGGACAAGGCGCAGCCCCCGGCAGCGGCAAACACACGGGAAGACGCGGACCTGATGCGGTGTCGCCGCGCTCTCATGGCCGCAGTCATCCCTTCACCTTGGCGATGACACCGTCGGCGAACCGGCGCAGATTGTCGATCTTCTGCGCCAGCGGCTCGACGTCGGGACCCACCTCGTAGGGCCAGCGGAAGCCGACGATCACGTCGGTCACCCCCTGCTCCTCCAGCCGGCGCACCCCCTCGACGCTGAAGGCGTCCATGGAGATCACGTGCACCTCGAACGGGCGGCCGACGGTGCCTGCCTCCCGGCGGAACTCGCCCAGCCGGGCGAGCAGGCCCGGCAGGTGCGCGGGATCTCCCCCGCCGTGCAGCCAGCCGTCCCCGGCCCGGGCGGCACGGCGGAGGGCGGCGTTCCCGTGACCACCGACGAGGATCGGCAGGGGCTCACTCGGCACGGGTGCGATCTTGACCGGCGGCAGGTCGAAGATCTCCCCGTGATACTCGAAGTACCCCCCGGCCGCCAGCCCGCGCACGACGGCCAGCGCCTCGTCCATGCGCCGCCCGCGATGCTCCCAGGGCACCCCGAGTACCTCGTAATCCTCGCGCCACGGGCTCGTCCCCACCCCCAGGACGAGCCGGTTGCCGGTGAGAACGGCCGTCGACGTCGCCTGCTTGGCCACCAGCACCGGGTTGCGCACCGGCAGCTTCAAAACGAAAGTTACAAAACGAATACGCTCGGTAACTGCACCCAGGGCGGGAATGAGCGAGAAGGGCTCGACAAAGGGCTTGTCCTCAAGGAACTCACGGGTGCCGTCGGGATTGAACGGGTACCGGCTGTCGGCGTGCTCGGGGTAGCAGATGCTGTCGGGCACCACCATCGAGTCGTACCCGGCCTCCTCGGCGGCGCGGGCGAGAGGGGCGTAGAACGACGGGTCGATCATCGACTCGGCATAGGAGAAGCGCACGAGACCTCCTCGCAGTCCGGAAAAAGTAGAACAGGTTCTTGCCGAAAGTCAATCGGCTCGGGAAGCTAGTGGCATGGACCTTGTCGCGCACGAAGAGATCCGCCGGGTGAAGTACCGCTACCTCCGCTGCGTCGACCTGAAGCTGTGGGAGGAGATGGCGGAAGTCTTCACTCCCGACGCCACCGCGGACTACGGCTCGCCGGCGACCGGCCAGCCGCTGAAGTTCAGCAGCCGGGATGAGATCATCGCGTTCCTGCGCGACAAGCTCGGACCGGACATCATCACCCTGCACGCAGCGGGCCAGCCGGAGATCGACATCGATGGGAGCACGGCCACCGGCACGTGGCGGTTCGAGGACACCGTGATCGCGACCGAGTACCGCATGCTGATCAAGGGCGCGGCGTTCTACGAGGATCGTTACGCCCGCGGCGAGGACGGCAGATGGCGGATCGCCCACACCGGCTACGTGCGCATATACGAGACGATGCAGTCGCTGGATGACCTGCCGAGCCTGAAGTTCACGGCCAATCTCTGGGCCGCCCAGCCAGCTGGTTGAGACCATGTGATTGACCAGTTTCTAGAACTCGTTCTACTCTGATCCGGTCAGTCTGCATCGGCCTGGCCCGCGCCCTCGCACCAGGCTGCCGAGGCGTCGAGGGGATGCTAGTGCTCACCCAGTCGTTCGCGGACGCGGTGGTCGAAGCGGAGAAGATCATCACGGTGCGCCTCACATCCAGACCGAGGCGGACCTCGTGGAGGGATACGACTACCTCGCGGGCAACATCCGGGCGTCCCTCCAGCTGGCGTGGGCCTACCAGCGTGACTTCCCGTACTTCGTCCAGTCGACCGGCCCGTATACGAAGATGGGACTGGACAACCCGGACACCCTGTACTTCCACTCCTACCTGCGCGATGACGCGGAGTACGTCGTCACCGGCCGCCGCGGCACGACCGCCGACCTGAGCTTCCAGGTGCTCAACGGCGACTACTCGCCCGTGGAGGTGCCGGACAGCCTGACCGCGTTCGACGACCGGGCGATCGAGATCGACGACGACGGCGCATTCGAGCTGCGATTCGGGCCGGCCAGGGACAGCCCCGGGCGCAACTACTTCACGCTCGGCCCAGGATCGGCGATGCTCCTGGTACGCGAGGTGTACAGCGACTGGAGCCACGAACGGCGCGGCACGATCAGCATTCACCGCGCCGACCGGGCCGGCTGCGCGCCACCCGCGCTGGACACTGGCACGCTTGGCAAGCGTTATGGAGTGGCAGGCAAGATCTTGCTATCCCGGCTCAGGACGTTCCTCGCCTTCCCCGAGTGGTTCTACCTGAAGCTGCCGGTGAACACGATGACGCCGCCGCGCCCGACGCCGGGCGGCCTGGCCACCCAGTTCTCGTCGGCTGGCCACTACGATCTCGACGATGGCCAGGCGATGATCGTGACCGTGCCCGCCGCCGGTAAGAGCACCGCGCCGTACCAGGGAATCCAGCTCGGCAGCATGTGGTACATCTCGCTTGACTACATCAATCACCAGAGCAGCCTGACCGCCGATCAGGCCCGCATCGACCCGGACGGCCGGATGCGCTTCGTGATCAGCGAGCGCGATCCCGGCGTCACCAATTGGCTGGAGCGCATCGGGCACCGGCGCGGCTACGTGCAGATTCGCTGGCAGCGGCTGACCCGGGACCTCAAACCCGACGACGGGCCGGCCGTCGAGGTGGTCGGGGTCGACGATGCGGCGCGCCGGCTGCCGTACTACGAGTCGGCCCGGGCGACCCCACAGGAGTACGCGGAGCGGATCGCCGCCCGCCAGGCCGCCGTCGCCGAGAGGATGCTGGGCTGATGCTGCTCCAGGACAAGGTGGTCGTGGTCTCCGGGGTCGGCCCCGGCCTGGGCCGTTCCATTGCGCTGCAAAGCGCCCGGGCCGGCGCGGATGTCGTGCTCGCCGCCCGGACCGAGTCGCGCCTGGACGAGGTGGCCAAGGAGGTCACCGCGCTCGGTCGCCGCGGCCTGGCCGTCCCGACCGATGTCACGGACGGGCCGGCGGCCGAGCGCCTGGCCGAGACGGCGCTGGCGGCCTTCGGCCACGTCGACACGCTGGTGCACAACGCGCTCGCGATGCCGCCCATCACCGATCTCGCCGCCGTCGACCTCGATGCGGTCCGCGCCACCTTTGACGCGAACGTCGTCGCCGCGCTGCGGATGACCCAGCTGTTCATCCCCGCGCTCGCCGCCAGCGCGGGCTCGGTGGTGATGATCAATTCCATGGTGGTGCGTTATTCGCAGCGCACGATGGGCCCGTACAAGCTGGCCAAGGCGGCCCTGCTGGCCATGGCGCAGAGCCTGGCCACCGAACTCGGCCCGCAGGGAATCCGGGTGAACTCGGTGGCGCCGGGCCATATCTGGGGCGACTCGCTCAAGTGGTATTTCGGCTACCTGGCCAAGAAGCGCGGCGTGGACGCGCAGCAGATCTATGACGAGACGGCGGCGGCGATCGACCTGCGCAAGCTGCCGGAGCCCGACGAGATCGCCGACGCGGTGGTGTTTCTGGCCTCCGGCATGGCCCGGGCCATTACCGGCCAGTGCCTAGACGTCAACTGCGGCGAGTACCACCATTGAGCGCGCGGTGACAACACCGTGAGCCGGAGGGGCGCGGTGGTGCCTGGACTGAGGAGCGACGGAGGAGCGACGAGGGAAGGCGCCGCAGTGAAGGGGGGAATGGGGAGGCGGGCGGGGCCCCGGGAGGCGAGCGGAGGACATAGCGTGAGCGGCGGACGCGACAGCGTCGGCACGGTGGCGGACCTGCACGCGTCGGCCACCAGGATCACCGGGCTGGCGGATTTCGGTGCCGACGACTACCGCGACGGCCTCGCGGTGCTGCTGGAGTCCTACGCCCGGGATGCGGATCTGACCCCGCTGGGCATGAAGGTGAAGCGGGCCTTCCTGCGTGGCGCGCTGGTGGCCAGGCTGCTCAGCGAGGCTGCATGGCAGGCGCACCCCCGGTATGCGCAGATCCGCATCGAGCATCCGGTCTTCGTCACCGGGCTGCCTCGTACCGGCACGACCGCGCTCCATCGGCTGCTTATGGCCGACCCGGCCCATCAGGGCCTGGAGCTGTGGCTCACGGAGGCGCCACAACCCCGCCCGCCCCGGGGAACATGGACTGGCAACCCCGTCTTCCAGCAGATTCAGGCCGTCTACGAGCGGCACCACGTCGAGCGCCCCGAGTTCATGGGGGTCCACTACATAGCGGCCGACCAGGTGGAGGAATGCTGGCAGCTGCTGCGGCAGTCGATGCGGTCCATCTCCTACGAATGCCTGGCGCACCTGCCGGGCTACTCGTCGTGGCTGCGCGGGCAGGACTGGACGGACGCCTACCGCAGGCACCGGCGCAACCTGCAGCTGATCGGCCTGCCCGACCATGACCGCCGCTGGGTGCTGAAGAATCCCAGCCACCTGTTCGCGCTGGACGCGCTGCTCCGGGTCTACCCGGACGCGCTCGTGATCCAGACGCACCGCGCGCCCCGGACCGCGATCGCCTCCGTCTGCAGCCTCGCCGCCCAGGCGTCCGATGGCTGGTCGGCGACGTTCCGCGGGGAAGTGATCGGCCGTGACCAGCTGGAGCTGTGGGTTCGCGGCCTCGAACGCTTCACGGCCGTGCGCGCTCAGCATGACCCCGCGCAGTTCCACGACATCTACTATGACGATTTCGTCGCCGACCCGGTCGGCGCCGTCGAAGCGACGTATGCCCACTTCGGGCTGCCCCTCAGCGGCGCCGCCGCGGACGCTATGCGGAGCCTGCACGCACAAAGCTCCACGGGCGCGGCCGCGGGCGCGCACCGCTACACCCTCGCCGACTTCGGGCTGACCGGCCAGGAGGTCGACGAGCGTTTCGCCGGTTATCTTCGAGCCCACGCCTGACGAAGAACCGGTCAGCCGCTGACGGACGCCACCCCCGCGCCCGAACGTGCCTAAATCCGCACCGGGCATGTCCCAACGACACCAAACCCGCACCGGGCGCAGATCTCGTGCCAGGGCCGGGTGGCGCGATGGGCCACCCGGCCAGCTGGCAACCGGAGCCGGCGTCAGTGGACGCTGGCGTCGTCGAACAGGGTGTAGGTGGGGTCGCCTGGGTAGTTGTCGTCGCGGTTGGTCAGGGTCAGCGTGTAGGAATGCCCCGACGTCACCGCGTGGGTCACCTGCCGCCAGCCGGAGCTGGCCACGCAAGTCCTGCCCAGGACGGCGGTGGTGGTCCCGGTCGTGTTGTCCCGCAACGTGGCGGTCGCCCAGTCATAGGTGACGGTGTCCGGGCAGGTCACGTTGTACCAGAAGGACAGCGAGGTGCCGCTGGCGGTGAAGGTCTGGACGATGTTCGAGTTGCCGTTGGTGGGCGAGGTGGCGCCGGCCCGGGCCGCGAAGGTGCCCGAATGCGCCCCGGTGGACACGATCGAGGTGGACGCGCCGCTGGTGGTCCAGCCGGAGAAGGTGCCGGTCTCGAATCCTCCGTTGGTGATCCCTCCGCCACCGCCGGCGCCTGAGGAACCGATCGTCCAGGTGAAGCTGGCCGATCCGAGGGCGCCGGTGGTGTCCTTGGCGGTCGCTGTGACGCTATACGTGCCCGTCGTGGTGGGGGTGCCGCTGATCAGGCCAGACGATGCGTTGATGGACAGGCCCGGGGGCAGCCCGGTGGCGCTGTAGGTGAGCGTCTGGCCGGAGGCCGAGTCGCTCGCATGGATCTGCAGGCTGGCCGCGGTGCCGGTGGTGCCGGTCTGGCTACCTGGGTTGGTGACCGTCACGGTGTTGCCGCTACCGCCGTTGGTGACGATCGCGTGGCTGGCCTGGCAGGTGCCCGCGCCGCCCGCGCCGTCGTTGCCCCAGGTGGTCTGCATCGCGAAGGTGCCGGTGGACGTGGTGAGGTCGAACGACCCGCCGCTGGTCCCGGGCATGATCCAGGCGCACTTGTCGCCGTTCTCCGCGCCGCTATTGTCGGTGTAGCCGCCGGGCGGGTTCTGGTCGGTGCTGGTCTCCGCGTACTCGTGGCCCTCGACGATGGAGATGCCGTCCTTGGCCCCTCCGCTGCCGGAGTTGACGAAGCCCGCCCCGCAGGAGGCGCCCGCGTCGGTGATGTACGGCAGGTTCGTGAACGCGATGTCGCCGTATGGCGAACTCACTCCGCCGCCGCTGAGGGTGGCGTCGCCGTTGTAGTCGTGCCAGGCGCAGAATCCGTTGGTCAGCCAGCCGTCGGGGTTGGCGCCGTGCGGTGAGATGACGATGTACTGCGCGTCCCGGTTGGCAGCCGCGGTGGTGTTGCCGAAGTGGCCGGCGGCGTTGACCGCCTCCACGCCGAGCTGGTGGCCGGTGGCCGAACCTGGTGAGGCGGTGCTCTCATCGACCCACACGCCGGCCAGGGCGCCGCCGGTCGGGTAGGCGACGTGCTGGGTGTTGCTGGCCGGGCAGGACTGAGCACCGACCGCGACGCCGTCGCAGTACTGGGTCAGCACACCGGACCACAGTTCGCCGCCCGTGCCCAGGCCCTTCATGAGCTGCTGAAGGTAGGGCGCCTCGCCGGAGGGGTCGCCGGACAGGGTCACGTTCCCGTTCGCGTCGGTGCCCTGAGTGCCCCACTGGGAGCCGTAGAAGACCAGGTACACCTTCTGGTGGCCGGTGGTGACCCCGATGCCGTCGATGCCGCCGCCGTAGTTGAGGTCATTCGCCGACAGCGCGTGAATAGCCGGGTGGGCTGCCGCCCAGCTCCGCATCTTCGCGGCCTCAGGAATGGTCGGGATCACGCCATGACGGTAGGCGTGGTGGTAGGCGGGCGAGTAAGGGTTGCCCGTCGTGGGGGCAGGCGTCGTGGCGGCCGTCGCCGCGGTGGCGGTGGCCAGTGTCCCGGCCGCCAGGGCCAGGGCGGCAGACATCGTGAAGCTGCCGCGGGTGATCCATCGCCGGATTGGGGTGCGGAGTGTCATCCTGTTCCCTTCAGCTACGCCAATGGTGAGCGCCGGTCCCGGCTGGTGGTCTGCGGACCGGAGTGGCACGTTGGGTGGTGGTGCCTGCGCGCAAGATAACCGGGTGACAGTATCGCGTCAATGTGCGGCGCAGGATAAGAAATGAAGAATTTACTTGTTTCCGATTGGCACGAGACGGCCTCTGATTAATGGCAGGGCGGCGCCGGATGGCCCAGCGGCGTGGCGCTGTCACGATGCCGGGCGGGCCGGAACCGGAGACAGCGGCCCGGCGTCTAATCCCTGCCTGAGCGCCGCGGCTGGACTCGCCGCCGGCGGCGCCTGAGGACGTAGGAGGAGCGCATGCCCAGCAGATCAGTCCTGGCCATTGCCCTGGTCACGGGGATGGCCTTGGCCACGGCCGCTTGCGGATCGCAGGCGGCCAGCACGACCGCGGGCAGCGGATCGCCTAGTAGCAGGCCAGCCAGCACCGGGCCGGCCAGCAGCAACGCGGCCAGCCCGACCGCTAACGGCGCCTGCAGCGGTAGTGTGCAGCCAGTGCCACCGGGCAGCACGCTGACTCTCGGCAGCCGCGACAACCGCGCCACGTTCTGCATACGAGTCGGTCAGCTGGTGATCGTGTACCTCAACGGCTCGCCGGCCCACATGTGGGCACCCATCCATTCCGATTCGAGCGACCTGAAGCCGACGGCGAACGGTCACCTGATGCTCCGGCTCGGGGTGACGGGGGCGGCTTTCATCGCGGTCCGGCCGGGCATCGCGCATATCACCTCGGCCAGGCCGGTCTGCACGAAGGGACCCGTACGTTGTGACGCCATGATCGCGTTCCAAGTGACTGTTGTTATTGCTGGGAACGCATCGTGATAGCACATCTGTGCGAATATCCTGGGACGCGAGAGTGGTCACGATATTGGACGGCAAAGTTCCTCCCCGAGGATTTCGCGAGGAGCGGTTCCGGGCCTGCCGCGTCGCGCACCAGCCGTCCGCTCACGGACCGCACGCACCTGGGGGTGTCTCGTGTATCTTGGCCGTCGCGAGCGGCCGTACGGAGGGATGGATCGCAAGGCGGAGGAGGAGCCAATAGCGGAGCTGTTGGCGACGGCGACCGGATCTGCTACGAGCGCAGCAGGGGGCAGCCGCCGATGCCGGCCGCAGGTCTAGCGGACAGTAGCCGCCGAGGTGACGACGCTGTGTCCCGCGGACCAGCATGATGGATCCATGTCCGGAACCGAGGATGCCGGAGGCGCGGCAACCACGCCGGCGCCGTTGCTCTTTCTGATCGCCGACACGGGCGGCGGGCACCGGAATGCGGCGCAGGCAGTCGGCCAGGCCCTCGACCGGATGTACCCGGGCAGGTTCGCCCCGGTGCTTTGCGACCCGCTGAGCGGCCCGGGCTCGGCGCGGCTGCTGCGCTGGGTCACCGGCCTGTACGGCCCGGCGATCCGGCTGGCCCCGTGGTTGTGGGGTGCCGCTTATCACGGCTGCAACTCGCGTTCGGCCATGGGGCTGCTGGGGCGGACGCTGCTCCAGCTGGCCGACCGGCCGGCCGCCGATGCGGCCCGGGCCTATCGTCCGGTCGCGATTGTGTCGTTCCACCCGCTCACCGGCATGGCCGCGGTCTCGGCGAAGGACCAGAGTGCACCGGGGGCGGCCGTCGTCACCGTGGTCACCGACCTGGCCACCATGCACGCGGCGTGGCGCTACGCCGACGCGGACTTGATCATCGCGCCGTTGGGCGCCATCTCAGGGCACCACTATCCGCAGCGCCCCGGCGCGCCGTTGGGCGCCGTCTCGGGGCATCGCTATCCGGAGCACCCCGGCGACCGCTGGGCGTCGGCCGGGTCGCCGGTGACCCGCGAGTTCTGGGCCGGCCCGCTCCAGCCGGATGAGCGCGCGATCCTCCGGCGGTCGCTGGGTGTGGGCGAGAACAGGTTCCTTGTCCTGCTGACCGGCGGTGGTGAGGGCAGCGGGGGCATTGCCCGGCGGGCCGTGGCGATCCTGCGGCGGTTCGACGACGTTGACGTGGTCGCTGTCTGCGGGCACAACCTGCGCCTGAAGCGCAGGCTCGACCGGCTGGCGGCACGGTCGGGCGGCAGGCTGATGGTGACTGGCTTCGTCCGCAACATGGCCGACTGGCTGCGGTGCTGCGACCTGGTGGTCAGCAAGGCAGGCCCGGGCACGATCGCCGAGGCCACCTGCTGCGGCGTGCCGCTGCTGCTGACCTCGCACCTGCCGGGGCAGGAGAAGGGCAATACCGAGTTCGTGACTGGCGCGGACGCCGGCCACCATGTGCCGGGCATCCGTCGGCTGATCGCGGAGATCGATCGGCTGCGCGACGACCGCGCCGCCGTGGACGCGATGCGCGCGGCGTCCGCACGGCTGGGACGCCCCGCCGCCGCGGCACACATCGCCGAGTTGATCGCCGACCTTGTCCCGGCCGATGGCGGGAAGGCGCTGCGGCGGGCTCATGGAAAGGCGGCGCTGTGATGGCCGGGCGCGGGAAGGCGCTGCGGCGGGCGGCGGCGGCGGGCGCAGCTGCGGCGGGTCTTGTCCTGCCGGCCGCGACGGAGTTGCGCGTTAAGCGGGCCGCGCGGCCACTGACCGACCGCTGGCAGCAGATTCCGGTGGAGCCCCGCGGCTCGGTACCGCTCGGGATCAGCTTCCGGCCGCTACAGGCGACCGGGCTCGGGCTGGATCCGGAGGCCGCCCTGCGGGCGCTTCTTGCGTACCCCTTCCAGCTGATCCGGCTCGGTGCGTACTGGAACCGGCTGGAGCCCGGGCCGGCCGACTTCCGCTACGGCGAGCTCGACCGCCAGCTCGACGCGGCCGAGCAGGCCGGCAAGCAGGTCATCATGTGCGTCGGCCCGGTGAAGGCGTTCGGCTACCCGGAGTTCTTCGTGCCGCCGCACCACCTGAATCCGCCGCTGCGCGAAGGCGCCCTGGTCACGCCCGATTCCCACCGGCGGCTGCTGGAGGCCGGGACGGCGTTCCTCACCCGCGTCGTGGAGCGATATCGGGAGCGTGACGCGATCATCGCCTGGCAGGTCGAGCACGAGGCGGTCGACCCGCTCGGCATGGAGCACTCATGGCGGCTGTCCGAGGCGTTCGTCCGCGGGGAGGTCGCGGCGGTCCGCGCCGCTGACCCGGGCCGGCCGGTCATGATGAACGGATTCCTACCGACCTCTACGCCGGTCCGGCTGCAACAGTGGTGGCGCACCAGGGACCAGGGCGACTCGCTGTCGGTCGCGCAGCGCCTCGCTGACATCGTCGGCATCGACTTCTACCCCCGGCACGCGCTTGCCGCCGCCGGCCCGCTGACCGTGTACCTGGACGGCAGCCGGGCCCGATGGCAGCAGCAGCGGCGGGAGCGGCTGCTGGAATGGGCCGCCGCTGCCGGGCGGCGGCTGATGATCGCCGAAGGGCAGGCTGAACCCTGGGAGGCAGTCACGACCCCGCCCAGCCCCGCCGGCCGGGCCATGTACAGCTGCCGCCCTGAGGATCTGATCCGGAATTACACCCAGGGCATGCGCTGGGGGCGGCAGGGAGCCTTCGTTATGGATGGATATTTGTTCTGGGGGGCTGAGTACTGGCTGCTCCGGGACCATCAGGGAGACCCAAGCTACCTGGGCGCTTTCGCGCGGATCCTGGAGAACGCCTGACCGGCAGGCACCGCTCAGCGGGTTCGCTCCCGGTAACTGAACACCGCTGTCCCCGCGATCATGAGGATGACGAACAGGACGCCGGTCACCGCCGCGTCCAGCAGCGGGCTGCCGGACACCACCTGGTGGTAGCCCGGCGTCCCGGCGTAGAACGCGGCGCGGGTCAGCTCGACCACGTAGCGCATCGGCATCAGGTGCGCCAGCACGTCCAGGTAGAAAGGGACCCCGCGGAGCGGCACGAGGACACCGCCGAGCACGTACTGCGGGATGATCAGGAACTGGAAGATCTGCATCGCCGAGCGCTGGTTGGGCAGGGCCGCGATCGTGGCGAGGCCGAACGCGCCGCCGAGCAGGCAGCAGGCCAGGCACGGCGCCAGCAGCGCCGCGAGCTGCCCCGGTGACATCCGGACGCCGAACGCCACCGCGAACACCACAATGAAAAACCCCTGGCAGAACGCGACCAGGGTCTCCCCGGCCACCTTCCCGGTGACCAGGGTCAGCCGGGAGACAGGGGCCACGAACAGCTCGCGGGAGAAGTCGTTCTCCCGGTCCTCGACGATCGAGATCATG
>DASWFT010000711.1:0-4941 GCA_036394075.1 Streptosporangiaceae bacterium
AAGCGTGGGTTGTGGGAGGTCCACCACGACCCCTACGACCTGTCCCAGGTGTTCGTGCGCACCCCGGACGGCTGGGTCACCGCGCCGTGGACCCATCTGCCGATGATCTCGGCGCCGTTCGCGGACTTCACCTGGCGCCACGCCCGCCGTCTGGCCGCGCAGGCGGGCCGGGACAACACCAACGAGACCGAGGTGGCCCGGGTGCTCGACGAGCTGCTCACCCGCGCCGGGGCCGGTCCACAGGCCGGCCCGCCGGTGGACAAGGCCACCGCCCGCGTCGCGGCCCGCACCCGGGTCGCCGCCGCGTCGCACCGACCCCCACCACCGGAGGCGGCGGAGCCTGACGGGGACGGTGAGCTGGATGAGTTGTCGACGGCGCCGGTGGTTCCGATGGGCATCTTCGACGCCCGAGCCGAGGCCGAGAGGTGGCCGTATTGACCACAACGCTGCCTCGCCCACGCGGCGGGGAACCCGCCGATGAGGCCGGCGCGGAGAACCCGTTGACCACCAAGGAGGGGTGGCGACGGTTCGTGGACAAGCAACCTGACCCACCCGCCCTGCTCAACGACACGGCCCTGGCGGGCCTGAGTACGTCACAGCGAATCGGGTACGACGAGGCGCGCATCGAGTACCACGCCGCCCTGCCGTTGGTGAACACCCCGGTCATCCGGCAGGTCGTAGCCACCAGCAGGCTGCTGATCCAGCTCAACCGCAACCAGGTCTCCGCCCGCCGCGGTGCGATCATCAGCGGCGCATCAGGGACGGGCAAGACCACCGCATTGTCCCAGCTCGGCCGCGCCCACGAGCTGGCCGCCCGCAAACGTCATCCGCAGGACGCGCACCGGTTGCCGGTCGTCTACATCACCGTCCCGCCGGCGGCGACGCCGCGGATGGTCGCGGTGGAGTTCGCCCGGTTCCTCGGGTTACCGACACCCCGATCGGCGAACCTCACCGACGTCACGAACGCGGTCTGCGCGACCGCCGCGCACACCCATGTGGACCTGGTGCTGGTCGACGAGATCCACAACATCTCACTGGCGTCGCGGGCCGGGGCGGAGGTGTCGGACACGTTGAAGTACTTCGCGGAGCGGCTGCCGGCCACGTTTGTCTACGCGGGCTTGGACGTGGACGAGATCGGGCTGTTCGCCGGCACGAGGGGCCGGCAGATCGCGGGCCGGTTCACCCTCATCCCCGCACGGGCGTTCGACTACGGCACCACCGAACAGCGCGAGACCTGGCGCGGCCTGGTCTCCACAATGGAGGCCAGTCTGCGGCTGCACCGGCATCGGCCGGGCACGCTGACTGGGCTGGACGAATATCTGTTCGGCCGCACCAGCGGCATGATCGGCAGCCTGTCCCAACTCGTGCGCGGCGCGGCGATCCTGGCCATCCAGGACGGCACCGAACAGATCAGCAAGCAGCTACTCGACCTGGTCCCGGTCGACCACGCCGCGCAACGCGCGACCAGCCAGCGGCCGAACCGGCGGGGCAAGGCCAGGGCGAAGGCGTGAACGGTTGGCGGCGGCTGCCGATCCCGCTGGCCCCGGCGCAGCACGAAACACTCGCCTCCTGGCTGCACCGCCTCGCCACGGTGCACGGTCTGTCCAGCGCGGATCTGCGCCAACACCTGCGCGTCGGCCCCCGCGTCACCGACGCGGGCGAGGTGCACGCTCTGGCCGGGCGGCTGGCGGCGGTGACCGGGCACCCGGCCGGTGGGCTGGCCTTGGCGCTGCCCGAGCTGCGGGTGCCGGCGCCGGACTGGCGCAGTCTGCGCCACCTGGCACAACGCGCCTGTCCACGCTGCACCGCTCGCCACGAGGGCGGCCCGGTGCGGCGGCTGTTCACCCACCACGAGTACCTGTGCTCTCGGCACGGGTACTGGCTCGGCCCACCCGACCCGACGCGTGACGACCCGCCACCCCAGCTCGCCACACGGCTGCCCGAGCTGGTGACCGCGCAGCACCGGCTGCGGGACGCCATGGTCCAGTACGGCTGGGCGGCCCTCTTCGACGCAACCGTCGGCGCCACCCGTATCTGTCTGGACCTGCGGTTCAGCGCGCACAGCCGTCCCTTGTGGACACGCTGGGAACAGCGTCTGGACCTGCTCATGCCGGCCGGCTACCGGCGGTCGCTGTTCATGGCCGCGATCTTCCCGGAGGTCGCCGCGCTCGCCGCGCTGATCTGCTCACCGCCCTGGCGGGCGCCGGCTGCCCTATCTCACTCGGCCGACGTGGAACGCTTTCTCTGCGCGGCCGCGCACGAGCTGGACTGCCCGGACACAGTCGGCGGCCTCGCCGACGCGATCATGACTTGGGCGGCCACCCCGGGCTACGGCGCCGCCGCTGGAGCCGGTGTCCATCTACCCGCAAACCAGCCACGGCGACGACGGAGCCCCGCGCGTCACCGACGCGCAGCGACTGGCCGAACAGGGCACCATGCACCGATTCGCCCGGGACCGGCGCGCACCGCGCGCCACGGGCCCGGCGGCGCCGATGCCCTACGCCCACCGGCCTGCAACAGTTGGCGTCGGCGCCGGGAGGCGGAGCTGATCCCCAAGGTCCACGAACGCGGCGGGCTGAGCGGTCTACGCGGATTGCTGCACTACCTGTTCGGGCCCGGGAAGAACAACGAGCGAGGCGGCAGGCATGACAACCCGCACGTCATCGCCGCCTGGGCTTACGCCACCTGCGGCAACCTCGCCGATCTGCAACCACCGTTCACTCCGAACGGCCGACCGGAGGTGGGGCGGCTGACCGGACTGCTCACCCAACCCGCCCGGATCTGCGTCAACCTGGCCAGCCTGCCGGTCTGGTCTGTTGTGTCTGTGTGCCGTTCCGTCCGGCTGCTCGCACAGCATGGGCGACAGACCTTCCTGCGGTCTTCCACCTGCCTCACAGTCGCTGCGGGTCGTTGGTCACACAGCCCCGCTCGTGATGCGGTTCCGCGACTGGCCCGCGGCCGGTCGTTGACACACATTCCGATATAGGCATATGATGGCCGCCATGGCACGAGCGGCGACGACCTCGGACGCGTTCAACGCGATCGCCGAGCCGCAGCGGCGGGAGATCCTGGTCCTGCTGCGGGGCGGCGAGCGGCCGGTGACCGAGCTGGCGCGGGATCTGGGGATGAGCCAGCCGCAGGCGTCCAAGCACCTGCGGGTGCTCCGGGAGGTCGGGCTGGTGCGGGTCCGCGGGGCGGGCAAGCAGCGGCTGTACGGCCTGGACGCCCGCGGGCTGCGGCCGGTGCACGAGTGGCTGGGCGGCTTCGAGCGGTTCTGGAGCGGGAGCTTCGACCGGCTGGACGAGTACGTGCAGGACCTGAAACAGGCAAGGCGGGAGGAACCACCGGATGGCGACGACCAGTAGCGGCGGCGAGCCCGAACACGCGACCGCGGACCGCGAGATCGTGATGTCCCGGGTCATCAGCGCACCACGGGAGCTGGTGTTCGAAGCGTTGACGCAGGTCCGGCACCTGTCGCGGTGGTGGGGACCGGAGGGGTTCTCCACCACCACGCGGTCCTTCGAGTTCCGCGTCGGCGGGGCCTGGGACTTCGTGATGCACGGGCCGGACGGAACCGACTACCAGGAGTGGATCACCTGGCGGGAGATCGTCCCGCCGGAGCGGATCGCGCTGCTGCACGGCGAGTCCCGCGACGACCCCAACGCCTTCGAGTCGGTCCTGGCCTTCGAGCCGGCCGGCGACGAGACCCGGATCGTGATGCGCACGGTGTTCCCCACCAAGGAACTCCGCGACGAGGCGGTGGAGAAGTACCACGCGATCGAGGGCGGCGAGCAGACCCTGCGCAACCTGGCGGCCTACGTCGCCGAACTCACCCGGAACGACACCGGCCGGAACGAGACCACCTCGAACGAGACCACCCCGAAGGGAGCGGAGAGCTGATGGCCGGGAAGGTGTTCTTCAGCGTGACGATGTCGCTCGACGGTTTCATGGCACCCGAGGCCGTGCCGGTCGAGGACGCCTTCTCGCCCGAGAAGCAGGACGACCCGGGCGTCAGGCGCTGGATGTCGAAGTGGTCGGAACTGCAGGCGTGGTTGTTCCCGCAGCGCTGGTTCCGGGAGAACCTCAAGCTCGGCGAGGGCGGCGAGGAAGGCATCGACAACGAGGTCGTGCGGCAGACGTTCGACCGCACCGGCGCGAGCGTCATGGGCAAGCGGATGTTCGACCTCGGCGAGCAGGCATGGCCGGAGGAGGCCCCGTTCCACACCCCGGTCTTCGTCGTGACCCACGAGAAGCGTGACCCGTGGGAGCGGCCGGGCGGCACGACCTTCCATTTCGTCAACGACGGCATCGAGAGCGCGCTCGACCAGGCCCGCGAGGCCGCTGGCGACCGCGACGTCCGCATCGCCGGCGGCGGCGAGACGATCCAGGAGTACCTGGACACCGGCCTGGTCGACGAGTTCTCGGTCACGCTCGCGCCCGTGCTGTTCGGCACCGGCATCCGCCTGTTCGACCGTGTGGACCCCGACCGCCTGGCCCTGAACCAGGTCCGCACCGCCGCCTCGACCCGGGTGACCCACCTGACCTACACCGTCGGCAAGCGGTAGCCAGCGCCACGCCAGCCGGCTGGGTACCCGGCGAGAGCGTTGCGCCGCCGGGGCCGCACCCGCCGCGCGCGGCTCCGCCCGGCGGGTGCGGCCGGGTGCCCGCCGCCGGACCGTGCCCGCGGGGCCGGGTCAGCTCCCGCCGGGCCGGGTCAGCGGCCGTCGCCTGGGGGGAGCAGGGTGGTCAACGGGGTGAGCGAGGTGGCCTCGGGGAGGGTGAGGGTTCGGGTGGCGAGCTCGGTGGCGCGGGCCTCGGGGAGGGTTCTGGTCGCGTTGAGGTGGAACTTGGTGGCCAGTTCCTCGTCAGACAGGGGGTTGCCGGGGCCGCTTGGTGGCTTCGGTGTGCGCGGGCATGCGACCGTTTGTCGGTTCTGCGCGG
>DASWFT010000712.1:0-2371 GCA_036394075.1 Streptosporangiaceae bacterium
TCGGACAGGAGTCGCTCCCGTATCCCTTCCAAAGGCACCGGATCCCCCTGGCTGGCCTGGCACCAGTCGAGCGCGTCGGCGGCCAGGCGGAGGAAGACCTCGCCCGGGAAGGTGTCGTGGCGAGGATGTAGGGACGCTAGCCGGGTTGTTCGCACATAGGGGAAGGTCAACTTACCTGGCGAATTGTTGATCAAGGAGGTCTCAGCGGGTCGACGTCGAGCAGGTCCAGCAGTCGCTGCTGCAGCGGCCTGGGCCGCGAGATGACCGCTGGCCGGTCCGCAGCAGCCGGGATGAGCCGCAGTCCGGCCATAGCAGCGAAGATCAGCCATCCAGTGGGTCGGGCGGGCCGGTCTGCGTACAGGCCGGGAATCTTGGCGGCCGGTGCGATCTGGGCGCGGGCTTGGCGTCCGGCCAGGGAGAACACCAGCAGGGCCAGGCAGATCACGGTGATCAGCGCTGCGATCCGCCGGTTGTGCTGCAAAAACATCGGGGCGACCGCGAGCGGGCCCTTGTAGTTGCCGTACCGGCGTTCGGATGCTTCTTGGCCTTTGAAGCGGAGCAGCACGCTGGCAGTGCCGGCCTCGGCGGGGTCGAGGTTGGTGAGCAGCGCGTACCAGCCGTCGGTGGCCGATTCGGCCTCGAGTGCGGCCTGGTCCCAGGCCCACTGCAAGGCCGGCTTGCCGGTGCCGGGGTCGGTGCCGATGGTGGTGGTCAGGTAGCCGGTGACGCGCCGGGTCTTGCCGATGACGGCCAGGCGGTTGCGGACGGCAGCTTCGCCGGGGTAGTGCCTGCTGCCCAGGCCGCGGGTGAGCCGGTCCAGGTCGTCGCGGGCGCGGCCGGGTTTCCTGGCCCGCGCGATCTTGGCATCGCCGGCCCGGGCGGTGGAGTGCACGAACACCCGGCGCACGGTGATGTCGGGGCCTTTGGTCCCTCTGGGCGGGCGCAGGACCATGGTGTCCTCATAGGCCCGCCAGGTGCCGCGATCGTCCAGCGGTTTGCGGGTGTCGCGCAGGGCGGTGCAGGCGACCTCGGCCGCGGCTTGGATGTCGCAGGCGGCCAGCACGGCGGCGGGGACGTGCTGTTTGGGGGCGGGGCCGGTGAAGGTCACCTTCGCCCCGGCCATATCGCGCACATTCGGGTAGGAGATCAGTTTGGAGTCGCCGGCCAGCAGGAAGGTGCGTTCACCGGCGATCTCCTGCAGCGCTGTCATCGCACCGGTCACCTGCGACACCTCGGCGGCGCCACCGTCGCAGGCCCGGTGGAAGATCGGGATGCCGCCGTCGGCGCTGGTCCCGATCCCGGTCTGGATCTGCTTCAGATCCCGGCGGCGGTCCTTCGGGTGACCGAATTTCGGCGTTGCATACTCCTGATCCGCCTCTGGGCAGGCGCCGTAGAGGGAGATCGAGGTCATGTCCCAGTGGACCCGGGAAACGTCCAGGCCGAATTGCTGGATCGCTGCTATGCCGACGGTGCCGGCGATCTGATCCAGCTCCGGGGCAATGGCGTCCAGGGCGCGGCCGGGCCGGTCGTCGTTGAGGACCTCCGGAGCGATCCCGAAGCAGTGTCCGGCGGCCCATTCGCGTGCCCAGTCGATGACGCGGACCAGCGGTGTCGGGGAGGTCAGCCGGCTGGCGATCATGGCTTCGATGACCTGGCCGTGGGTAGCCAGCGCGACATCGCGGATCGGGCAGAGCCCATCGATGATCGCGGCGACGCCGAGCTGGTCCAAAAAGGAGGCGACCACGGGCAGACCCCCGAGCACCCCATGGACACTCGGAGGTCCGTAGACGGCAGCTTCCGGCACGCAACCTACCGTGACAGGCCGCATTCTGAAAGACACCTTGAAACGCTGAAGAATCAGGACACAGTCAAGCTACAGAGAGGTCACACAACCGCATCTGCGGAGGACAGGGCTAGCAAGATCAGCGTGCAGACGCGGCAAGCTGACGCTTCGTCATAGCGAGCTCTTCCAGGTACGAGCGCACCGCTGGTCACCACGAGTAATCACTCTCGCATCGCCGCAGGTCAAGAGGCTCATCCTCCCACCGTCCACTTCAGAGACTCGTTTGCGCGGCCATGGCGCGTAGCGTGGTTCCGCCGCCTGATCCGCCTGGGGCATCGGGCTGTCGGCATCCCAGGTGCACCGCCTGGTCACCGGAACTCCCGGGCGCCTGTCGCTGTCCGTGCTCGCCGCGCTGTGCGACATCTTCGACTGCACACCCGGCCATCTCATCGCCACCAGGGCCGAGAACGCCGACGTCCGCCAGGCCGGCACCGGCGGCCCGGCGGGCGTCACCGGCATGGCGGCGATCCGGCCCAGGCGGGCACGCCTTCGTCCCGGGCAGTGAGCCCGTCCTATAGCCCTGAGCAG
>DASWFT010000713.1:0-11757 GCA_036394075.1 Streptosporangiaceae bacterium
AGCTGTGCGAGCCGGAAACGAGGAGGGGTCGATGAAGACTAGAGCCGCAATTCTGCGTGGAGTGGGCCAGGACTTCGAGGTCACCGAGGTCGACCTGGATCCGCCGAAGGCCGGCGAGGTACTGATCCGCTACGTGGCGGCGGGCCTGTGCCACTCCGACGAGCACCTGCGGCACGGCGACATCGTGCCGCGCTTCCCGATCGTCGGCGGCCATGAAGGCGCCGGGATCATCGAGGAAGTCGGCCAAGGTGTCACCAGGCTGAAGCCCGGCGATCATGTGATCTGCTCGTTCCTGCCAGTATGCGGTCACTGCCGGTGGTGCTCGACCGGCAAGTCGAACCTCTGTGACATGGGTGCCACCATCCTGGACGGAATGCTGCCCGATGGTACCTACCGGTTCCACAAGGATGGCGAGGACCTGGGCGGCATGTGCATGATCGGCACGTTCGCCGAGCGCGCGGTCATCTCCGAGAACTCGGCCATCAAGGTGGATAACGACCTGCCGCTGGACAAGGTCGTCCTGATCGGCTGCGGGGTTCCCACCGGCTTCGGCTCCGCGGTGCACGCCGCCGCCACTGAGCCTGGCGACACCATCGCGATCTACGGCATCGGCGGCATCGGCATCAATGCCGTGCAGGGAGCAGCGCTGGCGGGCGCCCGCAATGTGGTGGCGATCGACCCGCTGGCGAACAAGCGTGAGGCAGCCGAACAGTTCGGGGCCACGCACAGCTGCGAGACCGCCGAGCAGGCTCAGGAGCTGATCAGTCAGCTCACCCGCGGGGTCGGCGCCGACAAGGCGATCGTCACGGTCGGCGTGGTGACCTCCGAGGTCGTCACGAGCGCGTTCAACGCGATCCGCAAGGGCGGCACGGTCGTGGTGACGGGCCTGGCCGATCCCACGAAGAACACCATCGAGCTGCCCGGCGCCATCCTGACCCTGTTCGAGAAGCGCATCCAGGGCAGCCTGTTCGGTTCCGGCGACCCGTTCCACGACATCCCCCGCATGGTCGAGCTGTACCAGTCCGGTGACCTGAAGCTGGACGAGCTGATCACCGCGACCTACACGCTGGACGAAGTCAACCAGGGTTACCAGGATCTGCTGGACGGCAAGAACATCCGCGGTGTCATCCTGCACTCCAGTTCCTGATCTGCAAGCCATCCGGACAGCGCTATGACGCCATCATCTGGTGGCCAGGCAGTCGTAGGGCTGCGGCGCGAGCGTGAAGTACTGACGGTGGCGTTGCAGGCCGGCCGGCACGTCGTGATCGAGGGACCGCCGGGTACCGGCAAGTCGACGCTGCTGCGGTACGTCGCCAGCAACGCAGGCCGGGACGTCGTCTTCGTCGAGGGCAACGCCGAGTTGACGCCGGCCAGGCTGATCGGCCAGTACGACCCCGCGCAGGTGCTGGCCGATGGTTATGTGCCGGCCAGCTTCTCCGACGGCCCGCTGCTGCAGGCGATGCGGGGCGGAGCCCTGCTTTACCTGGAGGAGTTCAACCGGATTCCCGAGGAGACGCTGAACGTCCTGATTACCGTCCTGACCGAAGGCGAGATCGCCGTGCCCCGCCTCGGCATGGTGGCCGCCGACGCCGAGTTCCGGCTGATCGCGGCGATGAACCCGTTCGACGCGGTGGGGACCGCGAGGGTGAGCCAGGCCATCGCGGACCGGATCTGCCGGGTGGTGCTCGGCTATCAGGACGCGGCAGCGGAGCGGGAGATTACCGCGATGGTCACCGGCGAGAATGGCCAGGTTGTGGATCTTGCGGTGACGCTTGCCCGTGCCACCCGCGACCATCGCGATGTGCGCATGGGCGCCTCGGTCCGGGGCGCGATCGACCTGGTGCTGCTGCTCACCGGGCTGACGCGGCTACGCGGCGAGTCCGGCATGTCGCGTGCCACGGCCCAGGACGCCGCCTACGCCGCGCTGTCCGGCCGGATCAAGATCGCCGATGGCTGTGACCGCAGCGCGGAGTCAGTCCTCGACGAGCTACTCAGCCAGCTCTGGCCGGCCGGCGCGCCGCCGCCCGGGCCGGCCGGCGGCGAGCGCCCCCGGCCGGCCACCGGAGGCGCCAGCGGGGGAGCCGCCCTGGATGGCCGGGGAAAAGCTGACGGCCTGCCGGCGCAGGCGGCAGGCCGCAGTCATCCCGGCCAGTCCCGCTCCAGCCTCCGCCGTGACCGCGGCCGCGGCCGCGCACGGCGGACCATCAGCCGTTCCGAGCTGGCCCTGGCGCATTCCTCGTTCGCGGATGTCTCACCCGATGTGGGCCAGCTGGATGACAGCGCGCTGGTCCGGCTGCTAGCCGACGACCCGGATGGCGCGGCGACCTTGCTCGCCGACCTGACGCTCGCCACCGACCGGGAGCTGCGGGCTGCCGCACGCATGCTGGCGCCGCGCGTTTTCGTGCGGCTCGGTGCGGCGGGCTGGAATCAGTCTCGTGGTACCCGCCGGCTAGGTCCTAGCACGCGAGGCGATGGGGATGTCGATCTGGACAGCACGCTCGACCGGTTGTCGGGCGCCTGGCCCCCGCCCCCCGGTGAGCTGGTGACCCGGTCCTGGCGGGCGCATCGTCGGGCGGTCTGCCTGCTGGTCGACACCAGCGGCTCGATGTCCGGGCTGGCGGTTGCGATCGCGGCCGTTGCGGCGGCCGGTGTCGTTCTCGCCGCCGACGGCGGGCTGGATCCCGGGGTGATTGCCTTTAGTAGTGATGTCACCGTGTTGCAGGCGCACGGCTCCCGGCGGGTGCCCGAGGAGCTGGTCGGCGACTTGGTGGGGCTGCGCGGGCATGGAGCAACCGACCTGGCCGGCGCCCTCCGGGCGGCGGCCGCCCAGCTGGCCGGGGCGGCCGCGGGTGAGCGGGTCACCGTCCTGCTCTCCGACTGCCTGCGGACGGCAGGTGACAACCCGGCGTCCGCGCTGACGGGGACTGGCCAGCTGCAGGTGCTGTGCCCGCTCCCCTCAGCGGAGTCCCGGAAGGCTTCCGCAGCCCTGGCTCGCAGCGGCGGCGGCATCAGTCAGCCAGTTGCGAGGCTGGCCGATGTGGCGCCCGCGCTCACCCGCGCACTGTCGTTCCCAGGCTGACTCACAGCGCGTGCTCCGGGCTATCCGGCGTGTCGGCGTGCGGCCTATACGTCAGGCGGTCCGCAGGCGGGTGCTCTCGTCACGAACCCACAGGCCGAGCAGGCCTCGCAGGTGCGCGATGAACTGGTCGTGCTCGTGGGCCGGATAGGTCGACTGGACCGTCCGGGTCTGTTGTACTGGGCGGCGGTGGAAGCGTAGCGAGCGTTGTCCACTGGATTCTTGTACGGCACGAGCACCGTTTCAGGCACCTTGAGCCCCAGTCGCATCATCGCGCAGTAGGCCGCGTGCTTCTCCATGGACTGAACCG
Source organism: Streptosporangiaceae bacterium (assembly GCA_036394075.1). Lineage (GTDB taxonomy): Bacteria > Actinomycetota > Actinomycetes > Streptosporangiales > Streptosporangiaceae > JAWWPY01. The sequence continues at coordinate 3,387 of DASWFT010000713.1, forward strand.
TGAATGGGCTGTTCAGCAGGTATACGCCGTCCATCAGGGCGACCTTCTTCAGCCATTCCCGTGGGTGGTAGTACCAGTACGCGAGCCGGTCGATGACCAGGTCGTAGCGGGGCCGGTCACGCGGGCCGAATGGCTCGATGGTTATCCGCTCACAGTCGAAGACGTGCCGGGTGCCGCCCGCGCCTGCGACCGGGCCGAGCCGGCGCAGGATCTCCTTGAACGCCCTCGGCCAGTCCTCCTCGGTACCGAGCAGCAATCCGATCAGGTGCCTCGTAGCTGTCAATGAGGGCTCCCGTCGTCAGCAGAATCGCGGCATGTGATGGGCCACCTGGGCGCGCCACGAAGGCCAGTCGTGGGGCACGTCGTGGCCCCACAGGTCAAGTTCATGCCCGATGCCCTTGCTGGCGAGCAGCGCGGCGAACTGCTTCGTGCTCGGCAGCGACCCTGTGGTGTCCTCCCATTGGCCCTGGCCGCACACCAGCAGCAGGCTGACGCGGCCGCGCAGCCAGTCGAGATGGTCGCCATGCAGGTGCCCGACATAGTCGAGGGGGCTGTTGAAGTATGCCGCAGTGCCCCGCTCGCCCCACCCATGCCACGATGCGGGGTCGTAGTTACCTGAGAAGCACATCGCCTGTGGGAACAGGTCGGCCCTTTTGAGCGCGAAATTGGCCGCGTGGAAGGCACCCAAGCTGCAGCCGAGGGCCACCACCTCCGCCGCACCCCCGCAGTCTTGGTAGATCCACGGCAGAACATCGTTAAGAATCCACGACTCGTAGCAGCCGTGCCGGCGCGCCCGCTCCTCGACCGGGACGTCTTGGTTGGACCACGACGCCGCGTCGTAGCTGTCGACGCAGTAGACCTTCAACCGTCCCGCGTCGATCAGGTCAGCCACCGCGCCGACCATGCCATTGTTCTCGAAATCCCAGGCCCTGCCCTGCTCAGAGGGGAACGCCAGCACCGCGCGTCCCCAGTGGCCGTAGCGGATAATCGTGCCCGCGGCACCGAGGGCATCCGACCATAGCTCGGCCACCTCCCGGCTCATGGGCACACCTGCTGGAGCAGCCGCGTGAGATGGGGATCGAACGCGTCACGCCAGGCTGTGTAGTTGTGCATGTCGGGTACCTCATGCAGCGCCGCCTGGTAACCCTGCGCACGCAGGCTCTGCGCCATGAGGCGGTTGTTCTCGGCGTTTTCCTCGATCGCGCCGCAGGTGAGGACCACTGGCACCCGCCGGGCTGGGAGCGTGCCACGGTGCACGTCGGCTACGAACCGGACAATGCGCTGGTAGTAGGGGAACCGCCGCTCGTGACTGTCGAAGAGCGGGCTGAAGAAGCTGCCGGATTCCAGGAACAGCGCGTCGAACGCGTCGGGATGTCGGCAGTGGGCGTGCAGCATCGCCAGGCCGCCGAGGCTGGTGCCCATTCCTACCCGCACGGTGGTCGCCAGCCGGCTGGCCAGGGCGGGGATCACCGCGAGCCGCAACGCGCGAGCGTAGCGCGTGTTGGCGGAATACCAGCGGTCCCGCGGCCCTGGGTCGAGCAGCGCGGCTCGCAGGCGCGGTAGCCATCCCCCGGCCACACCCGCCGAGAGGTAACGGGTGAGGCTGGCCAGCACGTCGTACTCCGGCCCGTCGTGCACCACGAGCAGCGGGAGTGGCTCGTCGTCCCCGGCACCGGCCGGAGACCACGTCCGCACGGAGATCGCGCCGTCGAGCCAGGGGACAGGCACGCCGAAGGCGTGGCTGCGGCCCGGCTCGGCGGGGGCCATGAGCCAGCCGGGCGGCGCGTAGGAGGGAAATTCAAGAACACTCTTCGTCCCGAACGCGCCCTCGACCTGCCGTGGGTTACCCGGATGCGGCACGATCTCGTTGCTGCCGCCGGAGTAGCGGAGCTCGACCAGGTACTCCATCCGGCTCACCGGCGGCCGGCCGATGACCAGCTCCCACTCAGCGCCGATGCGGCGGAAGTCGAGCAGGTCGCCAGCGATGCGCACGTCCGGCCTGAGACGCACGCCCGCCAGCCGGTGCGCCGGATCGGGCACCCGGAAAATCGCCACGGCGTCGCCTGCCCAGGCACCCGCCACTCCAGTTGCGCCAATCACCCGCACATAGTGCCTGCTCCACGCGGCGGTGACAATGGCGCCCCGCCGCCGTGCGAATGTGTACAGTGCCTGCAGGGGTACATGGTCTCCCTATCTCATTGAGCGGGGGCCTTATGGGCCGTGACATACAGGCGATCGAGATCAGCCGCGAGGACAGGCGCAAGTACCGGGACAAGGTGCAGCGCTCGCTGGACGTGTTCGCCCGGATGCTGCGCGAGCGCTTGTTCGAGTCCGATCCGTCGCGGGTGGGCGTGGAGATCGAGCTGAACCTGGCCGACTCCCGCGGGGCGCCGTCCATGCGCAACGCCGAAGTGCTCGACGCGATCGCGGACCCGGCCTGGGCGACCGAGCTTGGGCAGTTCAATCTCGAGATCAATGTGCCGCCCCGCCAGCTTTATGGTGACGCGCTAGGGGACCTGGAGCAGGAGATCCGCGCCAGCCTCAATGCCGCAGACGCCAAGGCCCGCGGCACCGGCAGCCGTCTGGTCATGATCGGCATCCTGCCGACACTGCAAGAACATCACATGCACGAGGGGACCCTGTCGGCCAACGCCCGCTACCGGGTGCTCAACGAGCAGATCTTCGCGGCGCGCGGGGAGGACATGCGCATCGCGATCGACGGCGCCGAGCAACTCCTCACGTATGCGGACAGCATCACCCCCGAAGCTGCCTGCACGAGCGTGCAGCTTCATGTCCAGGTCAGCCCCGACGCCTTCGCGAGTTACTGGAACGCTGCCCAGGCGATTGCGGGCGTGCAGGTCGCGCTGGCGGCCAACTCCCCGTTCCTGTTTGGCCGGCAGCTGTGGCATGAGACCCGGATCACGCTGTTTGAGCAGGCCACGGACACCCGGCCGGATGAGCTGAAGCAGCAGGGAGTGCGGCCCCGCGTGTGGTTCGGCGAGCGCTGGATCACGTCGGTGTTCGATCTGTTCGAGGAGAACATGCGGTACTTTCCAGCGTTGCTGCCGATTTGCGACGACGAGGATCCGCTGGCGGTGCTTGAGCGCGGTGGCTGCCCGCAGCTGGCCGAAATGAGCCTGCACAACGGAACTATCTACCGCTGGAACCGACCCGTCTATGCCGTGGTCGACGGCCAGCCGCACCTGCGGGTGGAAAACCGGGTCCTCCCGGCTGGCCCGACCGTCGCTGACGTCATGGCCAACGCGGCGTTCTACTACGGACTCGTGCGTGCCCTCGCCGAGGCGCAGCGCCCGGTCTGGACCCAGATGTCATTCGCCACCGCGGCCGAGAACCTTCATGAGGCAGCGCGCTACGGCCTGGATGCGCAACTCTACTGGCCGGGCCTCGGTGAAGCGCCAGCAGCCGAGCTCATACTGCGCCGCCTGGTGCCGCTGGCCCGCGAGGGACTCGGCCGCTGGGGCGTTAATCCGGTCCATGCCGACCGCCTGCTGGGGATCATCGAGCAGCGCTGCCTTACCGGCCAGACCGGCGCCGCCTGGCAGATAGCCACCATCGCAGGACCCGACCAGGGCAGCGCTACCGACCGCCCGGAGGCACTGCGGCTGATGACCCGGCGCTACATCGAGCACATGCACACCAACGAGCCGGTCCATACCTGGCCAACGCGCTTCTAGAACCGGCCGTCGTGGAGCACGGTGCCGGTGCTCGTGTGAAGCCTGCGGCGTCTCAGCCACCAGAACAGCAGCACCAACGGCACGGCGAGACCGCCGATGCCCAAGACGAGGAACGCGGCGAGGTCGTTGATGCGTCCGACCAGCCAGGCGAAGTTCTGGCCGAAGAAGCCGGTGATGAACGTCAGCGGGAGGAAGACCGTGGCCAGGATGGTGAGCTGCTCGATGGTGGCGTTCTGCCGGACACTGACCTTCGTCTGCTCGACCGAGATCACCGCCATGTTTGCCTCCAGGACCGTGCCGAGCAGGTCTCGTTGGGCGGCGACCTCCTCGTTGACCAGGAGCAGGTGATCCTGGACGTCACGCAGGTACGGCTGCAACTCCGGGCCTGCTGCGCGTTCGATCGTGGCGATAACGCCGAGCAGCGGGTGGACGGCACGGTAGAAGTCGGTGGCCTCTCTGCGCAGCGAGTAAATCCGTTCGGTCGGCGCTACGGCGCCGGAGAACACGGTGGCCTCGATCTGGTCGATGTCACGTTCGAGCCCGGCGACGACCGGCGCGTACCCGTCCACCACCTGATCCAGGATCGCCCACAACACGGCTGAGCTGCCCGCGATGAGCAGTTCCGGCCGATGTTCCAGCCGCTGCCTCGCCTCGCGCAACTCGCTCGCCACACCCTGCCGCACCGTGATCACGAAGGTCGGCGCGAGGAACACGCTGATCTCGCCGAACTCGACCTCTTCGGCCTCGTCGTCGTAACGCGCGGTACGCAGGATGACCAGCCGCACATCTCCGTCGTAGCTCTCGACCTTCGGCCGGATATGAAAGGTCTGTGCGTCCTCTACCGCCAGCTCGTGCAGGCCGAAGCTGTCACGGACCAGGGCCAGCTCCTCGGGTCCCGGCTCGAACAGTCCCAGCCACACGAAGCCGCCCTGCCCGCACCGGGCCGCAGCCTCCTCCAGCGGCACCGCGCCTTCACCTTGCCTGCGGCCGTCCTGGTAGTGAGCACAATCAATGATCATCTTGGGGCCCCCTTGTCGGGCAGTCGGGGCAGACATCCACTACACAGCATGGCGGAATCCCGCGACTGTCATGAAGATCGCGCGTGGAGACGGCGAAACCGACCGGGTGAGCGGCTGCGTGCGTGCCATCACCACATCAAGGATGACCAGGTCGGACACCCCTCCTCAAGCAGATTTGAAGCGTGACACCGCCGGGCCTCAGGACTGCTCGGGATTGGACGGCGGACTGTCTGGCCAGTGGTAGCTGGTGACGTGGCTGCCGTTGACGGTCACCGTGCCGGCCGGGGTGGTGGCGTCACGCCAGATGATGTAGTCACCGGCGGTAAGCCCCGGGTAGACGGCCGCGTGCTGCGTGCTGCCGCCGGCCCGGCGTTCCCGGACCTGTGAGTGTGTACGCCGGGCGGCCGGGATGCCGTATGGGCTGATCTCGATCTCACGGCCGTCAAGGTCCGCGGGCGTGTGTAGCACCAGGGCGCCAATGTCGGCCCCGACGTTGAGGACGACGCTACCGGCGCTGGAGGGGCCGGGGGCAGATTCGGTCATCGCGATGCGCTCCTGCTGTCGTTATGGACTGAAGAACCCGGGGGATTCCGCGGGACAGGGAAGCGGGCGCCGGCCAGCGCCTGTAGTGCCGGCCGGCGTCCGGTGTTCCCATCCATCTGATCAGGACGGGTTGTCGTAGCCGTCGTACGGCACTCCCAGGTAGGGGAACGCCGACAGGGGCTGGTTGGTGACGTTGCTGCCCGTCAGGCCGTCGGTGACGTCAGGGACGACCGCGTCGACCACGTAGCTCGGGTCGATCAGCGGGAATACCGCTCCGGCGATGGCTCGCAGTTCAATGGTGACCACGTCGTCGGTCACCCGGCGCCCGTTCGGGAATCCGGCGGGGTCACCGCCGATGAGCCCGAGGATGCTGAACGTCTTGGAGCCGGTAGGCGTGGGCGGAATCGACGTGTTGAGCCGCAGCATGTCGGCCTGCGTCTGGCCGGTGAAGTTCGTAAAGCCCTTGATCAGGCCGGACGGGATCCCGGTGAGCAGAATCGCCTCCAGGTCGGCGCGGGCTGTCCCGGCTTTGTCGAGGGCAGCGAGATGGGGGAACGCCCCCGGGTAGAGGACGGGCAGCAGCCCGGCCAGTTCGGGGTTCGCGACGAACGAGGCGAACTGCATGTCGTTCGCCGGCTGCTGCTTGTTCCAGTAGTCCTTCTTGCCCAGCGGGACGATGACCTCGTTGAAAAGTGGGTTGCCCAGCCGCGAAACCTGGCTGAAGGGACCGCTGAAGAAGTCGCCGGTTTCCTCCTCGCTCGACACCCGCACGCGCCGGCGGCTCGCGCTGGTCCACACGCCGATCGTCGGGCGGCCCGTCGCGGTCAGCTGGGAGATCGGCACCTGAATCGCGATGGAGTGCACGTTCAGGCGATCAGTGGCGTTCACGCCGGGCGCGCTCTTGAGCCCGGCGGCCTTCCCGAAGACGTTGAACTGCTGGAGCGGGCGCAGGTTGCCCAGGTCGAAGATCGAGCCCAGGTCGACGTAGAACTCCTCGGCACGCTGGCCGGCGAAGACCTTGATGTTGTTGCCCAGGGAGTGCACGGCCGGATGCCCGAGGTTCGCCTCGTAGTTCGGCGTGGACAGCACGCCGACGTTGCACGGCGGGCAGGCAAGCTTGCTGGCCAGGATGTGCGCGCCGGATTTGTCGACCCGGGTAACTTGGTAGAACTGCTTGCTGTTCCAGTTGGGGTCGCTGAGCGATCCGATCGGGCCTGTGTTGTAGAGGAAGCTCGCTGGAGTGGTCAGTTCCGTCTCGAAGCGGAACTGGTAGGAGATATCGGCTTTGCCGTCGCCATTGTTGTCAACGTGTATTTCGTAGAGCACGTCGTCGCCGAACTCATAGAAGTTCGGGCCGCCGGCGGGCTCCTGCAGCGGGATGTAGTTGGCGATGAGGGTGACCGTGTTCGGCTGGTCAGGGCTGACAAACGCGTAGACATCGGTACTGTCGGCGACCGGATCCTTCGAGATCTCCGGTGCCTCGCGATGCGAAGACATCAATTACCTCACAAGTTGTACTGAGAATGGCAGGACGCTTGGGCGTTCATCAGCGGCTCGCGCGTACCAGGCGTGCGGCCAGCTCCCGGTCGTGCACGCGGGTTTGGCTTGTGCCGCGGAACAGGTCGATCTCTCCCGACTTGGCATCGCGGACATGTACGACGATCTGGTCCGCGGTGTCCGCGTCCTTCGTCTCGGCCTTCGTGCCGTGCGCGGCGGGCACCGCCGGCCGCGCCGAGGCGGCGAAGGCCGGTACCGTGGTACTGGCGAGGGCGGTGGCGGCGATTCCCGCGACTCCGGCGCCGGCGGCGCCCCGCAGAACCGAACGCCGTGACAGGCGCTGCTGCGCCTCGCGATCAGCACCAGTGCGGCCTGAAGGCGAGCTCATGTCATCTTGGCCACTCATGGGTATCCCTTCCGGGGCTGGCACGATGCCGTTCGCCCCTGCGGTGGACGAGCAGGACGGGAGTGCCCTGCCGTGCTGGACTGTTTGCGCTGCGAATTGGACATGCCTGGACGGCGCAGCAGAGGTCGCAACCGATCCCGCGGACCTCCACACCGAGTCAGGCCGCGATCACCAAAATGAGGCATCCGGGTCAGATCCAGACCAGGACGGCTGTGCCGCTGATGGCCACGCGCTGACTCGGGCTTTCCCCCCACGGCCGTACTTCGGCTCCGGCCATCAGGCGGATGGGTACTTTGCCTGCCGAGACCAAATCGTTACCTTCGGCGCTGAATCCGTACGGGTAACACAGAGGCCTGCAATGGGCAAGATCATCAACTCGACGTTCGTCAGCATCTAGACGAGGAGACGGTCATGGACTACAAGGGTCTCGTCAAGAGCCTCGACTTGCCCACCGGGTACACGCCACCCACCGAGCTGGCCCATGAGGACATCCACGCCAGAGCGATTAGCCGCGCCGACCTGCACGATGACGTGCAAGGAATCAACGCCAGCCTCGAGATCATCCAACGGACTCGTGGTGGCGGCTGGCCTACTGAGCCGGTCAGCGAGGATTTCAATTACGTCGATCTGGTCTGGCACGAACTCGAGTTCCGCGAAGGATACTCATTCACCTATGCCGTGTACGACTCAGACAACCAGTACCTCGGATGCTGCTACCTCTACCCCATGGGAAGGCGCACCCCACTCACCGACACGCTACTGGAGTACGACGTCGATGTGAGCTGGTGGGTCACGCCCGATGCCTATCACCGCGGCTTCTACACGAAACTCTACGTCGCGCTACGGCGCTGGGTCGCAGATGCCTTCCCGTTCAAGAAGGCGTACTACTCCAATACAGAGATCCCAGATGTAAACGACGCCTGACGCGCGGGTCTGGGATTGTGTCACCGCTAGGGGCGTGCGTTGATGAAGCCGCGAGCATGTGCGTCGACGGCGGCGGCGAACTGCCGGAAATTGAGGGCGTCGGCGGGGAAGCTCACGTTGGTGGGGTTGTCTTTGCCGCACCTCCGCCAGGTCCGTGATGCCGTAGGCCTCGATGGCGGCATTGGTCGCCGCGTCAGCGCCATGCCGCGTGTCTGCGGTCATCGCGAGCGGCAGGACCCGGTCGGGTTCTGCCACGTCCGGGTCTGTGGTGATGTACACGCGGTCCG
>DASWFT010000714.1:0-7001 GCA_036394075.1 Streptosporangiaceae bacterium
CGCAACCAGCGGCCTAGTGACACGGCCGCCGTGGGAGGCAGCAGCGAGGCGGCCGCTGAGGAATCATCCCCCCGCTGCGGCCGTCTCGGCCGCCATCTCATCACTGCCGTGGCTGGCCGACGTGAGGCGCCGGATCGCCGATTCTGGCGCGATGACGCCAGCTGCCCTTGAGCTTGTCATTTCGCGCCGAGCAGCCAATTATGGGCACCGTTTTGGGCGGGAAGGTGGCCCCGCTCCCAGTGGCCGGTGGGCAGTCGGCCTGGGCCGCATCCTGGCTACGGGGCCGGGCTGGCGGCGGAGCAAGAGGCCGGCCCGCATGCGCTGTTCGGATGCGGGCCGGCCCTCGCCTGGCACCAGTGGGGGTGGTGGGTTCGGTCAGCCGGAGGCGGTGAGTGTGGCGGTGAAGGGATCTTGGTCTGCGTTGTTTGGCGGGTCGAATTGGTCGGTGCGGATGTCGGTCCACAGCGCGTGGCCGACCCCGTTGGAGTCCACGGTGATGCCGTTGTAGTCGCCGATGAAGTTGGCCGCGCAGTTGGGGAAGCTGAATTCGTTGCCGGCCTGCACGTTCGAGGTGGCGGTGGACAGTGTCGCTGGGGCGGACCAGGTGGCGCCGCCGTTGGTGGATGCCGCGCCGGCGATGGTGTAGGTGTCGCCGCTGGCGCGGTTGAACCAGCTGGCGTAGACGGTGCCGTTACGGGCGGCGATCCAGGGGAAGAACTGGTCGCCCGGGCCGCCGCCGATGGCGGTCGGGGCGGACCAGGTGGTCCCGCCGTTGGCAGAGCGCATGTAGACCACGTCGGCGTCGGTGCCGTTCCAGTTGGACCACGCCACGTGCAGCGTGGACCCGTCGATGGCTAGGGCGGGGAAGCTGTTGTCGCGGAATGTCGCGCCTGGCAGCGGGCTGGGGATGTCGTTGATCGGGGCGATGAGCTTGGTGGTGAACGTGGTTCCGCCGTTGTGGGAGACGGCGAAGGCCACCGCGTCACCGCTGCTGGTGGTCGTCTCGAACGTCACATACACCGTGCCGTCGTTGCCGACCACGACCGTGGCGCTTATGTCGGTGGTGAACAGGCTCGAGACCTTCTTGGGCACCGACCAGGTCCGGCCGCCGTCGGTGGTCTTGGAGATGACGATCGCTGAGCTGCGGTTCTTGTCCAAATTCCAGGCGACGTAGGCGGTGTTGCCGGTCGGGTCGGTGGGGTCGGCGGCGACCCAGTCCTTGTCGTTGAAGATCCGCTTGCCCGCGATGGCGGAGGTTTGCACCACGAAGTGGGTGGACCAGGTCTTGCCGCCGTCAGCGGAGCGGCTGACCGCGATCGCGTTCGCCGCGTCGGTGCGGTCGAAGGCGATGTCGGCGTACCAGAACGTGCCGTTCGGCCCGGCCGCGACCGCGGGATCGCCCGCCGCCTCATACGGGCCCGGCGCGGCCGTGTCGGCGCGGACCAGCCCTGGGATGATCCCGGCCGACCAGGTGGCGCCGCCGTCGGCGGACCGGTAGAAACCGGCGGAGGCGTCGTAGCGGTTCTCGCTGGGCTCATACAGCCGGTAGTCGTTCGCCCCGGCGACCAGCGTGGAGCCGCTGGCGGCGATGGTGGTCTCGTTCTGCGCGGTGTCCTTGCCCGGGTTGCAGGTGAAAACGTGGACACCGTTGATGATGCCCTGCTGGACGACGTCGTTACTGCCGATCACGTTGACATTGGCCCCGGTGGCGACGCTTGCCGCCGAGACGGCGGCAAGCGGGTAGGCCCTTCCTCTGGTCACCGGAAGGAACGCGGCACGCGGCCCGCGGCTTTGGGCCGGCAGCCCAGACAAGGCGAAGTGGAAGTGCGGCGAACCCGACGCCGCCGCCGGGCCCGCCGAGACCACGGCGGCACCACCGCCCGCAGCCGGGATCACCGCCGCGAGCAGCAGGCCAGAGACCAGAGCTCTTCTCGGAAGCCTTCTTCGCATGACCTCTCCGTCCCGTTGACGTTTGAAAGGTATGTCGCTGACCGACCTTAATGGACGCTATACCTGCCAGCGCTGCCCGGCCAGAGGGCTGCCACGACGGGCTGACCAGCCGTGCGCCAGCCGCAGATGCCACCTGCCCCCATCGACCGCACTAAGGCCGGCCCCGCCCCGGTGGTGCCGGTTTCGCGGGCGCGGTGGTTGTGGCTCTTCCGCGCCGGTGGCGCCGGGCGCAGCGTCGAGTGGGTCGGGGAGGAAGAAGGACCCGGCCATGCATCGCTTCCGGCTTCTTGTTGTGGTTGCTGCCGTGCTGGCGGTGCCGGGCTGACCGCCGCACCGGCCTCGCTGGCGCTGGGGGCTGCGGGCACGGGTGCCGCCGCTGCCCGCGGCCCGGGCTGGGCGGCGGTGGGTAGCTGGTGGCCGTGGCTAGAGCGAGAACGGTAGCCGGGTATGCCATCCCCGGCATTTGTCGCGTTCTTCTGGGTGGTCGTCGTAATCCTGGCCATCATCTTGTTGGCTTTCATCGTGCACTGGGTCGGCGGCGGAGTACTCAAGCTCAGGCTCGGGGACTTCGTCTTGAACGTCGGCTTCACCTGATCGGGCCCAGCCGTGGCGCAACCGGTCGTCGCATGAAGTAGCAGATGATGCACACCAGCCGGTTCCCGCGCGCCCCGGTTGTGATCTATGACGGCCCGCTGCCCGCCATCGCTGGGCGGTGCTAGCGGGCAACTCTGATCCCACAACCTGGATCTCGAGGGCTCCCGGGCACACAGAACACCCGTTCCTGCGCGCCTTCTACGGCCAACCAGCCGACCCGGATCAGCGTGCCTGACGGCGGCTCGGCGCGCGTTTTCGCTGACCTTGCCCGTGACTCGGTGTGGCTGGAGTTCGGCTGCGCGGCGCCTGGCCGGGGCGGGCCTGGGATTGTCAGCGCGTCGGCATGCCGATGTGATCCATGAGCGCGGCCTCGGCGCCCTGCTTCGTGCCGTACATGCCCCGGATTCTGCGCAAGTCCTCGGAGATCTCCGGCCAGTCCCGGCCCGGGTCGTCGCCACACCCCGGGCAGACGATCTCATCCGGGCCCTCGGCCGTGTTGTCCTGCACCCGCGGGCCTGACGGGCCATCGGCCAGCTTCCCCCGGCGCAGGCGCACGAACGCGGTGCCATCATCGTGACCAGGCACGCCCGAGCGGACCGTCGTCATGGAACCATCCTGCCGTGACCGCCGGCCCGCCAGCACAGCCGCCACGCGCAGGGCTCGTGCCGCGCGCGGCCACCGCCAACCCATCCGGCGCCGTGCTGAACGCCAGCACCAGGCCGCTGGTGGCTCCGCTGCCGGTCATCACCGAACGCAACCCTCCCGGGGGGCACACCCGCGGGTCTTCACACCTGCCTTCGGCAGGTCTGGACCGCCGGCCCCGGGGGGCCCGGGCTGGCTGCACTGCTGGGCCCGGCCGCCCGGAATCCCTTCCGCCGCGACTTCACCGGCGCGCAGGCGGCGCCATCGACAGCCCGTTTCCCGGCCGGCCGCTGTTCAACCAGGCCAGTGATCGCCGGTGCCCGGTGTGCCATTCACGGTCAGGTCATGGCGCCCGGTGTCCACTCATCCCGCCTGCAACGACGGTCAGATGACGGTCAGACGATCTTGAACACTGCCTTGGAGAGCTGGAAAACGAGATCTGACCTGGGAAAACTTGTGGGCCACCGACAAAACCCTGCTGACCGGCGGTTATGGGCTGCTCCGAGAGGGCTGATCCCGCGTTAAGCGGGCTGATCTCCCGGCGTTTTGGGTGTTGCGGGCTGTTTGGCGAGTTCGATGGAGACGGCTTCGAGCTCGGTGATGAGCTGGCGCAGGCGGCGGTGGGCGGCGAAGTAGGGGCGGAGCCGCTCGGCGTCCTCGGTGGTGAGGGTCTTGGTGATGGAGCGGGCGCCGGCTTTGCGGGTCCAGGTGGGGTAGGGGCCGTGCAGGATGGGCGGGGTGGCGTGGCAGTGGCAGCTGGCCCGCTGGCAGCGGGTGGTGCGGCTGGAGAGCGAGCCGGGCAGGGTGATGCCGATCTGGGCGAGCTCGGCCTGGATCTGCTGGTGCCGGCGGGCCAGGTCGTCCATGGTCACAGGATTCCTTATCCGCCGCGCTGGCGGCATCCCCCGCTTGCGTGCTTGAAGTAACTATATTTCAAGCATGCCTGGCGGCGGCGGGAACGATACAGCGGGCCCGGGGTTGCGGCTGGCCGGCAGCGTGACCGCTCCCGCGCTGCGCGGGCTGTGGCGGTTCGCTGAGTCGCGCGGGGTCCCGGGCGGCTGGGAGTTCCTGCTCGACTATGACGTGATCGAGGCGTTCTGCGTGACCGGCCTGGCGGGCCGGGCGCCGGCGACCCGGGGCACCTACCGGTCAGCGCTGTACCGGCTCGCCGCGGCGGTGCACGGGCCGCCGGGGCAGCGGCCGACGCCGTTCGCGGGCGCGAAAGCGCCGCCGCCGTACTCGCCGGCCGAGCGGGCGGAGCTGGCCGCGGCCGCGGCCGCGCAGCGCGACCCGGCGAAACGCTCCTCCGCGCTAGCCGTGATCGTGTTCGGGATCGGCGCCGGGCTGCGGCCCGGTGAGCTGGTGACCCTGCGCGGTGGTGACGTGACACGGCACGGGCGGCGGGTCACGGTTCACATCACCGGGCCGGCCGCGCGGGCAGTACCGGTCACCTCGCGTTACGCCGGCCGCGCCGTCGAGCTGGCCTGCCGCGCGGGCAGCGGGCACGTGTTCCGCCCCGGCCCGGCTGAGCGCGGCTATAAGAACTTCGTCACCAACTTCGCCCGCCAGCTGGAAGCCGGCCCGGCCGCGCCGCGGCTGACCGTGAACCGGTGCCGGTCCAGCTTCATCTGCGACCACCTCGCGGCCGGCACCCCGCTTTGCGGGCTGCTGGCCATCACCGGCATCCGCGAGGCTGAATCGCTGGCCCGCTATGCCCGCCACGCCGTCGGCGCACCGTCCAAGGCTGCCTTGCGGGCCTGGGACAAGACCCGGCGGGCACGCTGATGCACGGCGGCGGGCTGGGCATCCCCGAACCCGGCACGCTCCTCGATGATCAGACCGTCGCGTTCGCTGCCAGGCTGACCGACCGCTCCGGCAAGGCCCCCGTCATCGAGGCCGCGCTGGCCCATGCCACCGGGCGCCCCCGCCCGCTGCCGGCCCGAGCCGTGCTCACCGCGCTGCTGTGCCTGGCCCTTGACGACCGGCCGCTGTTCCTGACCGAGGCGACCCGGCTGCTGTCCGGCCAGCTCTCCGACGCTTCCCGGGCGCTGCTCGGCGTCACCGGCACGATCCCTACCCAGCGGGCATTCCTGGCCGCCTACCGCCGGGTCCGCTACTGCTTCCGCCAGATCCTCAGCGTGGCAGACCCCTCGCCGCTGCCGAAGAACCGGCGCCTTGCCGAGGACGACCTCAAAGCCCGCACCCAGCCGATGACCCCGGGCCAGGCCGAGGCCGCCCGCGACCGGCTCGAGGCGCTCATCAACGCGCTGCTGGAAGCCAGCATCACCGTCCTTGCCGACGGCGAGCGGGCCGCGTCCGGCGGCTGCACCGGCCTGGACGCCACCCCGGTGCCGCTGTTTTCCCGCGGCCCGTCCAAGCGCACCGGCCTATGCGCCAGCGACCCCGACGGCGGGTGGTACGTCCGCGAAGGCGACCACCGCGACCGCGAGGACAACAGCGGCAAGCCGCTGCGCAAGATCGCCTGGGCGCTCGAGGCCACCATCGCCACCATGGCCCGGCTGCCGGGCGCGCCGCCCGCCTGACCGAACCTCGCCGCCGGGCTGGCACTGACCCGGCCCGGCGAAGACCCCGGCGGCACCGGCGCCCGCGTGCTGGCCTCCCTGGCCGCCCGCGGGCACAAGCCCGGCCCCCTGGGCTCCGGCCGCGCCTATACCCAGGCCCTCCCCGAGCGCTTCCACCTCCCCGCCCGGGCACTGGGCTACCAGCCGGTCATGGACTACCGCGCTGACCAGCTCGGCATCCAGGCAAACACCGGCGGAGCCTTACTCGTGGAGGGAACCTGGTACTGCCCATCCCTGCCCGAGCCGCTGATCACCGCCACCGCCCGCCTGCGTGATCACGCCATCACCCGCGAGCACTACGACCAGCAGATCACCGCCCGGGCCCCCTACCAGCTCAAGCGCAAAGACGGACCCGACGCCGACGGATACGAGCGGCTCACCTGCCCCGCCCTCGGCCACCACCCCGCCCTCATGTGCCCGCTGCGCCAGCCATCGCTAACACCCCGCGACGGGCGGCCCAAGGTCTTGCAGCCACCGCCAGAACCACCCAGGCTCTGCCACCAGACCGCGATAACCATCGCCCCCGGCACCGGCGCCCGCTACCGCCAGAACCTGCCCTACGGCAGCCCCGCCTGGCATGCCCGCTACGCCACGTTGCGCAACACCATCGAAGGCCTCAACGGATTCGTGAAAGACCCCGCCCACCAGGCCCTCGCCCAGCCCGCCAGACGCCGCGTCCGCGGCATCGCCGCCCAGTCCTTCTTCACCGCGCTCCTGCTGATAGCCGCCAACATCCGCAAGATCCGCGCCTGGCGGGCCCTCACCGCCCGCGACAAGGCCCGCATCACCCGGCGCGCACAGCGACGGCGGGCGAGCCTGCGCGACTACCTCCCCGACGGCTAACAGGCACGCCCAGCCTCGCCACCTCGAAACCATCAGCCCGGCAGATCAGCCACGCCCCAGGCCAGCCCGCAGCACCGCAACAGGGCCGGCCGGCGCTGCCGACCGGGCCAGACGATGATCAGCGCCAGTGTCAGAACCCGGCGCCATACTAAATCAGGCCACCGCCACAGTTCTGTCGGTATGACACCGGCAGTTCTGTCGGTAACCCGGGGCGGAGGCTCGGGGATTTGAACCCCGGATGGGCTGTTGACCCAAACCGCATTAGCAGTGCGGCGCCATAGACCGGACTAGGCGAAGCCTCCCATGACCCACCAGGGTCCGCCCCAGGGTACCGGTACCGTCCGAGCGCCGGCAAAGCAGTTGGGTGCACCGGCCCCGGGGCGCGGATCA